>DASTVL010000226.1:0-21817 GCA_035759115.1 Solirubrobacterales bacterium | reverse complement strand
GACCGAGATCCGCCGCCAGCGCGCCGAGGTCGACCGCGAGATCGTTCGTCTCGCTCACGCCGGGCGCGGCTCGGACGCGCTCGACCTGCTGCGCGCCGAGGAGCGGCTGGTGATCGCCGACACCCACGAGGAGGCGCTTGGCGCGCTCGTCCTCGACTGGCACGCTGCCTTCGCCGGGGGCGATGACGCGGTGATGATCGCCCGGCGCAATCGCGACGTCGCCGAGTTGAACGTGCAGGGCCGTGAGCTGCTGCGCGACGAGGGCCGGCTCGGTGCCGAGGAGCTGCGGGTCACCGAGCAGCCCTTCGCCGTCGGGGACCACGTCATCACCCGCGTCAACACGCCGCACGTCTCAAACCGAGAGCGCTGGGAGGTGACGGCGGTCGATGCCGCCCGGCGGGAGATCGAGCTGCAGCGGATTGGCGGCGACGAGCGCGGCGTCGTGCTGCGGGCGGAGTATCTCGACTACCGCACGACCAGCGGCGAGCCCTCGCTGCAGCACGCCTACGCGATCAGCGCCTACGCGGCGGAGTCGAAGACCTTCGAGCAGGCGTTCACCCTGCTCGACGTCGGCACGAGCCGCGAGGAGTTTCTGGTCTCGGTCTCGCGCTCGCGCGGTCCGACCACCGCCTACGGCGTCGCTGCGCTGGAGCTGACCGATGCCGAGTTGGGGCCGGGGACGAGGACGATCGAGGACCCCGCCCACGAGCTCCGTGTCGCGGCTGAGCGCCCAGGGGAGGAATTGCCCGCGCACGAGGTCTCCCCGCGCCAGCGGGTCGCCGCGATGAACGAGTTCGGGCTCTCAGAGAGGCTGCGCGAGTTGGAGGAGCGCCAGCAAGCTCTTGAGCGAGTCTCTCCCGCCCAAGAACAGCTCACCTCGCTCGATCGCTCGATCGTTCGGGTCGAGGAGCAGCTCGCCGCCTTGCGGAGCGAGTATGCGGAGCTGGTTGCCGAGCGCCGTCCCGACGCCGAGCGCGTCGAGGTCGTCTCGGCGGCGGGCCGGGACGCGGGCGAGCGCTTGGGGCTGCTGCGCGGCGAGCGGGTGGAGCTGGCTGAGCGAGTCGGGAGCGAGGAGCGGACCTCGCCGCTCACGCCCGTAGAGCGGATGGAGTCCGGGCTGATCGAGGAACGGATGACGCAGCTGCGCCGTCGCGACATCGCCCTGGAGCGCCTCGATCCCTCGCCGATGGTTCGCGAGGCCCTCGGCGAGCGCCCGAGCGATCCGGTCAAGGCTGCGGCCTGGAACGAGGGAGTCGACGCGATCTACTTCTACCGCCAGCGCCACAACGTCCGCTCACACGAGCGCGGTGCCCTGGGCTCAGAGCCGAACGGCGAGCGCGAACGCTCGGACTGGCAGAAGACCCAGCGTCGCCTCGAACAGGTGCGGGCGGTCCTCGATCGCGGCCGCGGCGCCGAGCAGATGGCGGAGCAGGACATCGGCATCGAGATCAGAGGCGTATGAGGGCGGTCGCTCTTGGGCTGATCGGCCGGCGGCCATGGTGGCACGGCGAAGCCGTGCTGGGCCGCCTTCATGGCCGATCAGCCCAAGAGCCCGAGCGCCGCTGTCTCGCGTGCGCGGTTGCTCGAAGGCTTACTTGCCTGCGAGGGCGAGGCGCTGCGGCGCACGGCGCGGGCGAACTCAGTCAACGCGGCCGACGCCGAGGACGCCCTGCAGGACGGCTGCGTCGCCTTCCTTCGCTTCTTCGAGGGCGATGAGGAGCGGGCGATCTCCTGGTTGCGGCTCGTCGTCAAGCGCTTTGCCTGGGCGATCGGCAACAACGCCCGACGCCGGGGCTCGCATCTGCACGTAGTCACGGTCGAGCCGGGCGAGTTGACGGGCTTGGAGATCGTCCTCGCCGACTCACGGCCGGGGACGGCGGAGCTGGCTGAGCGCGCCGAGGCGCTGGAGCGGCGGATCGCGCTTCTCGACCAGCTGAAGCCCGACGAGCGCACGACGCTGATCCTGATCGGGTTCGGCATCAGCTACGCGGAGATCGGCGAGCTGCGCGGCTGGAGTCAGACCAAGATCAATCGCTGCGCGGCCGAGGGGCGGGTCCGGCTGCGGGAACTGGAGGAGCGAGAGGGGGAGAAAACATGACGCTGCGCACTCTGGGCGCCATGGAGGTCTTGCGACCGATCGAGTTCACCGAGGCCCTGACTTGGTTTCAGGCGCACATCGACGAGGAGGTGCGGGTCGTCGTGAACCACCACGGGCACTTCTTCGGCTGCGGTCTGCAGGGCACCCTGAGCTGCGTCGAGACCCTGCCGCCCGACAACTCGGCGATCCAAGTCGTCGTCGGGATCGGGGAGGGCCTCTTCCTCGACCCCGAGGACGTCACCGCTTTGCTCGGCGGCGGTGCGAGTGGCCAGAGCTGGCTTGAGTTCCGAACCGCCTTCGGCCCGGTCGTGACCGTCGAAGTCGTTCCCTGCGCCGAGCCCTGAGCCGACTCGCTCGCCCTTGCCGGCTTGAGGCGATCGCCGCCCCGGCTGGACATCAGCTCTGAGTGGGCATTCCGCCCGCGACGGGAGCCGCTTGGTGCCCGCATCTTGCCCGCCAGGGCGGGCGGGGCAGGGCACCGGCTCCCGCCACGGGCGGGCGCTACGACCAAGGAGGTTCACTGTGAGCACCGCAGCACTGAAGACCCTGTTCCCGGCGCCGGAGACGACGATCCGCAGGTCGCCCGCTCCGAGCTCCAACGGCTCGTTGCGGGTCGTCGACCTTTCCGAAGAGGACTCCTTCCTCGTCCGCCTCGATCGGATGAGCCCGAGCCAGCGGCTTCGGGCCTACCGCAGCGGAGCCTTCTCCCGCGCGGAGCGCGCCAGGTGGGCCTGCCGCTATCCCGATGAGGTGCCGATGGTCAATGGCGAGGTCGAGTGGATCGCGCTCGGGTCGGCCGACCTCGACTGACGTCAAAGGCCTGTGTTGCTCTGACCGAGTTCAGAGTTGCGAGAAAGCACGCGGTATTCGCTAGGACCAGCCTAAGGATTGTCTACCTTGGTGTGGTGACCGTGATCGGCGAGATTTTGGCGGGCAAGGCGCTCGACGTCGTCCTGCGTGGGGGCAAGGCGGCTGTCGACAAACTGCTCCAACTCGACCCGCCCAAACGATTGCTCGCAATCATCTACGAGCAGTACGGCGAGCAGACGGGACTCTCGCGCAAGAATTTTTTCGCTTGGCTGGAGGTGGACGAACTCGGCGACGCGATCCTCGCGACCCTCGGCGGCGATCTGATCGAAGGTAAGGGCGGCCTGCTGGCGGAGCTTGTCGCCCACCAGCTCCAAAACGTCGCGCCCGAGGAACGAGAGGAGCTTGCGGGGGAGATCGCGTCGAGCATCGTCCGCTTGGCGCCATGGGTCCAGCAGGAGCTCGGGGACGGTATCTCCCATCTCTCCCACAAGATGGATCGCCAGCACGAGCGACTGCTCGAGGCGGTGGGGGCTGGCCCAAAATCCGAGGACGGACCCAGCAGTGCAGCCGAGGCCCTTTTGCGGGGCCCGCTCGTCCAGATCGGTCGTGAGGATGACGCGCGTCGGGCTCAGCAACTTGCCAACGCTGGGAAGCCACATGCCGCAGCCGCTCTCTTCATGGAGATCGTCGCAGCGCTTCGCGATGCGACGCTCGGTGTCGTCGCCGATACCTACTTGGGCCTCGCGGGCGAGCTCTATGCCGAGGCTGGCGAGGCAGAGGCCGCCGCGACGGCCATATCGCAGGCCGCCGAGGCTCAAGTCCTCCGTGGGAGCAGTCAGGCTCGGCTTACCATCGGGAAGCTACGCGAGGTTTTGCCAGCGGAGCGGCAATGGCAGGCCGATGCGCTTGAGGCTCGAATCGGCTTCCCCGAAGACCTCGCCGGCTCGCTTGAGGCGCTGCGGGCTGCCGCCGAGCACGCCCGTGGCGATGAGCAGCATCTTGAGCACCTCGCGAACTACTGCGACCTACTCGCCTTCGCGAGCGAGTTCGACACCGTGCTCAATGTAACGGCCGATCTGACGACTGCTGGTCCAACGGACGAAGCAGAGCTTCGCCTTTGCCTCGATCGCCTCGACGCCTTGGACGCTTCCGATTCCTACGGGGGAGGGGCCGACTGGGACGAGCTGCTTCTAGCACTTGATCGCGGCGACGAGCCGGTATGGACTGGTCTCGCTTGGCAACGTCGCGGTGCCAGCTTCGCTCGGGCGGGCCAGGTCGATCGTTCCCAGGACGCCTACCGGCGCGCGATCGCGGCCTTCTCTCGCGCTCCGGGCTACCAGGAGCAGGCTGCGGATGCCTTCTACTCGCTCCAGCTTGCAGTGATCATGAATGCCGCCGGGTGGCCTGAGATGGAGTTGCGCGCCCTTGCTTACGAGCAGCGCGGCTCTCCGGAAGCGCCTGTCGCCCGTGCCGGGCGCCTGGCGAGGCAGGGCATGGATCACCGCATTGCTGGCAAATTGCCGGATGCCTTTCACGACTACTCGCTGGCGCTTGAGATGCATCGGCGCAGCGGCAGCTTGCAAGGTCAGCTCGAAGTCTCAGAGAAGCTTGGCGAGCTCCTTCTCCAGGCCAATCGTCCGACGATGGCGATGGGTTTCTACATCGCAGCGGGCAAGAGCAAGGAGGCCGCCATCGCGGCCAAGACGGCTCCCTCGTCGGAGATAGCGGGTGTGCTGCGAGCTGGTGGGTCTCGTTGGGAGCGCGATGCGACGCTTGCTGTGATTGCCGAGACTGGCGAGCGGCTGCCCGCCGAGTTTCTCGCCGAGGTTGGCCGGTGGGTTATCACCGAGGCCAACCAGGATCCGGATGGATTCCATGCGCCTCAGCCCGCCTACCAGGCGCGTCGTGCGCTGGCCGCAATCTTGCTCGGCCTTCCTGATGATCAACGTGAGCCTGCACTCGATCAGCTCCTTGTCGACCTGAAGGGAGGCCGATTCGACATCGGCCGAACGGCTGGACGCTCTCTCGTGTACGCCACCTCTGTCGGTCTCACTGATGCGACCGAGGCGCTCGTCGAGTCCTTTCTCGCTGACCCATATAACAGCCGCATCTCAATCGAGTTCCTGGCCGAACGCGTGAAGGAGGATGACTCCGCTCGCGATGCGATCGAAGCCGCAGCAGTCGACTCCTGTCCCGCCCTGGCCGTCCTCTCGCTTGCCGGTCTGGTCGCCGGGAACGAGGTGCTTGAAGAGGCTGCCGAGCGTGCTGCCAGAACCCTGAGCGAGGCGGTCAACGTCGAACGAACCGAGCGTGGTATCTCGGTGGGCGGCGGACGCAACGTGGCCCAGGAGGCGATTGCTGCCGAGAGCGCAAGCGAGGAGGCGCGGGCGGCGGCGGTTGAGCGCATGCTGGAGATCGCCAACGACCCGGCTGACTCAGAGCTGAATCGCCATGCAGCGGCGAACGCGCTCTTCAACTTCGCCGACGCGATACCGACGCGCCAGGTGAGCGCGGTCGTGGAGGGACTTGCGCCTGCCGCGAAGGGTGAATACCCGCTTTCTCAATGGGACCGGAACATCGATGATCCGCTTTCGCGCGTCCAGATAAACATGCATACGCCAGCAGTGCTCCAAGAGGCGGCTATCGGGGCTGTCGGTCGCGTTCTCCGCGCCTATCCCGACCTTTCTCGCGAGCCGCTCGCTGAGGCGGTAATCATCGCCTATCAGCGGGGGCCAGATAGCGTGATCGCCGCTGCCACCGACGCCCTCGCTCAGGTCCCAGACGTCGATCTTCCCGTTCCGATCGAGGCTTTGCTCTGCCACCGAGACCCAGCGGTACGACTCGCGGCGCTTCGCTGTTGGCAAACGCGACACGATGGCTTGCCGCCCGAGGACATTGTCGCTGGCCTTGCCGCCGACGCCAATGTCGCAGTCCGTCACAACCTTCTAGTGCTCGCTGTTGAAACTGGGGAGTGGAGTCTCGTCGAGCAGCTTGAAGATGATGAGCATGCCCTAATCCGGCGCCTCGCGGAGCAACGGCTCAAAGAGATTCGGGCTTCGTCTGTCGGCTGATCCGGTCAGCCCACGCATGGGCGAGCTGCCGCTTGCACGCTAAACAGGAGTCGGTCTGCGGTTGAATGCCACCTCTCCCCCAGAGAGAACCTTGACCTGCCATCGCCAGGGCGACTATGCCTACTCTTCAGCCCGTGGAGATCGTCGCCCTCATCGTGTCCGTTCTGAGCCTGCTGTTGGCGGGCACGGCGCTGCTGAGGAGTGAATCCCGATGGCGCGCCGAGCGGGAGAGGGACGTCCGCGTTGCCGTCTGGCATGACGGAATGGGCATCGATGTCTACGCCCACAGAGAAGAGGTCGAACACCTCATCGCGCTTCGCATACACAACCTCGGTGAGCGCTCCGAGCATGTAGTCGAGATAGGTCTTCAGTCGGCGTCCGGCAAGCCGATCGCGAACGACCGTCCGACGGAGGTCAAGATCGTTGACGAGCCTCCTCCGAAGGTTCGCGAACTGCCTCCGCGGGGTCAGATCCCCGCCAAGTTCAAGGTCTCGGCTGATGCCATCGTGGAGGGGTTCGTCGGCTACGCCATCCTCGGCACCGGCGATCGGGTCTACTCGGACCTTGCCACCCCAGAGGAGGGTCTTGGCGATATCGAGGCACTGGTCCGAGAGAGCATCGCTGAGGCCACGTCCGAGCGCGACGCCACCGATCGAGACGGCAACTAGGCCCGCCGCGATCTGACTGGCAGCCGTCGAGCCAATGGCCGGATTCTCAGACGCAGAGAGCGATCTTGAGAGGTTCGCTCTGGTGGCCGAGCAACTGGCCGTCTGTCGGGAGCTGCTTTCCTCCGGTTCGGTTCCAAAGGCGAGGATGGCGATCATCCTGCTCGATCAACTCGCCGACGCGCTGATCTTCCGCCGCTGCGACCTTGCCTATTCGATCTGGGAGGACCGGGCCTGGATGCGTCAACACCACCCCCGGTATGGGCGAGCCGAGAAGCGCCGCGCCACGCGGAATTTCGAACGGCGCATCGAGATCGCTCAAGCATTGGACCAGCATTGCCCCGGCGATCCCGAGGACCCGATGATCCGCGACGGAGATGCCGCGATCCTGCGGATCACCCATCGCTACCGCAATCTTGCCCACCATCGGGACCGCCACAACCCGCAGGTGGTGCCCGTTTTGGCCCGCGTCTTGTTTCGGGCAGTCGTGGATATGTGGGTCCGTGGGTATCGCCGAGGAAGCGCCGTGGGTCATAGCGGCATCAAGGCCCGGCTCGCGGAAGTAGGGATCGAGGGACTCGGGTCGTCCAGTGATCCTGATTTCGGTCACCCCGGCGAGTGGCTGAACTTCCGCGAGGATGCAAACCGTGTTCGTACGGCCCTGTTGCCAGAGGTTGAGATCGAGGACGAGAACGTCCGCGTCGTCCTAGCCGTAGATCTCGATGATCGCATTGGCGAACTGCTGAGCGGAATCGATTACCTCCCGGATGGCAGGGAGCGCGTGAACGGTCTAGTCGAGTGGTTTCAGTTCTGGGACACCCACGGTGCGGATGACGAGCTCATCGAGTCGGAGGCAGCTCGAGACGTAGTCGGGCGTCTTGTCGCCGAGGGGGAGTCGCGACGAGCAGAGATCGAAGCCGAAGCGACCGCGGCCAATGCGCGGTACTTCGCCCGCCTTGAAACGCTGCGCCGTGAGTGGAACCCCAAGCCTGCCACCGAGGTGATCGCCAATGCGAACGAGGCGACCGAAAAGCTGATGGAGGCCCTAACCCTGGAGGAGAGCCTGCTCCTCTACGAGCCGGTTGATCGAGGTCTCGATGGGGTTGAGAGGGTTATTCGCGACGCGATCCATCAGTTCGATGAGTGGGTCAACATGCAGGTTCACGACATGAGGATCGAGCGGATCGGCGACTAAGGTTGAGTGCGGGCCTGGCTGGCACAGCCGTTCTACCGCTCGAAGCCGAACTCCCTGGCGACCTCGGCTCCCGACGCTGACTGCGGTGGCGATGTGGGCGCTGGCCCCTCCGCCGTCGGAGCCGGTGCTGGGCTGGGCGTCACCGGCTCCGACGGCGGAGGGGGTGCGGGGGATGGCAGGTAGGTGGCGCTGGGCTGGGGGGTCGGTGGGGGAGCGGTACGGGAGCGCGTGTTGGGCTTGCGCGCCTTGACGTCGTCGCGCGCGGGGTTGCGCACGGCTCGACGCGGCGCGGGCTTGGGGAGAGCGGCGCGGGGCGCGGACGCGACGTCTCGCTCGTTCGAGGGGCTGGGGGGCCGGGCAGTCGTGTCGTTGTCGGGGCCCGAGGGGAGGGAGGTAACGATCAGGGCGCCGATTAGGAAGGCGGCGAGCCCGAGCGCGCCGGTAGTCACCCAACGGTGTCGGACCGGCCGGAGACCGTCGGTGCTCGTGTTCTCTCGACGTGGCGTTGGCTCCGCATCGACGCCCAGCCGCACCGCCTCCGCTCCCCAGGGGCCAAGATCGGCTGGCGGCTCCGCCGCCGACCCTGCCTCCGCGACCGGGAGCTCTTGGGTCTCCTTGTCGTGTGTCACGTCTCTGCCTCCGCGCTCAGGGGTAGCTCGGCGGGAAGCTGTCGGGAGTCGATCGTCCTCGGCTTCGGCGGGCGGCGCAGCCGGATCTTCGCCGGCGGCAGGTGGCCGTAGACCAGGAGGCCCGTGCCTCTTCTCGCCTCGCGCACGACGTTGGCCGGCGTCAGCTCGCGGTAGATCGAGGCCTGCGTCCTCGCCGCGCCGCCCTTGTCGTCGGCCGTCTCGGAGCGGTGCTCGAACTCGCCGGTGCCGACGACGCGGCTGATGTAGTTGAGGGTGTCGGGGTCTGAGATGCCGGTCCCGAAGACCTTGGCGCGGTGGTTGTTGGTGATCGTCTGCGCTGCGCTCTCGCCGTAGCGGGACTTGATCTGCGCCATGTCCTGGAAGATCGAGAGCAGCTGGATCCCCTGGCCGGCGCCGGTCGAGGCGACCTCGTCGAGGTTGGGAATCGGAGCGATGTTCGCCAGCTCGTCGAGGACCAGGAGCAGGGGCGGGTCGATCGGCTTCCCCGTTGCAGCCGAAGACTCATAGACGACCGAGATCAGCTCGCGGACCATCATCGAGAACAGCGGTCGCAACCGCTGCTGCTCGTGGGCGGGCGCGCAGAGGTAGAGCGTGTTCGCTCCCTCATCGAGCAGATCGGTCGGCGTGTACTGCGCTGAGCGGCAGGCCGCCTGCACCCGCGGGTCGGCGAAGGCGGCCGTGATCGTCTCCGCGGTGGTGTAGATCGAGCTGCGCTGGCGCGTCTCGCGGTTCCAGTTCGCCTCCCAGGCGAGCTTGGCGGCATCGAAGTCCTCATGCGGGTTGTCGGGCGCGAGGATCTTGGCAACTTCGTCTTTGGCCTTCGGTCCCTTGTCGAGCCAGGTGACGACGGCGTCGATGGGTTTGTTACTCGCGGCGGCGGCGAAGAGCAGCGGCGCCAGCAGCTTCTCCGCCGCCGCGTACCAGAAGTCCGCATCGGAGAGCCCTTGTCCCCCTGGCCGCCCGGCGGTGCTCAGCCAGTTCGCCACCCGCAGCGCCCCGTGCCAGGAGCCGCAGGCGTGAAGCGGCGTCGCGCAGACGTTTCCCAGTTTGGTCGCGCCGACCGGATCGAAGACCATCGCTCGCCCCATCCCCTTCCGGCGGCTCAGGGTCGCGGTGAGCAGGTCGGACTTGACCGAGGTGACGAGAGCCGGTCCCTCCCACTCGAGCAGCGAGGGGATCGCCAGCCCGGTCGTCTTGCCGCTCTGGGCGGGGGCGAGCACGATCACCGACTGGCGCTCCTCGGCGGCGATCAGTCGACGGCCTTGATGACCGAGGATGAGCCGCCCCTTGGTCGGCCCGTCGACTCGGAGCGTCCGCAGATCGCGGCCACTTGCCCAGCGCGCGCTCGCGGGTTGGTGCGAGCGGCGCGCGAGCAGCCCACCCTCACCGATTGCGGCGTGGAGTCGAGCGGCCAGGAGCCCGGCCCCGCACGCGGCGGCGAGCAGGGCGCCCATCACCGCGTAGAAGCCGAACGCCCCAGGCAGCGCCTCGCGGTTGCGCTCCGGCCATGCCTGGTGCGGCTCGCCGAGGTGCGAAGGCAGCTCCAGCGCGGTGCGGACCAGCTCGCTCGTCCGCACTGTCGTCCAGCCCTCGCCGAAGATCGCCGCCGAGAGCGAGCCCGTCAGCCAGATGAGGCCGAGCAGGAGCGCAGCGAGGATCGCGAGTGGCCAGAGCACCGAGCCGCCGCTCGGTCCGCTGCCCTTCACGAGGGCACCTCCTCGGAGCTTTCGCGGCGGTCGACCATGCGCGCGTCGGTGTCGACCAGCGCCCGCTCGGTTGCCGAGAGCCGGTGCTGGACGAGGAAGGAGCGACGCCCGACCAGCCACAGCGCCTCGCCGCGGCGCAGCGTCGGCACGATCTCAAGCTCGGTTCGGGTCAACCCGAGCAGGTGGCGCAGCCCTTCGATCTGATCGGGCGGCTGGGAGTAGATCACCCGCGTCTCGGCGTCGGCGAGCAGGCCCTCGGCGAGCTGCGCCTGGCGCGAGCCGGCGTCCCCGGCAGCGGTCAGGTCCGAGAGCCGGTGCAAGACGATCACGTTCTGGGTGCCGAGGGCGCGCGAGAGCTTGAAGGAGCGCTGCAGCCACTCCGCAACGCCGACGTGGCTGGCGACCCGCCAGCCCTCGTCGAGCACCGAGATCACCTTCGGCGCCGGTCGGCCCTCGCGCTCGGCCTCTCGCCGGCGCTCGGCGACCGCCGCCTGCTGCCAGGCCGCTGCGCAGGTCATCAGGATGCCTAGCGCCGCCGAGTCTCCGACTGCGGAGAGGTCGATCACGACCAGCGGCGCCTCGAGGTTAAGACCGGCGCTGGTCGGACCGTCGAACATGCCCCGTAGGTCGCCCTCGCAAAGGCGCTGCAGGCCGAGCGCCGCCTGGCGCGTCGCCTCGGCCAGGCCCGCCACGTCGGTGCGCAGCTCCCGCGCCATCTCCTCCTGCGGGGAGAGCAGCGCCGCGACGATCTGCGGCAGGGTCGGCTCGCCGTTGGGGCTTTGCTCGTTCACGCAGTCGAGCGCGACTCGCAGGCCGGCGTCCTCCTCGGGAGCCAGCTCGCGGCGCAGCGCCGCGCCGGTCACTGAGCGCAGCAGGCTCAGCTGCCCCTCGCGCCCGCCGCGCGAGCTGAGCGGGTTGAGCCTGACCTCGCCGCCGGGACGCAGCGCGATTACGACGCCGCCCATCGCCTGGGCCAGCGGCGCGTACTCGGACTTCGGGTCGATCACCCACGCCACCCGGCCGAAGACGCGCTGGCGATAGATGTAGGTCTTTATGAGGGAGGACTTGGCGAAGCCGATCTGGCCGACCACGACCATGTTCGGCCCGGCCAGCGCCGAGCGCTCATACAGCGCCCACGGGTCATAGAGCCAGGCGCCGCCGTAGGCGTCGCGGCCGACGTAGACGCCGGGGGCGCCGAGGCTGCCCTCGCCGAGAAAGGGGTAGACGGCCTGAAAGTGCGCCGTGGTGGCGCTGTGGCCGGGGCGCTCGCCGAGACGGGGGAGCCTCACCGAGCACCCCGGCACTCTGGGGGGAGATAAAGGTGTGCTGCCATTTGCAACCCCTGTCCGGGCAGGCCCCGGCGTGCCTCACGGCATTACTTTCATTTCTTTCAATCCTTTCGCTACACTGTGCAGACCATGGCCACCATCGACGTCACCAGCAGCAGCTACGTCCGAGCGCTGCCGACCCTCTCGCGCGCCGCCGAGCTGATCGACATCAGCCCGGCGGGGATCACGCGAGGGATCGAGGAGCTCGGGTTGGAGCCGATCCCCTGGGGTCGCCGGGAGAAGCACCTCGGCGTCGAGGATCTGCTGCGGCTCGCGGCGCATCTGCGCCGCGCCTCCGTCGAGGAGGTGGCCGGCGGGCTTCAGGAAGATGTCGAGCGCGACCACCCCGAGCACCTCGAGGCGATCAACGCCGGGATCGACCGCTTCTTCGACTCGCTGCCGGCGCGCCGCGCCGAGCAGCCCGATCGCTTCGTGGCCGAGCTTCACGAGGCTCTGCCGGAGCGCTACGCCAAGCAGGCAGAGGCGATCTACCTACGTCACGCCACCAGCTCGTAGTACTCGCCCGAGTAGCCGCCGCGCCGTTTCCCGCGCCTGAATCCCAGGTCGGCGAGTTCGGGCTTGTCGAGGACGATCGCCGCGTCGAGCACCACCCCGATGCGACCCTTCTCGACAGTTCGCCGATCGATCGCCAGGCCGATCATGCAGAGCAGCCAGCAGGCGATGAGGTACTCGCCGCGCAGCGGCCCCTCGGCGTCCTCCGCCAGGGACAGGGCGGTGACGAGGTGGGGACGCTGGCTGCCGCCCTGCCCCGGACGCGGCTCGAAGTGCCAGGCCATCAGCGCCGCGACCCGGCTCTGGTTGCGAAGGTCGACCGCCGTCAGCCGCCTCCCCTTCTGCGCCTCGGCGCCGTGGAACGCCGCGAGGGCTGCCCGGGAGAACGGTGCGCGCGCAAGTCGGTGTCGGGCGGTCCGCAGGCGCCAGCGCTCTGTCTGGTCCAGCTCCTCACCGGGCACGTCGGGATAGCGAAGGTCGATCGTTACCCGCGTCTCGGCGCTGCCGTCGCGTCGACCTCCTTCGACGGTGATCGCCTCGGCGAGCTCGTCGACCAGCGCGTCGCGCTGGCCCCGCAGGCGGTTGACGATCGAGGTGGAAGGCATGCGGCAGCTTCCCCGACTGCCCGGATGCGAGGACATTCACCGCAACCCGCGGCAGAGCGGCAGGGCGCAGGCAAAGGCGGCGTCCTGCTCGCCGTGGAGGCGCTGCATCTCAAGCCGCGCCTGGGCGGCGGCGTGCTCGACGTTGGTGGTGCTTCGCTCCAGCGCGTCCTCTGAACGATCGGAGACGGCGACCAGGCCGACCCAGCGCAGCAGAGCGTGGCCGTCGGCCAGCTCCTCCTCGCGGCCCGCCGCCGCCTGCTGGCGGCGGCGCACCTGGGCGGTGGTGAGGAAGCCCTGGCGCTCGCGCTGCATCTCCTCGGCGACCTCGGCGGTCCTCGCTGCCTCAGCTCGGCGCATCGCGACCGAGTAGGGGATCGGCTCGATCGTCACTGAGACAGTGCGAAGCGCGCTCGTCTGCATCAGCAGCGGCATCAGGAAGGTCGGGCCGACGTCGGTGCGCGGCCAGCCGGAGATCCAGTAGGTCGCGTGAACCGCGGAGTCGGTGCGGTAGGTGCTCCAGGTGGTCGCGTCTGCGAGCGGCCCCATCAGCGCCGGGTCGACCCCTTCGCGGCCCGGTTCCCCCACGGCCGCGCGGGCACGTCCCTGGCGGCCGAAGGGGTCGAAGGCGTCGCGGATCACCTCCGCGTACTGCCTCGGCCGCAGGACGCCGAACACGGTCAGCTCGGCGAGCGAGAGGCGCTCCGCCAAGCCCTCGGCCTCGCGCAGCAGCAGCTCGCAGGCGGCCGCCTCGCCGCCGCCGAGACGGCGCAACTCCTTGGCGCCGCGCCGTTGGTCGATCTGGATCGCGATCAGGACCTCATGCTCGGTGCTCGCGGGGGCGGCCGACTCGATCAGCTCGATGTAGGAGCGGACTAGGGTGGAGTCGATCGGCACGGCGCGGTCGCGCTCGGCTTGCAGGTGGGCGGCCAGCTCGTCTCCCTGGGCGGGCAGGGTGCGCTCGATCCATTGCAGCCGCCGGACCGGGCTGCCGTCGCGCCCGCAGCTCGCCAGGACCGAGCCCCAGGCGTCGAGCTTTCGCTCCTGCTCGGCGGCGTCGCGCAGGCCGAAGGCCCCGGCGCGCACGGCGAGGACGGCGGTGTAGGTGCCGTCGCGGCGGTCGCGCATCACGCCGATCTCCTCGCGACCGTAGGGCACCGAGAGCAGCTCGAGGTCGGCGAGAGCGGGGGGTAGGGAGAGCTCGTGGACCGGCTCCCCGTCGGGCCCGATCCCCGCCCCCGCCCCGACCGCCGTCGAGCGGTAGCCGGCCCGGACGCGCCTTCGCCGTAGCGCCCACCCAATCGCCACTGGCGCCCACTCCTCGGCGGTGCGCCCTTCGAGCGGCACGAGGATCGCCGCCGCGGCGGCGCAGATCGCACCGACGCCGATCACCAGCCCGGCGAAGCTCCTGATCCCATAGAGCGCACCGAGCCCGATCGCCGCTCCGATTGCGAGAACCACGACTTGCCCCGGGCGCAGCGGGCCGACCAGCGTCCGCTGCTCCAGCGGCCCGAAGCGGTAGCGCCGTTCGCTACTCACGGCGACCCGCTCCCTCGCGTTTGGCCGTGGAGGTCTCCGGTGCCGGGCGCGGCGCTCGACCGCTGTCGCCGGGCGCCTCTCCGCCCCCGGCCGGGCGGGGCTGCGGCGACTCGACGGAAGGATCGCGCTTCTCAGTCGACCCCGCGCTCGGTCGCGGCGTGTCCGTCTTCGCTGTCCCGCCGGTACCGGTGCCGGCGCTTGTCTCGCGACTGGGCTTGCCGCTGGCGGCCTGCGCGCTCGCGCCTCCCGCGAGGCGCCCGGCCGCAGCTTTGCTGCCCGCCGCCACAGCGACGGGCACGGCAGCCGCAGCGGCCGGTGCCGCGGCTGCGGCACTCCCCGCGCCGGCTCCGGCGGCCGCGCCTCCGCCCCCGGCGGCTCCCGAACCACCGCTCGGCGCTCCGCCGCCTCCGCGCGGCGGCCCTCCGGAACCGCCTCCCGGCAAGCTGCCGCCGCGCCCGCCCGAACGCGGCCCGGTGGCACCCGAGCCGCCCCAGTTGGCGCGCGCCATGTTGCGCATCATCTGAACCTGGGTCGCCAGGTGCATCCCGCCGACGACGCCGCCCCCCGCCGAGCGCCGCGAGTAGGCGGCCGCCATCGCACCCTCGGCGAACGGCACCAGGCGCAGCAACACGAAGGGGGCGAAGCTGGCGAGCAGCATCAGCGCCGCGGCGGCGAGGATCTGCTCGACCTGGCCGGCGTTCTCCGCAGCCAGGCTCGCGGCGAGGCTGATGATCGCGACGATCACGAACTTCGAGGCGATCACGACCACCATCAGCTCGGCCGTCCGGCGCAGCGCGGCCGACCAGCGCGGCCAGATCGAGGCGGCCAGCGAGAGCGGGACGAAGAGCGCGACCGCGTAGATCGCGGCGTCGCGCATCAGCAGCTCGATCCAGACGAAGAAGGCGGCAAAGGCGCCGATCACCGCCGCCAGGAAGGTGACGAACAGCGGGACCTCTGCCGACCCGGTCGTGCCGCCGATCGCCCCGCCGACCGGGTTGGCGCCGGTCGAGTTGCCGATCGTCTCGCCCGCCGCGCCGCCAGCGGCGCCGAGGCTCTTGATTGCGTCCTCGAAGAAGCGCTCGCCGTCATTCCCGGTCGAGCTGGAGATTGCCTGCGAGAGCCCGTCGGTCGCGCCGATCAGCAGTTGCACGACGACGAAGGCGACGCTGGCGCCGATAAAGGCGAGCGGCAGGTTGACGAAGGCCGCGCGGGCGAGCATCCCGGCGCTGCCCTGCGCCAGGCCCTCCAGCACCGCGAGCAGCAACATCGCCGCCGCCAGCACCACTGCGATCTCGGTCATCTTGCGGTACTGGCGCACGAAGCCCTTGCCGTCGAGTCTGGGACTGGTCGAGGTGTCGATCGCCTTCACCACCCGGCCCATCAGCCAACCGGCACCGTCGGCGACCCAGGCGGCGATCTGGTTGAAGATGCCGTTGCTGACCCCTTTCAAGGCGTCGGCCACGGGCGCGGTTGCGGCGCCCACCACGTCGTCGGTGACCGCGTTGCAGGCGTCGCTGACCGGGTTGCCGCCGATCATCCCACCGGTGATCGCGTCGACCCCGCCCGTGATCGCATCGGCCGGGGCGCCCGCGACGTCGCAGACGGGGTTGGCTTGCGCCTGCTCGGGCGCCGGCCGGCCGAGCACGAGCAGCGCCACCAGGATGGCGAGAAGGCCCGCCTGGGGCAGGCGCCTACGGAGTCGCCCCATAGCTCCGCAGCTCCCTGGCGAGGCGCATCACGTCGTAGCCGCTGACCGGCCCGCGTGGCGTCTGCAGCTTCGGCGTCGGGCCGAAGCTCGCCTCGGTGCCGGCGATCTTCCAGTCGCCATCCAGCCAGACGAGGTCGGTGTGGGTGAGGCCGAAGTAGGCCCGGGGCGCAACTGCTGCGGCGTTGCCGAGCAGGGTGAAGCCCCAGGTGAGCACGCGGGCGCGGCGCGGCGAGAAGGACTCGATCCGGTAGCCGATCGGCACTCCCGCATACAGCGTCTGGATGCCGTGCCTTATGCCCTGCCCGATCGCCCCTCGCGCCAGCCGTTCGCGGCCGGGTGAGTTGGTGGTGAGCATCGTTTGCACGTAGTCGGGGCTCGCCACGACTTCGAGCCGCCGCCGCATGACGCCCGGTTGCAGAATCGCGAGGTCGGCGAAGGCGCGCTGGTAGGAGGCGATCGCAGCGGCGGCTCCCTCTCGGGTGCGGGCGTGGCCGACCGGCACCCCGTCTTGGACTCGCGTCGGTCCGCTGCCCGCGGGCGCCTCGATGGCCTCGCTGCTTGGGGCGCTCGCCCGTCCGATCAGCAGCCCCGCCAAGAGCACGATGAGGGCGGTGAGGGCGAGCGCCGCGCCACGCGGGCGCGGATCGCCGGGACGCCGAGTTGGGCGCGCCATCAGCGGACGGCCGAGCCGGCGCCGTAGAAGAAGTTGATCAAGGCCGATGCGGCGCCGACGACGAAGGCCCCGCCGATCCCGTAGAGCATCTTCGTCTTGCCGTCAGCGGCCTGGCTGTAGTTGTTGGCGCGTTGGCCGAGGCCCCACTGCGCGGCGCCGATCACCAGGGCCGCGCCGCAGCCCAGCAGCGCGATCGCGGCGAGCCCGTTGACGAGTTTCTCCAGGGCCTCGGTGCCGGGCAGCCCTTTCGGATTCGGTTTGACGCTGATCTCGGCGAGCCGGAACAGGCCGAATTGGATCGTGGTGAGGATGGGCACGGCGAGCCTCCTTGCGGATCGGGTCCTTTGCCCGGTTGTCCACAAGAGAGGTCGATTGCCTCAGAACTCACGCTGTCGCTTCGCGACTATCCCCCGTCGTAAATATCGTCCCGGCAATGCGGCACTACACCGATTTCATGCGGAAGCATCCGAGGATCAGCCTCGGGGTGACTGCGCTGGGCCTGATCACGATGGTGATCGGTGCGGCTGGAATTCCCTCGGACCTCGAAGCCTGGGACAACGCATTCGACGCGGTCGGCAGCGACCTGGGGCGGTGGATTCTTGTTGGGGTCGGTCTCGCCGTGGTTCTGGGTTCCCTGGCGCCTCGAATCCGATTCCAAGATCCATCACCCCGGCCCCAACCGGTGAAAAGAAAGGTGCGCCTGCCGCCCCCGCCTCGCCCCAGCTCCTCCTCGTCGCATGGTCGACAGTACGGCAGCGGCGCCATACGACAGGCCATGGTCGATGCTGCCCGCCAAAAAGCCCTACAGGACATCGAGCACGAGCTGGTGACCTTGATCGAGGAGTGGCGCCTCATTCGCGGCGACGCGTTTGGCGAAACGGACTACGGCGTCTACAGCCTGTGGACCGGAAAGACCGGCGACTTCATCGGCAAGGTGCTTGGAGAAGCCGAGCGCCAGCGCTTCGAAGGTACTGCGGGGGAGAGCGCCGCGACGTTGAGGCAGAGCGCAGCTCTCCGAATCCAAGAGCTGGAGCGCCTTCGCGACAACCCCGACAAATGGCAGATACAGCTTGAAGGCCGGGAGCTTACTGACGCCATTCAAGCCCGGCAACAGCTGACACCACCGGACCGGATCGTCCTCGCCGGTTCGGCCCTTGCCGATCGGTACGAAATCTCCACAGTCGACGATCAGTCCAAGCCAGACATCGCGACTTCTCTTGGGACAGAGAGAAAGCATGGATATCGGCTGTTGTCGGCGTTGGAGAATCCTGCTGAGAGGTTCGGCTATGAGGAGATACCGGGGCCTGAGGATGTTGAGCGATGGGAGGCGCAGATAAAGAACCTTCTGCGCGACGATCCCGAGCGACTACGCCTATTTCTGTACATCCCTCCTATCGCCCGCAACAAGAGCGGTGGAAATATTCTGGCGGGCCTTCTTGATGCAATGGCAGGTGGTAGCGAGATCCGCCGATTGCAGCAGCGCCTTCGGCAGTTGGACGTAGTGCTCCAGTCCTACGGCCGAAACTAATCGGGCCGTATCGCCGCGCGTCACTACAGCCCGAACTCGGACTGGACCTGCTGGCCGCTCGCCGGGGGCGGTGAGGAGGAGCTGCCGCCCGTTGAGGTCGAGGGCTGACTCGACGCCGATCCGCCGCCGCTCGTCGTCGAGCCGCTCGACGAGGTTTCACCCCCACCGGTGAAGGGATCGAACTCTTCGGCGACCTGGCTCGGAGTTGCCGTCGAGGGAGTGGTCGAAGTCCGCTGCGCCTGCTTCCTGCGCGCTTGCGGCTTGGCGCTCTGCTTTCTCTTCTGACCCCCTTCGGTGCTTGCCTCCGCACCTCCCTGAGGGGCTGATGTCGCCGCGACTTCGGGCGCGGTAGTCACTGGTCTGGCCAACTCGGGCGTTTCAACGGGGCGCTCGACCACGGGCTTCTCCCGGCGCTGGTCGGCGAGCACGTCGACCCCGCCGACGCCCGGCCCGACCAGTCCAGATGCAACGCAGGCCACGGCTGCCGCGCCGCAGACACCGGCGGTCCGGGCTGCGCCGCCGAGTGCGGGAGCCATGCCCGGCTCCGCCGTACCCCCCGTGAGCAGCCGGCGGGCGAGATCCTGTCCGCGGCCTACGGCGGCGGCGATGCCGTTGCCCACCGCGTCGAGCGCTGATCCGACTCCCGGTATACGAGACGTCGCGGCATCTCCCGCGGTGATCGAGGCCCAGGCGGCAATGCCGATCTCGATCTGCAACGAGTCGATGTCCTTGACGTCGAGCAGCTCTTGCAGGCGCTCCAGCGCGGCGCGGTGGCGCCGATCGGCTTTGCACTTGTCCCACTTCAGGGTGCGACCGACCTCGCGTACCGACATACCCTCGAAGTAGGTCAGGGCGATCACCTTGCGCTCCTCGATCGGGAGCTGTTCGATCGCGCCCTGCAGCTGCCGGTAGCGGTCGGAGGTCAAGACCTCGTCCTCGGGAGTCCTCGACTCGTTGGCGAAGGCGCCGCCGTTGTCGATCGAGAGCACCGTCGGCGCGCGTCCCTCCTGCTCCAGCAGGTTCTGCGTGCGCCGCCAGGCGCAGTGGATGATCCAGCCCGCCGGGTTCCTCACCTCGCCGCCCTCGGCGACGTGCTGGGAGTACTCGAGGCGGGCCTTGGCGACCAGGTCGGCGCCGTGGCGCTCGATGAAGGCGGGGGAGAAGCGTTTGCGCCGCAGCAGTTGCAGGAAGCCGCGCTCGGCTGCTTCGAGGTCCGTGCGCCCCAGCTCCTCGCGCACGCTAGCCATTCACACCGCCACCCCGACCCACACTGTTCACAGGTCCCATCACCCCCCTGTCCGGGAAAACCCCGAACTGCCTCACTTTGTGAGAAACACGAGGCAATCCGCATTTGTTGCGGACAACAGCGCCGGACGAGATGCATCGATCCGGCGACACACAGGCCACTTTCAAGCTGCCCGCGGCTCTGTTTGGCCTGTCCTTCGGCGTCTTCGCCTCGCTCGTCGGCGCGGCTGTCGCGACGGCCCTCCTGTTCGGTGGCGGTGCGGGCTGCGCGGAGGGTTCGGTCGGCTCGGTCAAAGGAGTGCCCGCGAGGCTGATCCCGATCTACCAACAGGCCAGCCTGCGCTACAGCCTTGGCGAGAGGGGGCCGTCGATCCTCGCCGCCGTCAACTGGGTCGAGACCGGGTTCGGGGCAAACCTCGGGCCCTCTTCGGCCGGGGCGCTCGGCTGGATGCAGTTCATGCCGCCGACCTGGGTCGCTTACGGTGTCGATGCCAACGGCGACGGCGCGAAGGATCCGAACGATCCATGGGACGCGATCTTCGCCGCCGCCCGGTACCTGTCTGCATCCGGTGCCCCTGAGAACTGGCACGACGCGATCTTCGCCTACAACCACGCCGAGTGGTACGTCGAAAAGGTCGAACGCGCCGCCGAGCGCTTCGGTGGCGCGACCGCCGGATCGGGTGACTACGTCGGCGCGATCTGTGCAGCAGGCATTCCAGCCGGCGCTGTGCTCGACCAGTCGGTTCGCCTCTTCGCCCCGCGAGCGTTCAAGGTCCTACCCGCGCGCTTCTGGGTGGGCGGCGGCGCCCCGCAGGCGGTCGACGCGCGCATCTGGCCCAACGCCGTCTGGCTACTCGAGAGCTTCGACCTGCGCGTCACCGCCGCACGCGAGCCCGGCCACCAGACCCACGGTGACGGCACCGCGCTGGACATAGTCCCGGCGCCGGGGCGAGGCTGGGATGAGACCGCGATGCGAGCGGCGCTCGCCCTCGGATGGAGGCCGAGCTGTGGCGCCAGCGGGACTGCTCCCGTCTGCCCGCTGATCCCGGCGATGCAGTTCGTCGCCTACAACGGCTACCCCGGCCACGGCGATCCGGCCCACGCCGGCTCCAACGCCCACCTCCACATCTCCTGGAAGAGCTCCGACTACGGCTGCCCGGGGTTGTGCGCGCCGCGGACCTGGGTGGAGGTGTTCCCGTGGGTCGAGTAGACGGATTTCGAGCTCATCCGGGCGGGCCTGGCATCTCCCCGCTCATTGTCCGCGCCGGGGGCAGGGGGAAGATTCTTCGCCGCTGCGCCCTCTTGCGGTCGTGGCATCTCGACCCATACGCGGGTCTACCGGCGCGGCTTGGTCGCGCAGAGAAGCCAGGCCCGCCAACCGCAAGGAGCACAAGTGAGACACACCGATCGAGATCATCAGAGTCCGCGGGGAGGTCGGCATGCGCATCGGCGCAGGTGATTCGATCCGCCTTGCCCGACGGGGGAACTCAGAGGCACGGCGATGGCGACTGTTGACCGACTCCGCAACGCTGGCACGTCACCGAGCGCGGACGGCTCCCTCTGGACCGCCCACGAGGTCGCAGAGCTGCTGGGGGTCTCCCACGAGTACGTCTGGCAACTCTCGCGCGAAGGCAGGATTCCCACGGTCTCCCTTGGGCGAACCCGCCGGTACCGACCCGAGTCGATCCTTTCCTGGCTCGAGCGGATCGAGTCTCCAGGCGGGCAGACGTGACGGAGGCGATGATGGGCGCAGCTAACAGCGGGAAGCGCTCGTACGGGTCCGGCTCGCTGTTCTCTCACCGAGGCTCTTGGTACGGCAAGTGGCGGCTCGGCGATCGCCAGGTCAAGCGCAAGATCGGCCCGAAGCGCAAGCAGGGCACCCGCGAGGGACTGACGAGGTCCCAAGCCGAGCGGGAGCTGCGGAGGTTGATGCGGGAGGTCAAGCCCACCCCGCAGGAGCGTCTTACTTTGCGTGAGGTCGGCGACGCCTACATCGCCCATCTGCGGGACTACCTAAAGCGCAAGCCCTCGACGATTCAGGACTACGGAATCATCCTCGGCAAGGCGGAGACGGGCCTGCCGAAGAAGGCGATCGACGCTCTCGACGCGGGCGACATCGGTGGCTTCGTGGCGGCGATGCAGAGCGACGGGCTCTCTCCGAAGACGATCAACAACCGTCTGAACTTCCTGCACGGCTTGTTCAACTTCGCGATCAGGCGGGGCTGGGCTCACGCGAACCCGGTGGCCGCGATCGAACGTCCCCGCGCGGGTGACACCGACCCCGATGTCCGATTCCTCGATCACGACGAGATCGAGGCGCTATTGGCGGCGGTTCCCGACGACTCGCTCGGCAACGTCGAGCGACCGTTGTACGTGACGGCGACGATGTGCGGCCTTCGGCAGGGAGAGCTGCTCGCGCTGCGCTGGCTCGACGTCGACTGGAAGGCGAGGGTGATCCGCGTGCGGCGCAACTACACCCGCGGTCG
>DASTVL010000225.1:0-9713 GCA_035759115.1 Solirubrobacterales bacterium | reverse complement strand
GTCCGCTACCCGGTCGGCGTCCTCGTCCTGCTCGCCTACCCGGTCTACATCTGGCGCACGCTCGCGCGCGGCGGTGAGGTGCAGGCGCACGCCAGCCTCGACCCGCTGATCTTCGAGCGCCGGCCGGAGCGCCGCGGAGACCCGGCGCTGGTCTTCTGCGTGATCCAGATGCTGGTCGGGCTCGGTGCGATGATCGGCGGCGCCCACCTCTTCGTCGAGGAGCTGTTGCACATCGCCGAGAGCATCGGCGTCGAGGCGGTCGTGCTCGCCCTGATCCTCGCCCCGCTGGCGACCGAGCTGCCGGAGAAGGTCAACAGCTTCTTCTGGGTGCGCGAGGGCAAGGACTCGCTGGCGCTCGGCAACATCACCGGGGCGATGGTCTTCCAGTCGACGATCCCGTTCGGCATCGGCCTGCTGTTCACCGACTGGACGCTGAGCGGCAACGCCGCCCTCTCGATCGGCCTCGGCCTCGCCGGCGGCCTGCTCGCCTACGAGATCCTGCATCGCCGCGACCGCTTTGCCCTGCCCGCGGTGCTCGGCTGGTTCGCCCTCTACGCCGGCTTCATCGTCGTCGTCGCCGTCGGCGCCTGAGCCCGGGGCGGGCTCAGCTCAGCGGCTCGGCGCCGGGCGGCCGCAGGTACTCCGATTCCTCGCGGAAGCCGAGGCAGCGCGAGGTCGCGATCTGGATCGCATCGTCGATCTGGCGGCGGTGCCAGCCCTCCTCCCAGGCGTCCTCGGCGACGCTGCCGAGCGCGGAGACGAGTGGTCCCATCAGCCTCACGGCTTCGATCAGCGCGGGCTGGAACTCTGCGTCGCAGAGCTCGATCGTGTGGCGCAGGTGGATCAGCAGCGGCGCCGGCGGCACGTCGATGCCGACCACGGTCGGGCGCGGGCGTTGCTCGCCGTAGATTTCGGTCGAGGCGATGTCGTAAAGCGGCGCCAGCATCGGCCTGTTGTCAGGCCGGCGAACCAGCGCGGCGCCGCCCCCGCGCAGCTTGGCGCAGCCGACCAGCAGGTCGCAGAAGGTCGCCCGCATCAGCGTCTCGATCGCATCCGGTTCGCCGATCGCGTGCAGCAGCCCGCGCGCCTCGGAAAGGCTCGGCGTGCCGGCGGCGAGGCGTTGCCCCTCCTTGTCCGGCGCGATCCCGAGCGCCTGGGCGAAGCTCTCCTGGTGGATGCGCTCGACCCGCGTTCCGTCGTCCCAGCGGTCGAAGCGCTTGGAGACGAGGCAGGTCTGCCCGGCGATCTCCTCGACCGCGGTCGGCACGACCGCGATGCCGAGTTCGCGGTAGGCCAGCGTGCAGGCGTGCTCGTCGGCGACCAGCCCTGGCCGTTCGGGCGTTTCCGGCTTGACGATGTGGGTGCTCGGCATGCCCGACTGCGGCCAGGCCCAGCGGTCGCCCTCCTCGTCGCGGACGAGGGCCAGCTTGTGGCGCTCGCCCGGCAGGGCGAAGCGCATCCGCTGGGGGTTGGCCTCGTCGAAGTAGCGCTTCGGCGCCCAGCGCAGGATCTCCTCGAGCTCGCCCTCGTCGAGCCAGGCGGGCTCGCCGGGCTCGCCCGGCGACTCGTCGTCTCCCTCGGAACCGAACGTGACCGCGCCGAGGCAGTCGCGCCCGAGCGCGGCGATCAGGCCGTAGCCGTCGGTCGGGCTGAGGCCGAGCTCCTCGGCGATCGCCACGCGCTGCCGGCCCTGCGGCAGCAGGCACTCGATGTAGGCGCGGCTGGCGTCGGGCCCGTAGGGCTCCGGCCGCAGCGGCAGCGCCATGCTGAGCGTCGTCGCAGCGCTTGCCTCCGCGGCCACCTCCGGCCGGTAGGCGAAGCTGTAGGT
This sequence comes from Solirubrobacterales bacterium, assembly GCA_035759115.1. Classification (GTDB taxonomy): domain Bacteria; phylum Actinomycetota; class Thermoleophilia; order Solirubrobacterales; family 70-9; genus VRUE01. The sequence continues at coordinate 7,885 of DASTVL010000225.1, read as the reverse complement.
GTCTTCCCCGGTCGGCGCGAGCGCGCCGATCCGCTTCCCATGCAGGTAGACATCGAGACTCATCTGGGTCCCCCCTGAGTCGTGTAATGGTCCGATTTGTTACAAAGAACCTAGACCGCTACGGCAGCGAGTGCAAACGGCCGCCAACGGATCGACGAAAAGCGCTCTCGCGGTAGCGTCAGCTCATGCCCGAAGCGCACCGCGGCCTCTGCGACAGCTGCATGCACCGGAAACTGGTCCCCAACACGCGCGGCTCGGTCTTCACCCTCTGCCGCCGCTCGCGCGAGGACCCCGCCTATCCGCGCTATCCGCGCCTGCCCGTGCTCAAGTGCGCCGGCCATGAGCCGCAGTCCGACCTCCGCCAGCACGGCCGCTAGCCTCAACTCATGGACGCCGCCGCCACCCTCTTCGACGCCGATGCGGCGGCGTTCACCGGCACGGTCGAGGTGCTGGCGGTCATCTTCAGCGCCGAGGACGATGGCTACGCGGTGCTCGAGGTGCAGGAGGCCGAATCGGGCGAGGAGTTCGCGCTGGTCGGGCCCGTCGCCCACCTGGGCGCCGGCGACCGCGCCGAAGTCAGCGGCGACTGGCAGGAGCACGCGCGCTACGGCCGCCAGCTCAAGGCGCGCGGCGCGCTGCCGCTCGACCCCGCCGACCGGGCCGGGCAGATCGCCTACCTGACCACCCTGCGCCACATCGGCCCGGCCCGTGCCGAGCGGCTCGTCGACGAGCACGGTGAGTCCGTGCTCGGGGCGATCGCCGCCGACCCGGCCGGCGTCTTCGCCGGGCTGCGCGGGGTCAGCGCCGAGCAGGCTGCCGCGGCGGCGGAGTCCTGGCACGCTTCGCGGGCGATCCGTGACCTGCACGTGCAGCTCGCGCCGCACGGGCTCGCCCATCTGGCGGCGCCGATCCACGCCCGCTTCGGTGAGCGCGCGCTGACCGTCCTGCACGAGGATCCCTACCGGCTGACCGAGGTCGCCGGGGTCGGCTTTGCCCGAGCCGACAAGATCGCGCTGGCGGCCGACGTGCCGCCGGAGTCCGACCGCCGCGCCCAGGCAGCCGCGCTCTTCGCCCTGATCGAGGCCGAGCAGCAGGGCAACACCTACCTGCCGGTCGAGGAGTTGAACCGACGCACGGCGAAGCTGATCGGCCTGCGGCCGGACCCCGAGGTGCCGGCGCAGGCGCGCGGGGTCGCGCTCGACGAGGGTCGGGCCTACCGCGAGCCGACCCGGGCCAGCGAGATCGCGGTGGCGGAGACGTTGGCGGCGCGGGCGGCGGCCGCGCCGCATCTCGACCACGATCCGGGGGAGACGCCACCCGACGAGGAGGCCGACGCGACGCGCCGCCTGACCGAGGAGCAGTGGGCCGCCGTGCGGGCCGCCTTCGCGGCGCGGGTCTCGGTGCTGACCGGCGGCCCCGGCGTCGGCAAGACCGCCTGCACGCAGGCGATCGTCGCCGAGGCCCGGCGCGCCGGCCTGCGGATCGCCCTCTGCGCCCCCACCGGGCGCGCCGCGCGGCGGCTGGAGGAGGCGACGGGGCACGAGGCGATGACGATCCACCGGCTGCTCGAGTGGATGCCCGGGCGCGAGCCCGTGCACCGGCCCGGTCACCCGCTGCCGGCCGAGCTGGCGATCGTCGACGAGTCCTCGATGCTGAACCTGCGCCTGATCGAGGTGCTGCTCGGCGGCCTCGCCGAGTCGACCCACGTCGTCTTCGTCGGCGATGCCGACCAGCTGCCGCCGATCGGCGCCGGCAAGCCGTTCGAGGACCTGATCGCCGCCGGCGTCGCGCCGGTCGTGCGGCTGACCCAGATCTTCCGCCAGGCGGCGCGCTCGATGATCACCACCGCCGCCCACGAGATCAACCGCGGTCGCACGCCGCACCTGCAGCCGGCCGAGGACCAGCACCACGACTTCTTCTTCATCGACCGGCCGAGCCCCGAGCGGGCGCTGGAGACCGTGGTCGAGGTCGTCGCCGAGCGCGCCCCGACGAGCTTCGGCGTCGACCCGGTGCGCGAAGTGCAGGTGCTGGCGCCGATGTACAAAGGGGCGGTCGGGATCGACGCGCTCAACGAGCGCCTGCAGGCGCAGCTCAACCCCGACGGCGCGCCGGCGGTGAGCGAGCGCTTCCGCATCGGCGACCGCCTGATCCAGACCCGCAACTCGCACGAGCTCGGCCTGATGAACGGCTCGATCGTCTTCCTGCGCGAGGACGATCCTGTGGATGAGGAGATCGTCGTCGACACCGATGACGGCGGCTCGTTGACGATCCCCTACGGCGAGACCGCGACGCTGCGGCTCGCCTACGCGATCTCGGTGCACAAGGCGCAGGGCTGCGAGGTGCCGGTCGTCGTCGGCGTCTGCCACCGCTCGCACGCCCGCATGCTCTCGCGGCCGCTGCTCTACACGGCGATCACCCGCGCGCAGACGAACTGCGTGCTGATCGGCGACCCCGGCGCGCTGGAGATGGCGATCGGCCGCGACGACAGCGGCGCCCGTCACTCCGCCCTCGCCGAGCGCCTGCGCGGGGCCGCCGGCTGATCGACGGTGGGTGGAGTCATTGTGGGGGCCATGGACCCCACAATGACTCCATCGAGTCGCCCAGGCCCTCACTCGCTGCGGTCGCGATCACCCTGGGTGGGATCGTCCTGCTGGCGGCGATGGTGCTGGCGATCCCGGAGCTGCGCGACGCCTTCGAGGCGGCGGTGCGGGGCGACACCGAAGAGGTGCGCACCCGGATCGAGGACCTCGGCATCGCCGGGCCGCTGCTGATCATCGCCCTGGCGCTGATCCACGCCGTCGTCTTCTACCCGGCCGAGATCGTCGACGCCGCGGCCGGCTTCGTCTACGGCTTCTGGCCCGCGCTGGCGCTGACGATGACCGGCTGGCTGCTCTCGGGCCTGCTCTGCTTCGCCGTCGGCCGCTCGGTCGCCCGGCCGCTGCTCGACCGCTGGTTCGGCACCGAGCGCTTCGAGCGCACCGAGGCGACGATCGAGCGCGGCGGCGCCACCCTGCTGCTCGCCGTGCGCCTGCTGCCGATCCTGCCCTTCAGCCTCGTCTCCTACGCCGCCGGCGCCGCCCGGGTGCCGGTCTGGCGCTTCGTCTGGACGACGGCCCTGGGCTACCTGCCGATCACCGCGCTCTTCGTCTACTTCGGCACCCGCCTGGAGGGCCTCGACATCACCGACCCGATCGTCCTCGGCGCCGTCGCCGGCCTACTGGCCCTGCTCCTCATCGGCCACCGGATCATGCGCCGCGGTGGCGGCGAAAAGCGCGATGTCGCCGATTCACCGGACTGACGTGACAAAATGTTACGCTTCGCATATGCCGTCAAGGACCGTCTATCTGCCGCCGAAGGCTCTGGAGCTCGTGCGCGAACACGCTCGCGAAGGGGAGTCGTTCTCGGCGACAGTTGTCCGCCTGATCAAGGCCGGCGCGCACGAGGACGAGCGCCATGTCCTACTTGACTATCTTGGCTCCGGCGAAGGGCCGGGCGATCTCGGTGTCAACAATGAGAAATATCTCGGTCTCAAGCCATGGGGGCCGGGAGAGGGACCCGGGGGCGGTCGATAGCCAACGTAGCTAGGGCCGCGCGTGATGCCGCGTGTTTCGTCGCGTCGTCCCGCCGCGGCGGTTGAGCTGCCGCCGACTCACCTGCCTGACGCGGAAGCGGTAGACGGCCGGCGTCGGGTCGACGTTGCCCGCCCCATCCCGCGCCCTCACCCGCAGCACATGGCGGCCGCGCAGGAACCAGCGCACGAACCGCGTCCCACACTTCCGGTAGCGCTTGCGGTCGAACTGGCAGAGGAAAGTCACACCCCGCTCATTGGAGCGGAACCGGAACACGGCCCTGCCCCGGCGCCACGGCGTCAGCAGCAGCTTCGGCGGCTTGCGCCGGAAGCCGGTGCGGGGGGCGGTGCGGTCGGCCGGCGGCTCCGGCGACGCGACAGGCGCGACGAGCGACGGAAGCGGGTCCTGCAACTCGTCCGTGACGACCTCACCGTCGTCGATTTTTACTTTTGGCGGTACTTCGCTGCCCCAGTCCCCAGGCTCTTGGGCTTCCTCTGCTGACCCGATCGGGACTGGAGGTGCGCACGCCGGTTCAACGGTGCCTGCCGACCCGAGTTCTTCAATCGCGCCCACGGCGTTCACGAGTCCGACGCCTTGTGCACAGACGCTTGCTCCTGCGAGTGGCGTTGCACCAGCCAGCATCGCATCGCGGATTTCGTCCGGCGAAGCCGTTTCGGCATCGAGCATAAGCGCGGCCACGCCGGCTGCGTGGGGTGCCGCGGCGGAGGTACCGCAGAAGCGCCAGTTCGCCCCGCTTAGAAAGGAGAAGAAGGTCGTGACACCGCAGTCGGTAGCGACCAGGTCGGGCTTGGCAAGGACTTCGGGTTCTAGGAGGGGTTGGGCAGCTTCGCTGCCTTCGACTGGCTCGAAGCGATGAACAACCGGGCCTCGCGACGAGTATGGCTCGACCGTCGCGCTTTTGTCGAAGCGGATGGCACCGACTGAAATTGCGCTTGCCGCACCGCTGTGGCCGAAGATGGTCGGCCCGACAACGTCGGTGCCCGCCGTGCGCGGGTACTCCGTTCCGATTACGTCATTCCCGGCAGCCACAAGGCCGAACTTCAGACGCGGCACTTCGCCCGTGTAGCGGTTGACCACCAGTTGAACGGCTTGCGTCGATTTGCTTTTGTTTTCCCACTGCAGGAACTCAAACGGGATTTGGGTGCTGATGTTGTCTTCGCCAATGGCGCCGATCAGATTTCCTGCCGAGTTCAACAGGAAGACATCAATGTCGGTGTCGACTCCGTGCCAGGGCTCGGCCCACTGCAGGTCGATGGACAGCGTCCCGCCAGGCGCGACTTTGATCCCGAACGTTTTGTCGATTTGAGTGCCCGGATGGAAATCGAGGCAATGCGTCGGTTCTAGCCCGAACCCTTCCGCTGCTTCGAGTTCTTCTGAGAGTTCGATTACTGCCGGGGGACAGCTTCCGGAGTCTCGGAACTGCTCTGCTTCCCAGGAGCCGATCTCGTTTCCCGACGAGTCGAAAACGTTGCTGTTGCCAGCCGCCGAAAGGTAGGCCACGTCGTCGTCTTTGGTGACCTTCTCTACGGCATTTGCGACGGGACCTGCCTGGAAGAAGGGCTCTTCGAAAAAGAAGACATCGTCGACGATCACGTCCGCGTCGGCGCCGCTCGGCTCGGCAAGCTCTTCGATATTTTCGGCGAACCCGAACATGTTGGGCGTGAAGGCCGTTGCGAAGGCGATGTCGCTCTCAGGCGATACGTCGTGGACGATCTGTGCCATTGCGCGCCCCTCGTCCGCGCCTTTCGTTTCCGAGTCGTCCAGCACTTGGACCGCCGAGGACTGGCTGCCGCAGGTGTTCGTCGGGCCCGGTAGGTCGCCGTTTTCTACGTCTTCGTCTTCACGCGTAGCAATGGGGCTGCCGTTCCCGGCTTTGGTTGCCTGGTTGAAAGAGTCAGAGAGGACGCCGACGGTTATGCCGTCACCGTCGACGCCAAAATTCTCTCGCGCTTCCGCGGGTTTGTCGCCAGCATGAATTTGCTCTACACCCTCCGAAACGACCGCACCCGAAGGACATTCCGAGGCTGCGGTAATGGGCTGCAGCACAGGTCTCACAGATGCGACGCGCGGTATGTCGCCAAGCGCGGGCAACTCCGGAGGCTTGGCAGCCACGGTCACTGCCTGGTATTGGGGGGCAACGCTGACGACTCTCGCTCCGGCGGCGCGAAGATCCTTCAACCCCGCTGCCGCGCCCGGATCAAAGCGGACCTCAGCCAGAATCCGATTGCCTTCGCGCACGAGACTCCCGGGGCCGTCTACTGCCAGGCTCACGGCCCTTGCCTGTTTGGCCGGTGAAGCAGAACGCAGCGCGGGCTTGGCCAACGCGGCGAGTCTGGGGGAGAGCTCGCCGTCGCCTGGGCGGGGGGCCGCGCCCAATGCCGACGCGGGCACAACCACGCAGGCGCAGGCCACGGCTATGAGCGAAAGCGTCCCCCTCGGGCGGCGGGGCGGGGTCCCTGGCGGCATCACGTCTAAAGGTATCGGCATGCGATCTCGACTCTTCAACCCCACTCGCCGCCTTCCGCTGCGGCTTATGCCCGCTATGTGGCCATAAGTCGCAGCGGAAGGCCGCCGGCGCGTCGAGGGCGCCGGCGGCACGCGGTCACCGCACGGCAAGGGCTGTGTAAAACGCGCCGCGGCCGCTCACCCTGCTACGGTCCTCCGCGATAGGCCGGAAGATCCGGCAAAAGTCGTGTCTAGCGCTCGCGTCGTTGCTTCACCGCATGTGCCGCGTTCGCAGCACATGAAGTGGAGGCAATTGAATGCCAACTGGAACTGTCAAGTGGTTCAGCGACGACAAGGGCTACGGGTTCATCACGCCCGACGACGGCTCGAAGGACGTCTTCGTGCATCACAGCGCGATCCTGGGTGAGGGCTTCAAGTCCCTGACCGAGGGCTCCAAAGTGAGCTACGAGTCCGAAGAAGGCCCCAAGGGCCCGGCAGCCGCGCAGGTGCAGCAGACTGCCTAGGTCGCGCACCGCATTGAGCGTTACGAGGCCCGCCCTTGTGGCGGGCCTCTGTTGTCTGTGGGCTGTTCGGAGGTTCAGGGCCGAGCAGGCCAAGGACGCAGGAGCGATTGTGCTCTGCACATGAGCGACGAGGACGCCGGGATGCGAAGGACATGAGCCTCCGAACAGACCTCAGAAATATCGCGATCATCGCCCATGTCGACCATGGCAAGACGACGCTGGTCGACGCGATGCTCTGGCAGAGCGGCACCTTCCGCAAGGGACAGGACGTGAACGAGCGGGTGATGGACTCGATGGACCTCGAGCGCGAGAAGGGGATCACGATCCTCGCCAAGAACACGACCGTCGCCTACGAGGGGGTCAAGCTCAACATCATCGACACCCCCGGCCACGCCGACTTCGGCGGCGAGGTCGAGCGCGGCCTGACCATGGTCGACGGGGTGCTGCTGCTGGTCGACGCCTCGGAGGGGCCGCTGCCGCAGACCCGCTTCGTGCTGCGCAAGGCGCTGGAGGCAAAGCTGCCGGTGATCCTGGTCGTCAACAAGGTCGACCGCCCCGACGCCCGCATCGCCGAGGTCGTCGACGAGGTCTACGAGCTCTTCCTCGAGCTCGACGCCGACGACGAGCAGGTCGACTTCCCGATCGTCTACACCAACGCCAAAGCGGGCTGGGCGGCGCTCGAGGAAGGCGCCGAAGGCACCGACCTGAAGCCGCTGATGGAGCTGATGCTGGAGCGCATCCCGGCGCCCGAGCACGACCCCGAGCATCCCTTCCAGGCGCTCGTCACCAACCTCGACGCCGACCCCTACGTCGGCCGCCTGGCGCTCTGCCGGGTGCGCCACGGCACCGTCCGCAACGGCCAGCGGATCGCCTGGTGCCGCGCCGATGGCAAGATCGAGGCGGCGACGCTCTCCGAGCTCTACGTGACCGAGGGTCTCGAGCGGGTCGCGGCCGCGGAGGCCGGGCCGGGCGAGATCATCGCCGTCGCCGGGCTGCCCGAAGTGACGATCGGCGAGACCCTGGCCGACCCGGCCGACCCGCGGCCGCTGCCGGTGATCGCCGTCGACGAGCCCTCGCTCTCGATCGTGGTCGGGATCAACACCTCGCCGCTCGCCGGCACCGAGGGCAAGAAGCTGACCGCGCGCCAGGTGCGCGACCGGCTCGACGCCGAGCTGGTCGGCAACGTCTCGCTGCGGGTGCTCGACACCGACCGCCCCGACGCCTGGGAGGTGCAGGGGCGCGGCGAGCTGCAGCTCGTCGTGCTGCTGGAGATGATGCGCCGCGAGGGCTTCGAGCTGACCGCCGGGCAGCCGCACGTGGTCACCC
>DASTVL010000224.1:0-6306 GCA_035759115.1 Solirubrobacterales bacterium | reverse complement strand
CTCAGCGGCGACGGGCTGCTTGACATCGGAGAGATGGATCGGCTTTCGCACGCTGCGGGACGCGACCGCGATTCTCGTGCCGAGCAGGAGCGCCTCCGCGAGGACTATTGCGCCTGGCGCGATCAGGAGGCGCGACGCTTCGCCAAGGAGCAGGGGCTGCTCGCACGGCTCCGCAACGGGTCAGAGACCTTCTTCGAGGAGATCGACTACCGCGCGTTGCGGCGCTGCGGAGGCTGCGACGAGATCGCCTACCCCGACCCGGAGAGCGCCGAAAGCCACGCGAAGCGCCATGTGGCTCAGCGCTGCCACTACTGCGGCGCGGCAGCGCTCTCGCGGATCGAGTCGTCTGGTCCCGCGGAGGAGAAACCGTGGACGCATTGGTGAGCGGTTGGACGAAAAGACGGGCTGTCAGGGGGGCGAAATCTGGTGCGCCAAAACCTTGGGACTGCATGGAAGCAGGCGAGGGGGCATTTCGGTGAGCGTCACCGAGAGGCGACGCGGGTTGGCGCTACGACGCTTGCCTCCGAGCGCGAGAACGGCGGCGGCTGGCAAGACGGCCGAGAGGAGTGCCGAGGTTGCCCGCGCGCAGTTCTCCCGGACCTTTGCTGACGTGCTCTCGGGGCGTTTTGGCGGTCGCTGGTCCGTCGAGTGGGAGCGCGATTTACGCTCTGCGGAGGCCCGAGGGGACCAGTCCTCGCGCGCACCCTCTCCGTCCCAATAGTCAACATCGTCCTCGCGCCTGAAAAATGCGCGCAACCCGCCACCTTTGGGCAAGCGCTCGCCGACGCCGATCTTGTCGGAGTCCGGGCAGACGACTACATCGGGCCGTCCGTGGCTTGAGGCCGCTAGGAAGGTTGCAGTCGCATCGGTGTTTGGGCGGGGAGCGCCCTTGACTGCTGGTCCGCTGATGCTACGTCTGCAGGGTTGGCGGCGAGTCGGTCACCCTACAACCGAGCGAGACCGTGACCGTGCCTTTCTCGCTCATAGCCTGGGAAGCTTCGATCCGCCCTTGTTTGAGCCGTCATAAGTACCTCAGTACGGCAAGGCAGGCAACCCGCAGTACATGTCGAGAATTCCCCCCAAAGCGCCGACAGAACCCCTGACATATAGGCGGTGGCGAAAGACGTGCCGTCGATCAGATCTCCGGCGGCGTCAAGAGCAGGACCCTCGTTGGCATCGCTATCACCTCCGGGGCAGACAAACACGTTCGGGTGTTCTCCTCGGGAGCCGTGAGCCGTATCCCAATTGCTGTAGGGGGCCAGCTGAGGCGGCATGCCGCTCCACGCCTCCACTGCCACCGCACTGTGAAACCGGCTTGGATAGGCGAGTCCCGCAGAGGACCTGTTCCCAGCTGCAACGACAACGGTTACCCCTGAGTCAGCGAGCTCCTTGAGGCGTGCTTCGAAGGTACCCGTCCGTGCGCTGACTGACTGACGCCCGCAGCGTGAGCAACTGGTTCTGCCAAAGCCGAGACTGAGGCTGAGGTTGACGATTGGAGGCATCGGTCCAATCGAAAGCGCCTGTATGACCTCCCACTCGGATGGCCGGCGAGTGAGACTAGAGACCTTGAAGATCTCAAGGTCACCCGATGCACAATCATCAATGATTGAAGTAACCACCGACCCGTGCCCATAGTCGTCGCTTACGTCGGTGTTGCCGTCCAGCAGGTTGGCTCCGGCCGTGATCCTCGCGTTCCCGGTGTAGCCGCTATCTACGACTCGAACGCAAGGCCGCCGGTGAGGAAAGCGAAAGGGAATTCCAATTTCTTCCAAGTAGCGCTGATGATCAGACGAAAGCTGGACTGGGGGGCTCAGCGAGTCATGGTCTAGAAAATGATTGGGCTGAGCGATCACCCGCGGCGCTAACTCCCCCGCTGCTGCGTCGCTTCCCCAGCGGTCGGCTGCGAGCCTATGACTTAGCTCGATCAGCGAACTGGCTGCCGTGTGCTCCTCCCCCTCCGGTACCTCGAGCAGGCGGAATTCATGATCCCCCTCAGTTCTGAAGGGGGCTGGTGGTCTCTCCTCGCGCCCCAGCGCTTCCTCGACCAATGCCTCGTTGAGGGAGGAAACGACTTGATGCAGGCTGCTTTGTTCTTGCACCTCCTCAAGCCCAGGAAGGGCTAGCTCGCGTCCATAATTGACCAACTCCATCCCTAGCTCATGCTTGCGTTGGATGCCGAATATCAGATCCCCTGGTCGGTGTGGGTTACAGGCATGAACGGGAGGCTCGTTATCACTCACTTGGGTTACCTAAGTCGCTCTCCAGGTCGCGGTCACCTTGAGAGCCGCCTCTCCCGAGACCTTGGAGATAATCGCAGACCCCTCACCGGCAACCTTCACCCCAAACTCAAGGGTAAACTCATCAGGTTTGCTCTTGCTGATACCTGCGGCGACCGACTCTTGCACTGACTCGCACACCTCGGCGATTGATCCTCCGATCTCGCGCAGCTTCGCAACTGCGTCCTCGACCTTCCTTCCCTGAAGGTCTCCCTCTAGTGCCGCCTCACTGCCAATCTCGCTGACAGTTACTGGATCGATCTCAATGAATACCTTTGGACCATCCTTGGCGCTGGTCCCTAGAACCTGCATAACTCCCTCCCGTCGGGCTGTCTGTCCTCATTTGGGTACGAACCCGGTAGAAAAGTCTAACGACTTTTCTTGACCGTTTCTTTGACGTTCAGCAATTCTCCAAATGCGCAAGCCCGACCCTGATCATCCTCGCTTGTGTCTCCGCTGTTGTAAGAACCTTGCAGTGACAGCTAACGGTCGCAATCGCCCGGTAGCGCGAGCGTACGAATCGTTCCGCGACGGCCCCTGACGGGAACAGGCGGGCCTTCTCCGGCGAGGAATAGGCGCGTGCGCTTCTCGATGGGGAACTTGCCCTTGCGGGCGGTGCCGGGAGTCCGCCAGACGAAGACGGAATCGAAGACCGAGTGGAGGATGCGGCGGCGGTCTTCGAGGCCGAGGTCGTCCCAGACGGCTGCGAGGTTCGTCTCGACCTCGAGCGGGGCGCGTTGTTGCTCGGCTTCGGCCAGCTGCGACCTCAGCGCCTCGACAGTCGCATTGCGCTTCTCCACCGTCCGCAGGAAGGCGTCCGACTCAGCCCCGCCGAGCGCGTCGGCCAAGCGGCCGTCCAGGGCTGCCTCCAACTCGGCCTCCGCCGTCGCCAGCTCCTCGGCCAGCCCGGCAGTTGCATCGTCGCCGTCCTTGCTTCGACCCGTTGCGCCCTGCGCGAACTCGAAAAGGTGCTCGATCACGAACGGCTCGATCACCGTGGCCTTGACCGCCGCCGGCGACGGGCATCGGCCCGCCGCCTTGTCCGGCTTGCAGCGGTACTCGAGGAAAGGTTTGCCGTGGCGCGTTTTGCCCATCGTCGGCTTCATCGCGTAGCTGCACCCGGCGCAGCGCAGAACGCCCGACAGGAGGCCCGTGCTGCGTCCTGAGCGCCCCGGATGGACGCCGCGTGCCTTGTTCGCCGCATTCCACTCGGCGGCGCTGACAATCGGCTTGTGGGCGTCCGGATTGACGATCGACCCGGCTCGGGCCTCGCCGAGGTAGACGCGATTGCGGATGACCGTGCCGACGCTGGCCACGGTCCAGTGCTCGTTGCCCCACGGGGTGACGACGCCCTTCTCCTCAAGGAAGCGAGCCAGCTGCGTCCATGACTGTTCGGCGGCACGGCGCTTGAAAAGCTCATGGATCGCGGGAGCCGTTTTCGGGTCCGGTTCGAGCACCCGATCCGCATTGCGCCGATAGCCGGTCGGCACCCTTCCGGAGACGTGGATGCCCCGGGCCACAGCTGACTTGCGCGCCGTGTTCCAGTTCTCGCGGATGCGCGCGAGCTCCAACTCCCCGAGCGCCGCGAATAGATCCGCGAGGAACTTGCCCATGTAGCCAGAGGTGTCGATCCCCTCGGCGACGGTGCAGAGCACTCCGTCCGCCTCGCGGATACGCGCCAGCAGGTTCGCCGAGTCCTGCACCGAGCGGCCGAAGCGGTCGAGCCGGGCGACGACAAGGCCGCCGCTCTTGCCCTCCTCGATCCGCTGCATCGCGGTGTTCAGGCCGGGGCGGTCGGCCTTCGAGCCTGGCTGATCGAGGTCTTCGTGCCACTTGGCGATGGAGTGGCCCTGCGACTTTGCCCAGGCCCGTATGCGCTCCTTTTGCTCGCCGGGCGAGATGAAAGCATCGCCGGAACGCCCGCCTACGCGGGACACTCGGATGTAGCCGTCCAGCTTCATCGGGTTGCCTCCCTTACTTTAGTTGCTGAACGGCAAACAGGGCACCGAGCTCGCCGGGGTGATCGTCGACAAGATCAAGCAGGCGGTCGACAAGGTGGCGTTCAAATGAGGGGAGCGGAGGGGCGGCTCGCAGCGCGAGCCGCCCCGCTCGCACGCGCACGAAACGGCCCGGGGAGGCTCGGTCCCGTGGTGGCGACCGATGCCAGGTTTATGCTGTATTCCAGCATGAAGCATCGGACGCAGCTATATCTGGACGAGGGCCAATATCGCTGGCTGCGGCAGCGGGCGGGCAAGTCCGGCAGCATCGCCGCCGTCGTGCGCGAGCTGATCGACGCCGAGCGAGCTCGGCTGGCCGACCCGGCGGGCGACCCGCTGCTGCGCTTTCTCGTCGACGATGCGCCGGGCCGCGGGCGCGAGGAGACGAGCGTGACCACGCTCGATCGCGACCTCTACGGCCGATGAGGTCGGTCTTCGTCGACACCAGCGCCTTCGTCGCGCTGCGCAACGAGTCGGAGGCCGAGCACGAGCGGGCGCGGAGGTCGCTGTCGGAGCTGATCGAGTCGGGCGCGACCCTGTTCACGTCGAACTACGTCTTCGCCGAGACCTACACCGCGCTCCTGGTCAGGGTCGGCCGGGAGGAGGCCGTCGAGTGGGGCCGCCGCTTCCGCGCGGGAGAGGCGATCGAGCTGGTCCGGCTCGACTCCGAGATCGAGGACGAGGCCTGGGAGATCCTCGAGCGCCACGGCGACAAGCGCTGGAGCTATGTCGACGCGACCTCCTTTGCCCTGATCGAGCGCGACGGCGGAGGGGAGGCGTTCGCTTTCGACGCCCATTTCTCGCAGCGCGGCCTGCGCGTCTGGCCGGAGCCGTGACAGACTCGCGGCCTGATGCCAGCTTCGCGTAGCTACGACAGGGCGCCGGCGGACATTCGGCCGGTCGACATCGACCCCGGCTTCGTCGCCAGCGCCGACGGGTCGGCGCTGATCTCGATCGGCAAGACGCGGGTGATCTGCACCGCCTCCGTTCAGGAGTCGGTGCCGAAATGGATGCAGGGCAAGGGCAAAGGCTGGGTCACCGCCGAGTACTCGATGCTGCCCGCCTCGACCGGCAGCCGCAAGGCGCGCGACGTCTCGCGCGGCAAGCAGGACGGCCGCGGGGTCGAGATCCAGCGCCTGATCGGGCGCTCGCTGCGCGTCGTCGTCGATTTCCGCGCGCTCGGCGAACGCAGCGTCTACGTCGACTGCGACGTGCTCGAAGCCGACGGCGGCACGCGCTGCGCGGCGATCACCGGCGGCTACGTCGCCCTGCGGCTGGCGCTGCAAAAGCTGCTCGACGCGAAGAAGATCGAGGCGATGCCGCTGAACGGCTCGATCGCGGCGGTCAGCGTCGGCATGGTCAACGGGCGCGCCCTCTGCGACCTCGACTACGGCGAGGACTCCAACGCCGACGTTGACGCCAACGTGGTGATGACCGGCGACGGCGGCCTGGTCGAGGTGCAGGCGACGGCCGAGCGCACGCCGCTCTCGCGCGCCTCGCTCGACGAGCTGCTCGGGCTCGCCGAGATGGGGATCTCGCGGCTGCGCGGGGTGCAGGAGCGGGTAACGGGGACCGCAGAGCCGATTGATCTTCGCCACGGGCAATAAGCACAAGCTGCGCGAGATGCGCGAACTGCTCCCCGCGGTCGAGCTCGAGGGGCTTCCTGAGGGCGTCGAGCTGCCGCCCGAGGAGGGCGAGAGCTTCGCCGAGATCGCGCTGGAGAAGGCGCGGGCGGCGCATCGCGCCACCGGCGAGGCGGCGATCGGCGACGACTCGGGGATCGGCGCGGTCGGGCTCGGCGGCAGGCCCGGGATCCATTCGGCCCGCTACGGCGGCGAGGGCGCGAGCGACGAGGAGAACCTGGCGAAGCTGCTGCGCGAGGTCGCTGCCGCGGGCGAGGAGCGCGGCGCCTACTACGTCTGCGCGCTGGCCCTGGTCGAAGCCGACGGCACCGAGCACGTCTTCGAAGAGCGCTGCGACGGTCATCTGATCGAGGAGGCGCGGGGCGAGGGCGGCTTCGGCTACGACCCGGC
>DASTVL010000223.1:0-5213 GCA_035759115.1 Solirubrobacterales bacterium | reverse complement strand
CGGGTATTACCTCTCGCTTGTAGTCCAGATAGCTAACTTTGCCGATATAGAGCGGGTCACTCTCCTCACTAGCCCTGATCCGCCAATAACAACCTGAGGAAGCCTCCCGGGGACGTCCTCTTGGGTCTTGAGAATGCGGTTTGCGAAAGCCCATTCCCCGACCCAGGAGGACACCCGGAAGGTGAAGACACAAACGACGTGCCAAACCGTAGAAGTCACGGCGGACGCCGAGGGGATCGTCTCCCACGCCGGCGCCCGTCTGCTGGCCGAGCTGGCGGACAAGGTCAGGCTCACCGCGGCGCTCTCGGAGGCGATGGCGCCGACCCGGGAGCGACGCTCTGCCCACGACCCCGGCGTCGTCCTGCGCGACCTGATCGTCTCGATCGCCGACGGCGGGGACTGCGTCACCGACCTCGGCGTGCTGCGCGACCAGGGCGTGCTGTTCGGCTCGGTCGCCTCCGAGCGCACAGCGCACCGGGTGATCAAGTCGATCGACGCCGAGTTGTTGGAGGCGATCCGCGGTGCCCGCGCAATCGCTCGCGAGCGCGCCTGGGAGGCCGGCGCTCGCCCCGAGGAGATCACCTTCGGCGTCGACGCCACCCTGCTGGGCGCGGCGTCTGAGAAGGAAGGCGCGGCGGGGAATTACAAGGGTGGCTTCGGCTTCCACCCGCTGCTCTGCTACCTCGACGAGACCGGCGAGGGCAGTGAGGCCGGCGAGCCCGAGGACGGTCGGGTCAGTCAGGTCAACGACGTTTGCTTTGGGTGGGCGCAGCCTGGACAGCCACTGCCCGTCGACCAGCGGCTCCGGGATCACCCCGCCTGGCCGCAGCAGGCGCCCGAACTTCTCGACGAAGGCGCCGATCGGCTCCCCGGCGAGGTAGCAAGTGCCTGACTCAGCGAGGTTGAACCTGCCATCCGGGCCGACATCGAAGAACCAGGGGGCGACATCGGCGGCATGGATTCGCCACAGAGGTTCCGTCCCGAGCTTCGTGCTGGGAAGCTCGGGCAGGTTGTCCGGAGGAGCGGGCAGGCCGCGCGGCGTCAACGCTTCAACTCAGCCACAGCGCGGTGAGCCGAGAGAAGCAGTGGCTCGAGGCCCGTATCGCCGAAGGCATCGACCGGAGTCCGGTCATTGAGCTCTGGCTGAGGCGAGGTGGCAAACGAGGCGAGCGTCCACGAGTCGAGCCCCGCATCGCCGAAGACCTCGTTGAGCTTCTTGACCGCCCCGAAGGGCGCCCCGCTGGCCACATCGAACTGCCAGCGCGGGTAGCGGATCAACCCGGCGTCGTCGCGCAGAGCGATCACCGACCCGCTGACGACCCGCTTGCGCAGCGCCTCCCGGCTGACCCCACCAAGCAGCACCCGCGCCTCGGCACTGGTCAGCAGATCCCCAAGCGCCCGCTCCCAGGCCCCGCCCGCAAGCACGACCATCGCCGCACGTCGGCCAAGAACCTCGGCGTCGTCAGCCGAACTCGGCTGCCCACCGATCTCGGTGAGCGTGCGCCGGAACTCCTCGACGGTGCGATCCAGGAGGGCTGGATTGGCTGCCATGGTCCACCAAGAGTAGCGTCAACCTCGTCAACGCTCAAGGAGAGACCGGCCGGCACTGAGCGCGCGGTCAGCTCGCCGGCTCGATGTTCTGGTTGACCCGGAAGAGGTTGCCGGGGTCGTACTCGGCCTTGATCCGGGCCAGGCGGTCGTAGTTGCCGCGATAGCTCGCCTTCACCCGGTCCTGGCCCTCGTCGTCCATCATCATGTTGACGTAGGCGCCGCCGGCGGAGTGGGGGTGCAGGGCGTCGTAGTAGTCGACGCACCAGCGCTCGATCGCCTCCGCGTTGGCGGGGTCGGTGTCGACGCCGGCGTAGACCGCGCCCCAGTTCGCCTCGCGATAGCTCCAGGCGGTGTCCTCTGGGCCCGGGTCGTGGGCGGCGCCGTCGATCGGGTACAGGTGCATCGTCGATTTCCAGGTCGGCAGCTCGGCGCCGAAGCGGGCGTGCTCGGCGATCGCCTCGTCGTAGATCTCGTTGACGAAGTCGGCCCGCCAGTACCACTGGTCGCCGGCCGGGTAGACCGGGTCGAAGGAGCCTTGCAGCGCCGCGTGCGGAACCGGCTGCGGTCCGTGCAGCAGCGGCTCGGGCAGCCCGTCGAGCAGCGGCGCGATCGCCCGGGCGCCGTCCTCCGCGTCGCCGACGTAGCACCAGACGACGCCGCAGACCTTGCGCATGTGCAGCTCCTCGGGGAACGGTTCTCCCGGGGGCACCGTCAGGAAGGCGAAGAAGCCGTTCAGCTCGCGCGGCGCGGCAGGGAGGAAATCGCGGTAGGCGCCGAGGACCTCCGTCGCCTGCTCGACCGGCCACAGGGTCGGGCCGGCGAAGACGGTGCCGACCTCGTGCAGGCGGAAGAGGAACGAGGTGACGACGCCGAAGTTGCCGCCGCCGCCGCGCAGCGCCCAGAACAGGTCGGTGTTCTCCTCTGCCGAGGCCCGCACGCGCTCGCCGCTCGCGAGCACGACCTCGGCCTCGAGCAGGTTGTCGATCGTCAGCCCGTGCCTGCGGGTCAGGTGGCCGAGTCCGCCGCCCAGGGTGAGGCCGCCGACGCCGGTCGTGCCGATGATCCCGCTCGGCGTCGCCAGCCCGTGCTCGCCGGTCGCCGCATCGACTTCCTTCCACAGGCAGCCGCCGCCGACCCGCACCGTGCGCTCGCCGGGATCGACCTCGATCCCCTTCAGCGCGGAGAGGTCGAGCACGACGCCGTCCTCGCAGGTGCCGAGCCCGCCGCCGTTGTGGCCGCCGCCGCGCACCGCGAGCAGGAGATCGCGCTCACGGGCGAAATCCACGACCCGCGTCACGTCCTCGACTCCGGCCGCCCGGGCGACCAGCCCCGGCCGGCGGTCGATCATCCCGTTGTAGATCGCACGCGCCCCCTCGTAGCCGGGGTCCTGCGGGCCGGTCAGCTCCCCTTCGAATCCGCCGATCTCCCGACGCGCGATCTGGGCCAGTCCGTTGCCGTTGCTCACCTTGCTCACCTTTCCTCGATCTGCGCTGCTTGATTGACGATGCGAACAAAGCTAGGCCGCCCCGAGCGGCCTGTCATGACCGGATCTGACCCAGTTTCGAGGCCCATTTTCAGGCACCCAGTGGAAGCGGATGATCAACTCTGACTATCGTGTCCACGTGGACGCCGGCGAGCACGCAGAGCAGGGACTTCCGAGCTCGCTCCGCACCGCCTCCGCGTTCCCCTTCGTCGGCCGCGAGGAGGAGCTGGAGAAGCTGCGCTCGCTGCTGCCGCGGGCCGAGGGGGAGGGACGCCGCGTGGCGTTGGTCTCGGGCGAGCCCGGCGCCGGCAAGAGCCGCCTCGTCCGTGAGCTCGCCGCGCGCGCCGTCGCCGACGGCGCCCTCGTCCTCTACGGCGCCTGCGACGCCGAGCTGCGCAGCCCCTACGGCCCCTTCGCCGAGGCGCTCGACCAGCTCGCACAGGCGCTCCCGCCGGAGCACCTGCGCGATGCACTCGGCCCCGCGGGCGGCGAGCTGACCCGGCTGCTGCCCGAGTTGTCGCAGATCGCCGGTGGGCTGCCGGCGCCGGTCGCGGACGACCCCGACAGCGAGCGCCACCGGCTCCACATCGCAGTGGCCGGGCTGTTGGAGAGCGCCGGCCGTCACCGCCCGCTATTGCTCGTGATCGAGGACGGCCACTGGGCGGACGCGCCGACCCTCGCTCTCCTGCGCCACCTGGCGCGCTCGGCCTGGGGCGCGCGCCTGCTGCTGCTCGTGACCTTCCGCGACACCGAGGCCGACGTGCCGCAGGCGCTTGCCGCGACGCTCGCCGACCTGCGCCGCTCCGAGGACGTCGTCCGCATGCGCCTCACCGGACTCTCCGGCCTCGAGGTCTCCGACCTGGTCCGCCGCGCGGCCGGCGGCGACCCGGAGACCGAGCTCGACGAGCTGGCGGGCGCGATCCACGGCCTCACCGGCGGCAACGCCTTCCTCGTCTGCGAGCTCTGGCGCGCCCTGGCCGAGACCGGCGTGGTCGAGACCCGCGGCGGCGCGATCGTCGTGACCCGGCCGCTGGCCGAGCTGGGCACTCCGGAGAGCGTCCGCGAGGTTGCCGGCCAGCGCATCGCCCGGCTCGAGCCGGCCACGGTCGAGCTGCTCCAGGCCGCCGCCGTCGCCGGCGCCGAGTTCGAGCTCGAGCCGGTGCGTCGCGCCGCCCGCCTCGGCGAGCCGCAGCTGCTCGCCGCCTTCGACGAAGCCGCCGCCAGCGGCATGGTCGAGGAGCTGCCCTCGCAGCGGCTCGCCTGCCGCTTCACCCACGAGCTGGTCCGGCGGGCGCTCTACGACGGGCTCTCGCGCGGCCGTCGCGCCGAGCTGCACCTGCGCATCGGCGAGGCCCTGGAGCAGAGCGGCGGCCGTTCCGCACGCGAGCTGACCGACCTCGCGCGCCACTTCGCCGCAGCCGCGCCGCTCGGGGGTGGCGAGCGAGCGGTCGAGTACAACCTGCGCGCCGCCGTGGCCGCCAGCGCTGCGCTCGCCTTCGACGAGGCGGCCACCCGCCTGCGCACGGCGATCGAGGTCGGCATCGCCGATGAGCCCGAGCGGACCGAGGCGCTGCTCGAGCTGGGCCTTGCTCTGCACCGGGCCGGGCGCTCGATCGATGCGCTCGAGGCTTTCGCCGAGGCCGCCGGGCTGGCCCGTGCGCTCGGCCGCGTCGAGCTGATCGCGCGGGCCGCGATCGGCTACGAGGAGGCCTGCTGGCGCCCGGGTCTCGCCCGGCGCGAGGCGGTCGAGCTGCTCGAAGAGGCGCTGGAGACGCTCGGCGCCGGCGACGACGACGAGATGCGCGTCGCCCTGCTCGCCGGGCTCGGCCGGGCGCTCTCGCTGGCGGGAGAGCTCGACCGGGGGGCGCTGGTGCACGACAACGCGGTCGCCCTGTCGCGGCGCCGCAGGGACCGCGCCGCGCTGGCCCGGATCCTCGTCCGCTCCTACTGGGCGCGCGGCAATCGCTCGATGGAGGAGACGCTCTCGCTGGTCAGCGAGGCACGCGACCTCGCCGCCGAGGCCGGCGACGCCGAGACCGGCACCGAGGCGATGGCCTGGCGGGTCTGCGCGCTCACCTCGCTCTTCCAGCTCGATGCCGCCCGGGCCGAGACCGAGGCGCTGCGCGAGACCGCCGAGAGCACGGCGCAGCCGTTCATGCGCCACGTCGCCGAGCACTGC
>DASTVL010000222.1:0-2587 GCA_035759115.1 Solirubrobacterales bacterium | reverse complement strand
TCGGCCGAGAGCACGTGGACCTCGGCGGCGGGGAAGTCGGGCAGGCCGCCGGCGTGGTCGAGGTCGAGGTGGGTGGTGACGATCTGGCGCACGTCGGCGGCGGCGAAGCCGAGCGCCTCGAGTTGGCGCAGCCCCGCCGTCTCTTCCTTGGGCCGCGGGTTCATCATCCTGCGGAAGGCGCCGCCGAGCTGGGCCGGGTTGCGCGCGTCCTCGAGCCCGAAGCCGGTGTCGACCAAGAGCAGCCCGTCACCGGTCTCGATCGCGAGGCAGTGGCAGACGACCTCGGCCTTGTCGCGGATCCCCCCGTCGCCGTTGATCAGCCGCCGCCCGTGAGGGCAGAGCGACCCGCAGTTGAGATGGTGCACCCGCATCCCGGCCGGAGTCTAGTGCGGCTCAGCGCGCGTCCGCCCTTTGTCGTGTTGAGCGCAACAAAAAGCGAACGCGCCGCGGGTTATCGTTCGCTTGCGCCGGAGTGGCGGAACGGCATACGCGATCGACTCAAAATCGATTGCCCTTAGGGGCATGTGGGTTCGACTCCCACCTCCGGCATGGATGGAGCGCTTCAGGCGGGCTGCGGGGCGTCCGGGCTCGGTGGGGCGCCGGCGCCGTAGTCCTCGCCAGAGCCGAGCGGGCGCTCCTCCTCGACGTGCCAGTCCTGGCTGAAGCCGTAGAAGCAGGCGACGACGAGGACGATCTGGACCAGCAGCAGGATCACGACAAGCAGGCCGATCAGCGAGACCGGGACCAGCGCCTCCTCGAAGCCCGCCTTGTCGCGGGCGAACCAGCTGTTGGCGCCGACCGCGCAGAAGATCGCCAGGATCGTCGAGAGCGAGGCGGCGACCGGAAGGATGCCGCGGCTCCAGCGCGCGACGAGAAAGGCGAAGAGGGCGTAGAGGAAGGCGAAGATCAGGCAGACGACGCCCATCGCGCCGCCGCCGCTCAGCAGCGAGAAGCCGCCGATCGTGATCAGGCCGGCGATCACCGCGGTTGCGAGCATCAGAAATGCGATCACGAATTTGGTCGTGACCACGTCGGCCTTCTCCCGATTCGGGTGCCAGAGCTCGTAGCCCGGCGTTACCTCTCCTACCGCCACGCCGACGATCATAGAATCTATGAGCGACGATGCGGCATTGGCCGCGCGTTAAGCAGCGAGCGGGCGTGGCGGAATTTGGTATACGCGCCAGGTTTAGGTCCTGGTGGGCTTCGGCCCGTGGGGGTTCAAGTCCCTCCGCCCGCATAGAATCGATCCCCTGGGGCAGTGGCCCAACTGGCTAAGGCACCGGTCTCCAAAACCGGCGATTCCAGGTTCGAGTCCTGGCTGCCCCGTTTCGCAAGCACGGTCTGGGAACATCTCGCGCGTGTCCGACGAGGAGCGAAGCGCCGCTGGGGAGCGTGAGGACCTCGCCGAGCTGCGGCGGCGCGAGGCGCTGACCCGCGACGAGGCGAGGCCGGACGCGGTGGAGAAGCGTCACGCCCTCGGCGGGCGGACCGCCCGCGAGAACATCGACGACCTCGTCGACCCGGGCTCCTTCGTCGAGTACGGGCGCTTTGCGATCGCCGCCCAGCGGGGTCGGCGCGAGCTCGGGGAGCTGATCGCGCGCACTCCGGCCGACGGGCTGATCGGCGGCACGGCGCGGGTCAACGGCGAGCTCTTCGGAGAGGGCGCCGCCTGCGCCGTGCTCTCCTACGACTACACCGTGCTCGCCGGCACCCAGGGGGCGCTCGGCCACCGCAAGAAGGACCGCCTGTTCGAGCTGATCGAGCGCATGCGGCTGCCGGCGGTGCTCTTCGCCGAGGGCGGCGGCGGGCGGCCCGGTGACACCGACTACCCGGTCGTCTCGGCGCTCGACACCCGCGCCTTCGCGCTCTGGTCGCGGCTCTCGGGCGTGGTGCCCCGGATCGCCGTCGTCGCCGGCCGCTGCTTCGCCGGCAATGCCGTGCTGGCGGGCTGCTCGGATCTGATCGTCGCCACGGAGAACGTCTCGCTGGGCATGGGCGGCCCGGCGATGATCGAGGGCGGCGGGCTGGGCCGGGTCGACCCCGACGAGGTCGGCCCGCTGGCGATGCAGGAGCGCAACGGCGTCGTCGACCTCGCGGTCGCCGGCGAGGCCGATGCGGTCGCGGCGACGAAGCGGCTGCTCGGCTACTTCCAGGGCGCGACCGCTCCCGGGCCCGAGCCCGACCAGGCGGCGCTGCGCGAGATCGTGCCCGCGCGCGAGCGGCGCGCCTACCCGGTCGGCCCGGTGATCGAGACCCTCGCCGACGCCGGCTCGGTCACCTTCCTGCGCGAGCGCTTCGCGCCGGAGATGGCGACGGCGCTGGGGCGGATCGAGGGACGGCCACTCGGCTTCCTCGCCAACGACTCGATGCACGCCGCCGGGGCGATCACGGGCGCCGCCTCGGAGAAGGCGGCCGACTTCATCGCCCTCTGCGATTCCTTCGGCCTGCCGCTGGTCTCGCTCGTCGACACGCCCGGCTTCATGGTCGGCCCGGAGGCCGAGGCGACCGGACTGGTGCGCAGCGCGGGGCGGATTCTCAACGGCGGCGCCTCGCTGAGCGTGCCGCTGATCGCGGTGATCCTGCGCCG
>DASTVL010000221.1:0-3798 GCA_035759115.1 Solirubrobacterales bacterium | reverse complement strand
GGCGATCGCCGCCTTCGAGGACGGCGGCTACTTCTGCGTCGACAACCTGCCGCCGCGGATGATCGGCAGCCTCGGCGAGCTCTTCCGCCACGAGGGCAGCGGCGTCGAGCGCGCCGCGGTCGTCTCCGACGTGCGCGGCGGCGAGTACTTCGAGGACCTCAACCAGGTGCTCGAGGAGCTCGACCGCGACGGGTTGAGGCCGAAGCTGCTCTTTCTCGAGGCCGACGAGGACTCGCTGCTGCACCGCTACAAGGAGACCCGCCGCCGCCACCCGATGGCGCCCGAGGGCCGGATCGTCGACGGGATCCGCGCCGAGCGCGAGCTGCTGGCGCCGCTGCGCAACCGCGCCGACGTCGTCATGGACACCAGCGAGCTGACCGGCGGCCAGCTGCGACGGCGGATCGCCGAGGAGATGCTCGGCGGCTCCGACGGCGGCAAGCTGGCGCTGACGCTGCTCACCTTCGGCTTCAAGAACGGCCCGCCGCGCGACGCCGATCTCACCCTCGACGTGCGCTTCCTGCCCAACCCGCACTACGTCGACGAGCTGCGCCCGCAGACCGGCCTCGACGAGGAGGTGCGCGCCTACGTCGAGTCGGGCACGCAGGCGGGCGAGTTCTACGGCCGCCTGCTGCCGCTGCTCGAGTTCCTCGTTCCCGCCTACGTCGCCGAGGGCAAGAGCCACCTGACGATCGCCGTCGGCTGCACCGGCGGCAGGCACCGCTCGGTCACCGTCGCCGACCGCATCCGCCGCTCGCTCGACGGTCGTGAGGGCATCGTCGTGAAGATGAAGCACCGCGACCTCGAGTAGCGGCCCTAGAATCGCCCGACTTTGGACGATTCCGTCATCTCCATCCGCGGCCTGCGCAAGAGCTACGGCGAGGTCGAGGCGGTGCGCGGCGTCGATCTCGACGTGGGCCGCGGCGAGGTCTTCGCCTTCCTCGGCCCCAACGGCGCCGGCAAGACGACCACGGTCGAGATCCTCGAGGGCTACCGCAAGCGCGACGGGGGCGAGCTCAGCGTGCTCGGCGAGGACCCCGAGCGGGCCGGCCGCGAGTGGCGCGAGCGGATCGGGATCGTGCTGCAGAGCGGCAACCTCGAGCCCTACCTGACCGTCGCCGAGTCGCTGGCGCTGTACGCGGGCTACTACCGCGCGCCGCGCCCGGTCGAGGAGGTGATCGAGGCGATCGGGCTGGCCGGCAAGGCGGGCGAGCGCGCCGGGCGGCTCTCCGGCGGCCAGCGGCGCCGGCTCGACGTCGGCATGGCGCTGGTCGGCGACCCCGAGCTGCTCTTCCTCGACGAGCCGACCACCGGCTTCGACCCCGAGGCGCGGCGCAGCGCCTGGGATGTGATCGCCGGCCTGCGCGAGCTCGGCAAGACGGTCTTCCTCACCACCCACTACATGGACGAGGCGCAGCGGCTGGCCGACCGGGTCGCGATCATCGCCGGCGGCGAGATCGTCGCCCGCGGCACCCCCGAGGACCTCGGCGACCGCGAGAGCCGCCCGGTGCGGATCAGCTACCGCGAGAACGGCCGCGAGGTCACGCTGGAGACGACGACCCCGGTGCGGACGCTGAACGAGCTGACCGGCCAGGCGCTGGCGGAGGGCCGCGAGCTCGAGGCGCTCGAGGTCAGCCGGCCCAGCCTCGAGGACGTCTATCTGGAGCTGACCGAGGCGCCATGAGCATGGTCTGGCACCAGCTGCGCTACGACCAGAAGATCTTCTGGCGCAACCCCGCCGCGGTCTTCTTCACCGTGCTCTTCCCGATCGTCCTGCTGCTGATCTTCGCCACCGTCTTCGGCGACCAGACGATCGACGTCGCCGGCGGGATCGAGATCACCACCTACTACGTGCCGGCGATCATCACCCTCGCCGTGGTCTCGGCGACTATGCAGACGCTGGCGATGTCGCTGGTCATCGCCCGCGAGGAGGGTCGCCTCAAGCGCGGCCGCGGCACGCCGATGCCCGCCTGGGTCTTCATCGCGGGCCGGGTCGGCAACTCGATCGTCGTCGCGGCGCTGATGCTGGCGCTGGTCGCGCTGCTCGGCAGGCTGCTCTACGGCGTGCCGATCCCCTGGGAGCGGGCGCCGGAGCTGCTCGTCGTGCTCGTCGTCGGCGCCGCCTCCTTCTGCTGCCTCGGCATCGCCCTGACCGCGGCGATCCCGAGCCAGGACGCCGCGGCGCCGATCGCCAACGTGATCCTGCTGCCGCTCTACTTCCTCTCCGGCGTCTTCATCCCCGACGACGAGCTGCCCTCTGGGGTCATCGGCTTCGCTGACCACTTCCCGATCCGGCCCTTCTTCCAGTCCTTCTTCGATGCCTACGTGCTCGGCAGCGGCCCGACGCTCGCCTGGGACCATCTCGCGGTCGTCGCGATCTGGGGCCTCGCCGGGCTGCTGCTGGCGGTCCGCTTCTTCCGCTGGACCCCGCGCGGGGAGTGACGAGCCGACCGCGGGCCGGTCGCACGTATAGCCTCCGCGGCCCGATGTTGCACCACGTTCTCTTGGAGGTCGCCGACCTCGAACGGAGCGCGTCCTTCTACGACGCGCTGCTCGCGCCGCTGGGCTGGCGGCGTCATTTCGAGCAGGACGAGACGATCGGCTGGGGCATCGCCAAGCCGGTCTTCTTCATCTCCGCCCACCATGACCCCAAGCCCGGTTTCGGCCTGCTCAGCTTCTCGGGAAAGGGGATCGTCGCCGTCAAGGCGGCCTGGGAACAGGGTGTCAGGGTCGGCGGCAAGGCGGTCGGCGAGCCGGGCGAGCGCAGCTCCTATGGCTCCGGCTCCTACTCGGCGTTCCTGCAGGATCCGGACGGGTACGAAATAGAGGTCACGGTCGGCAGCGACTAGCTTCAGGCAATCAGGCAAAGACACCAGGAGGAATGACTTCATGGCAGTAAAGGTCGGCATCAACGGCTTCGGCCGCATCGGGCGCAATCTCTTCCGCGCCGCCCACGCGGCGGGCGCCGACCTCGAGTTCGTCGGGGTCAACGACATCACCGACACCGGCACGCTCGCCCACCTGCTCAAGTACGACTCGATCCTCGGCCGCTTCCCGGGCGAGGTCACGGCGGGCGAGGGCTCGCTGAGCATCGACGGCAAGCAGCTCAAGGTGCTCTCCGAGCGCGATCCCGCAGCTCTGCCCTGGGGCGAGCTCGGCGCCGACGTCGTGATCGAGTCGACCGGCCTGTTCACCGCCCGCGCCGACGCCGCCAAGCACCTCGAGGCGGGGGCCGAGAAGGTGATCATCTCGGCGCCGGCCAAGGAACCGGACATCACGGTCGCGCTCGGGGTCAACTTCGAGAGCGAGTACGACCCGGCGAGCCACGACATCATCTCCAACGCCTCCTGCACGACCAACTGCCTGGCGCCGGTGGCGAAGGTGCTGCACGAGGCGTTCGGGATCGAGCAGGGGCTGATGACGACGATCCACGCCTACACCGCCGACCAGCGCCTGCAGGACATGCCGCACAAGGACCTGCGCCGGGCGCGCGCCGCCGCGATCAACCTGATCCCGACGACGACCGGCGCCGCCAAGGCCGTCGGCCTCGTGCTGCCGGAGCTGAACGGCAGGCTGAACGGGCTCGCGATGCGGGCTCCGGTCGCGACCGGGTCGGTCGTCGACCTCGTCTTCACCCCCTCGCAGGCGACCGACCCCGAGGCGGTCAACGCCGCCGTCAAGCAGGCCGCCGAGGGCCCGCTGAAGGGCATCCTCAGCTACACCGAGGACGAGATCGTCTCGACCGACATCGTCGGCGACCCGCACTCCTCGATCTTCGACGCCGGCCAGACGATGGCGATC
>DASTVL010000220.1:0-4168 GCA_035759115.1 Solirubrobacterales bacterium | reverse complement strand
CGCCGACGGCCGTCGCGATCGCGGCCTTCCTCGGCCTGATGGCCGGCTTCCCGCTGCTCGCGATCGGCCTCTCCGGCGCCTGACCGCGCGGCGCCCGCCCGTCAGGTCGGCTCGACCTCGGGGTGGCGCAGCTGGTAGCGCGCGTCGCCGTAGACCCGCGTCTCGTAGGCGATCAGCAGCCAGAGCAGCGTCGCGACGATCGCCAGCGTCGCCAGCGCCGGGATCTCGATCGCCAGCGGCAGCAGCGCCAGCAGCAGGATCGCGAGGCCGAGCCGGCGCCGGTTGACCGTGTGGATGTGGCGGTAGCGGAAGGCGACGTGGCCGAGCAGGTAGGCGGCGACGCCGCCGAGCAGGGCGAAGGCCGGCACCGTGTGCAGCGGGTCGCCGACGTGCGCCAGCGTCTGCTCGAGCCCGAGCGCGACCAGCACGATGCCGGCGATCATCGGGAAGTGCAGGTAGGAGTAGGAGTCGCGGGCCATCTCGTTGCGCACCCGGCCGACCGGCGCCGCGGAGAGTCGCTGCTCGGCGACCAGGGCGACGACGTCGAAGTAGATCCACCACAGCGCCGCGACGAGGCCGATGCCGAGCGCCGCCGCGGCGACGATGCCGGCGTCGAGGCTGAGCTCGGCGGCGACCCCGATCGCGACGATCGACTCGCCCAGGGCCACGATCAGGATCAGCCCGTGGCGCTCGGCGAAGTGGCGCGGGGCCAGTTTCCAGCCGCCGGCGTCGATCGCGAAGTAGGGGGCGCCGACGTCGAGCGTCAGCGCCAGCGCCCAGATCGCGCCCTGCGTCCAGCCGTCGAAGAACGAGGCCGTGGCGAGCAGGGCGACGCCGATCCCGGTGCCGATCGCGAGCCCGTTGACCGAGTGGCGCAGCCCGGGGTCGTCGCGGCTGGCGAGCGTGAAGAGCGCGATCTGGGCGTAGCGCACGATGCCGTAGGCGATCGCGAAGGTCAGCCCGAGGCTGCCGAAGGCGCGCGGCACGCAGAGCGCCAGCACGAGCACGGCGGCCATCGCGACGAAGATCGTCATCCGCACCGCGTCGTCCTCGGGGTCGACGACGCTGGTCAGCCAGGAGTAGGCGACCCAGGTCCACCAGAGCACGCCGAGCACCAGCAGGCCCTGGGCGACCCCGTCCCAGGTCGGGTGGTGGATCATCAGCGCCGTGCACTGGGTGATCGCCAGCACGAAGACGAGATCGAAGAACAGCTCCAGCGGCGAGACCCGCTCGCCTTCGCGCAGCGCCGCCTGGAAGCGCAAGCGCCGGGCCGATTCTCTCGCCGCCTCCATCGTCCATAGGATCGCAGCGTGGACAGCGCCAAGCGCCGCATCCTGATCGCGATCTCGATCCCGCTGATCATGGTCGGGATCGACGGCACGATCCTCAACGTCGCGCTGCCGACGATCGCCCGCGACCTCGACACCAGCTCCGCGCAGCTGGTCTGGATCAACTCCGCCTACATCATCATGTTCGGCTCGACGATCCTGCTCTCGGCCTCGGTCGGCGACAAGTTCGGGCGCAAACGCGTGCTGCTGGCGGGCATGGGCGTCTTCATCGTCGGCTCGGTCCTCTCCGGCCTCTCCGACGCAGCCGACAGCGCCACCTTCCTGATCCTCGCCCGGGCTCTGCAGGGCCTCGGCGCCGGCGCGATCCCGCCCTCGACCCTCTCGCTGATCCGCTCCACCTTCGGCGACGAGAAGGAGCGCGCGCGGGCGATCGGGATCTGGGCCGGGATGTCGGCGATCGGGCTCGCCGCCGGGCCGATCCTCGGCGGCCTGATCCTCGACTCGACCTCGGCCTGGGGCTGGATCTTCTACATCAACGTGCCGATCGTGATCCTCGGCGCGCTGATGATCCGGCGCAATGTCGGCGAGTCGAAGGACTCGGCGGCGCCGCCGATCGACGCGACCGGGGCGCTGCTCTCGCTGACCGGTCTCTTCGCCCTCTTCTACGGCCTGATCGAGGGGCCGGTGCGCGGCTGGGACTCGGCGCCGGTCCTCGGCGCCTTCGCGGTCGCCGCGATCCTCCTGGTCTGGTTCGTGCGCTACGAGCTGCGCCGGCACAGCCCCGAGCTCGACCCGCGCCTGTTCAAGTCGGCCCCGTTCACCTCGGGCGTGCTGGCGATCACCGTCGCCTTCCTCGCCCTGATGGGCCTCGTCTACGAGCTCACCCTCTACCTGCAGACGGTGCGCGACTACTCGCCGCTGAAAGCCGGCATGGCGCTGGTGCCGTTTGCCGTGGCGCTGCTG
This sequence comes from Solirubrobacterales bacterium, assembly GCA_035759115.1. Classification (GTDB taxonomy): domain Bacteria; phylum Actinomycetota; class Thermoleophilia; order Solirubrobacterales; family 70-9; genus VRUE01. The sequence continues at coordinate 1,916 of DASTVL010000220.1, read as the reverse complement.
ATCGTCGCCCCGCTGGCGCCGAAAATCGCCGAGCGCCGCGGCGACCGCCGCACGGTGATGGCGGGAATGGCCGTGCTGGCCGCAGGGCTGCTGATCTTCCTCGCGACGAGCACCGACTCCTCCTACCTGGTCGTCTTCGCCGGCCTGCTCTTCGCCGGCGCCGGCGTCTCGCTGATCCAGCCGCCCGCCTCGGCGGCGATGATGAGCTCGGTCTCGGCCGACAAAGCGGGGATGGCCTCGGGGACGAACGCCGCGATCCGCCAGATCGGCGCCTCGTTCGGGATCGCCGTGATGGGCGGGATCGGGCAGATGGTCTTCAGCCGCCACCTGACCGACTCGGCGATCTACTCGAAGCTGCCGGCGGAAGCGCAGGCGGCCGCCGAGAACAGCATCACCGGCGCCGTGGAGGTCGGCGAAAAGGCTGGCGGGGCGCCTGGGGCGGAACTGATCGACGTCGCCTCGCAGGGCTTCGTCAACGGCATGCACTGGGCGGTGATCCTTGCCGCCGCGTTCGCCGGCCTGGGCTTCGTCCTCGCGGCGCGGCTGATCCCGCGCCGGGCGGGGGGCGACGCCGACCACCGCCGCCCCGCCGGCGGGGTATGAGCGCGAGGAAGCCCGAGCAGCCGCGGGCGGAGAAGCTGCTGCCGGGGATCTGGCGGCTGCGCCTGCCGCTGTTCTGGCCGGGCGTGCCGCACGGCAACGTCTGGGCGGTCGCCGCCGACGGCGGCGTTGTCCTCTTCGACACCGGGATCGGCGGCAAGGGCGGCCTGCGCCGGCTCGACATCGCGCTCGCCCAGGCCGGCTTCGGGCTCGAGGACGTGCGGCTGCTCGTCTGCACCCACTCCCACGTCGACCACTACGGCCTCGCTGCGCCGATCGTCGAGGGCGCCGGCTGCGAGCTCTGGATGCACCCGGCCTGGGGGCACGTGCGGCTGCTCGCCGAGGACCCGGCGGCGGCGCTCGAGCAGCGGATCGAGGTGGCGCGCCAGAGCGGCGTGCCGATGGCCTCGCTGGAGCGCTACCGCGAGTCGCGCGAAGGCGACGACGACAACGGCATCGACGCGATCGTCGAGCCCGACCGCCACCTGCTGCCCGGGGTCGAGGTCGAGACCGACCTCGGCGCCTGGCAGGTCTACGAGACCCCCGGCCACGCCCCCTCGCACGTCGTCCTGCACCAGCCCGAGCGCAGGCTGCTGATCTCCGGCGACCACCTGCTCGGTCGCACCGTGCTCTTCTTCGACCACGGTCACAGCCCCGACCCGGTCGGCGAATTCCTCCGCGGCCTCGACGAGGTCGAGCCGCTCGACGTCGACCTCGTCCTGCCCGGTCACGGCCGTACCTTCCGCGACCCCGAGGCGAAGATCGCCGAGGCGCGGCGCCAGGTGTCGGAGCTGCTGGGCAAAGTCCGCGAGGCGCTCGGCGCCGGCGAGCGCACCGGGTTCGAGATCGTCGGCTCGGAGAACCTCAACACGCCGGTCAGCGCCTGGGTCCTGCAGATCGTCCTCTCCTGCCTCGACCACATGACGATCCTCGGCGAAGTCGAGGCGGTCGAGGGCAGTGACCCGCGCCGCTGGCGCTTCTCCTGAGGCTCACCCGCCCCGCCCGGTAGGCTGCGGCCGTGGCCAGCTTCACGCTCGTGCGCGAGATCCAGGCGCCCCCCGAGGTCGTCTTCGACATCCTGACCGACCACCGGCGCTATGCGGAGATGACCGCGCTGCGCCGGTCCGTGCTCGAGCGCGAGGGCGAGCCGGCGCCCAACGGGGTCGGCTCGATCCGGCTGCTGACCGCGGTCGGGCCTCCGATGCGCGAGGAAACGATCGTCTACGAGCGCCCGACCCGCTTCTCCTACAAGGTGCTCGCCGGGCTGCCGGTGCGCGACCACGTCGGCACCGCCTCGCTGGAGCCGAGCGGTGAGG
>DASTVL010000219.1:0-10631 GCA_035759115.1 Solirubrobacterales bacterium | reverse complement strand
CCCTCCTCGGTCGCCTTGGCGGCGAGCTGGTGCGAGCGCAGGCCGATCTCGTCGAGCTCGGAGCGGGGGATCTCCCACTTGTCGGCGATCATCTCGGCGGAGATGCCCTGCGGGACGAGGTTGTAGCGCTCCATCAGCTCGGGCGAGAAGGCGAGCCCGTGCTCCTCCATCACGCTGTAGCTGTCGGCGAAGGAGATGTGGCCCATGTGCTCGACGCCGCCCGCGACCATCACGTCGTGGACGCCGGAGGCGACCATCGCCGCCGCGTAGTTGACCGCCTGCTGGCCCGAGCCGCACTGGCGGTCGACCGTCGCCGCCGGGGTCTCGATCGGCAGGCCGGCCTCGAGCCAGGCGTTGCGGGCGATGTTGACGCCCTGCTCGCCGAACTGCTGTACGCAGCCGGAGACGACGTCCTCGACCTCGCTCGCGTCGATCCCGGCGCGCTCGATCACCTCGGCGTACGCCTTGGCGAGCAGGTTGGAGGCGTGCACGTCCTTGTAGTAGCCCTTCTGCTCGTGACCGCGCCCGATCGGGGTGCGGACGGCCTCGACGATGACGACCTCGCGACCGCCGAACTTCCCGTTTCCGTTGCCTGACATCGACGCCCTCCGTTACTCGATTGACCGGTCAATCAACTTTAGCGCGCGCGACGTGTTAGAAACCCGTCTCAGTGAGCGCAGGGACTGGATACGAGGCGCCGGGAATCGCCGGCAGCGGTGCGATCGCCACCGGCCTGGCGGCCGTGGCGACGACGACCGCGGACACGATCCTGCTCGCCCGCAGCGAGGCCTCGGCCTGGCGCGCGGAGGAGAAAGTGGTCGCCGCCTGCGCCAAGATCGAGGGGGCCGAGCCCTCGCGGCTGCGGGTCACGACCGACCCCAAGGACCTGAGCGAGTGCGACATCGTGGTCGAGGCGGTGATCGAGGAGGTCGAGCCGAAGGGCGAGGTGCTGAGCGCCGTCGCCGCCGCCTGCCCCGACGCCGACCTGGCGACGACGACCTCCTCGCTGAGCATCGCCACGATCGCCGCGGCCGCCGGCATCGAGGGGCGGCTCTTCGGCCTGCACGTCTTCAATCCGGTGCCGCGGATGAAGCTGGTCGAGGTCTGCTTCCCCGACAGCGCCGACGAGACCCGCGAGCGGGCGCTCGCCTGGTGCGCGGCGCTCGGCAAGACCGCGGTCGAGGTCCCCGACCAGGCCGGCTTCGTCGTCAACCGCCTGCTCTTCCCCTACCTCTTCGAAGCGGTGCGGATGATCGAGCGCACCGGCATGGAGGCGGGCGAGGTCGACACCTGCATGAAGCTCGGCGCCGGCCACCCGATGGGCCCGCTCGCCCTGCTCGACTTCGTCGGCCTCGACGTCTCGGAGGCGATCGGCGACTCGCTCTACGCCGAAAACGGCGAGGCGGCCAGCAAGCCGCCGGGCCTGATGATCGAGATGGTCGGCGAAGGCAAGCTGGGCCGCAAGTCCGGCGCCGGCTTCTACACCTACGACTGATACCGGCGCATAGCGGCGTCCTCGGTCGCTCGCGTGCGGAGCACGCCACGCTCCCTGCGTCCTTGCTCTGCTTGGTCTCAGTCGCAGGCCCTGCCCGCGCGGTCCCAGATCACGTCGGCGGGGGTGCAGCCCTGCACGCGGGCGGCAGCCTCTATCTCCTCCCAGGGGAGCTCCGCATCGGGCAGCTCGTCCCAGCGGGCCAGGTCCAGTGCCTCGACCGCTCCTTTGAGCGCGGGGCCGAGATGCTGCTCGGAGCGCAGCAGGGCCCTGAGGACCTCCAGTTGCTTATCGCTCATACGCACAACCCACATGCGATACCTCCAAGGTTAGGCTGACGCAGGTTGCTCAGGAAACCTAGGCCGAGGGCCGGACGGAATCTCCGCCGCCGGCCGAGCCGCTGATCCGCACCGCCTCGACCCGGTTCTCGCGCACCGACTCGACCCGGATCGTGTAGCCGTTGGAGGTGATCGTGTCGCCGCGCTTCGGCAGCCGTCCGAGTTCGCCGAAGACGTAGCCGCCGATCGAGTTGTAGGTGTCGCTGTCGACCGGCAGCTCGATCCCGGCATCGGCGAGGTCGCCGAGCGAGACGTGGCCACGCACGAACCACTCGCCGCCGGCAAGTTGGCGCAGGGCGGCGGCGCGCGGGTCGGTCTCGTCCTCGATCTCCCCCACCACCTCCTCGAGGATGTCCTCGACGGTGACGATCCCGACCGTGCGGCCGTACTCGTCGACGATCACGGCGAGCGAGGTGCGCTGCACCTGCAGGTCGTGCAGGAGGTCGTCGAGCGGGCGGGTCTCGGGGACGATCACGGCCTCGCGCACAACTGGCTCGATCGTCGCCTCGGGGCCGTCGCTCATGTAGAGCCGGGCGAGGCTGTTGTTGTGGACGATGCCCTTGACCCGGTCGGGATTGTCTTCCTCGATCACTACGAGGCGGGTGTGGCCCGAGGTGACGCAGCGCCGCAGCGCCGTCTCCACGGTCTCCGCCGCGTCGACGGTGACGACCGCGGGTATCGGCGTCATCACCTCGCGCGCCTCCTGCTCGTGCAGGTGGAAGACGCCGCCGAGCATGCCTGCCTCGCCGGGGTCGAGCCGCCCGCGCTGGGCGCCGCGCACGATCATCAGCCGCAACTCCTCGGGCGAGCCGACCTCCTCATCGGCCTCGAGCTCGATCCGCAGCACACGGGTGACGAAGAACCGGGCGGGCGCGTTGGTCACCACGATCAGCGGGTGGAAGAGCCGGCGGAAGATCTCCAGCGGCCGCGAGATGCCGAGCAGCAGGCCCTCGGCGCGGGCGATGCCGACCATCTTCGGCGCCTGCTCGCCGAAGATCACGTGCAGCAGGGTGATCACGGCGTAGGCGAACACGAAGGCGATCAGCAGCGAGGCGGCGTGACCGAGGAACCCGTCCAGCAACGGCTCGATCAGCGAGGCGATCGCGGGCTCGCCGAGGAAGCCGATGCCGATCGAGGCGAGCGTGATCCCGACCTGCGAGGTGGCGACGTACTCGTCGACGTGGTCGAGCTGGTGCAGGGCGAGGCGAGCCGCGCCGCTGCCCTCCTCCGCTTTGCCCTCGATCCGGCTGCGGCGCGAGCGCACGATCGCGAACTCGGTTGCGACGAAGAAGCCGTTCACCCCGACGAGGAGGAGAACGAGGAGGATGAGCAGCAGGGCGCTCATCGGCTATTTCGCCCGATACTTCGGGGGAGGTCGTCTTCGGCCATTCGGCAATTGGTGAATATAGCTTTCCCGCGCGCGGAACGGCGAGGCGGGCGGGGAAGGTGCGATATTGACCGCCGCATGCGCATCGCCAGCCTCGTCCCCTCAGCCACCGAGATGCTCTTCGCGCTCGGCCTCGGCGACAGCGTCGTCGCCGTCACCCACGAGTGCGACTACCCGCCGCAGGCGCGCCGGCTCCCCCACCTGACCCGCACGGTGCTGGCCGACGACCTCAGCGCCCGCGAGATCGACACCGCGGTCAAGGCGACCGTGGGCGAGGGCCAGGCGCTCTACACGCTCGACGAGGAGCGCCTGGCGGAGCTGGAGCCGGACCTGATCGTGACCCAGGCGGTCTGCGCCGTCTGCGCGGTCTCCTTCGACGACGTGGTCGCGGTGGCGGCGCGACTGCCGAGCGAGCCGCGGGTCCTGCAGCAGGATCCGAGCACGCTCGGCGAGATGCTCGAGGACGTGATCCGGCTCGGCGAGGCCACCGGCCTGGAGTCGGAGGGGCATGGGATGCGGGCGGAACTGGAGGGCCGCCTCGCGAGCGTCCGCGCCGCAGTCGCCGGCGCCGAGGCGCCGCGGGTGATCGCCCTGGAGTGGCTCGACCCGCCCTTCGTCGGCGGCCACTGGATCCCGGAGATGATCTCGATCGCGGGCGGCGAGGACGTCGCCGGCCCGCCCGGCCTGAAGTCGCCCGAAGTCGGCTGGGGCGCGCTCGCGGGGCTCAACCCCGACGTGGCGATCGCGATGCCCTGCGGCTGGAAGGTCGGCGAAGCGCACGCGCAGGCGGTCGAGCACTGGGAGCGGATCGCCGGCCTCGGCGCCGGCCGCGTCTACGCCGTCGACGCGGCCGCGACCTTCTCGCGCCCGGGCCCGCGGCTGGTCGACGGGGTCGAGCTGCTCGGCCACATCCTCCACCCCGACCTGGTCGATCCGCCGGGAAACATCGGCTTCGCCGAGGTGCGCGCTCCACGCTGAGCCGCCGCTCAGGCGATCGCGATCGAGGAGGCTACCGCGAAGAAGGCGATCGCGGCCATCGTCAACAACTCCATCGTCTTCGGTTTCTCGCCGAGCATGCCGCGCTCGCCGGCGAGGATCACCAGTGCGCAGAGCGCGCCGCCGGCGAGCCCGCCGAGGTGGCCGCCGACGCTGATCCGGTCGCTGCCGAAGGTGATCACGAGGTTGAGCACGAGGATGATCCCGATCGAGGAGGCGAGCGCGTCGACGCCGCGGCTGCGGGCGATCAGGAAGGTCGCGCCGAAGATCCCGAAGACGGCCCCCGAAGCGCCGACCGTGAGCGCTTCCGGATCGAGCAGGACCGCGCCGAAGGCGCCGGCGAAGAGCGAGGCGAAGTAGAGCGCGACGAAGCGCGGCGTGCCGATCGCCGGCTCGAGCAGGCGGCCGAGGAAGAAGAGGGCGAACATGTTGAAGCCGATGTGGATGAAGCTGGCGTGGAGGAAGCCGTAGGTCAGCAGGCGGTACCACTCGCCTTCGGCGACGAAGGGGCCGAAGAGGCCGAAGTCGAAGACGACCGAGCTGTTCTGGACGGTGAGGCCGCCGCTGCCGCCGGCGACCTCGATCAGGAAGGCGACGACGTTGATCGCGATCAGGACGAAGGTCGCGGGCGCGGTTGAGCCGAGCGAAGCCTGCCCCACCCCGCTGGTCACCTTGGTGCGCTCGCGGGCGCACTCGGGGCAGCGCATGCCGACCGGGGTCGGCGTCATGCATTCCGGGCAGATCGGCCGCCCGCAGTTGGAGCAGGAGACGCCGGTCTCGCGGTCGGGGTGTCGGTAGCAGGGCTGCGCCATCGCGGAGGCGCAGCCTACAATCGCGGCGCATGGAGCAGCCGAGCCCAGCACGACTGTTCGCGGCGCTGGCCGGCGCGGCGCTGGTCCTCTACGGGATCGCCGGCTTCTTCGCCGACTCCTCCTTCGCGGCGCCGGAGAACGTCGGCGCGGCGCTCGGCCTGACCGCGGTCAACGGCTGGGCCAACAGCTTCCACATCCTCACCGGCGCGCTCGGCCTGCTGCTCGCCGGCTTCGCCTCGCGCCGCTTCGCCTTCGCCGTGATCTCCGTCTACGCCGCCGTCGCGGTTGTCGGCGCTCTCTGAGCGGGCCTACGGCTTGAGCCGGCCCGGCAGCGAGCGCAGGCCGCTCTGCTGACGGCCGCGGCGGCGCAGCTCGAGCACGACCAGGGCGCCGGTGGCGACCCCGCCGACCCCGGCGGCGACCACGGGCCGCACCCAGTTGCGCGGGTCGCGCAGGGCGCGCAGCTCGCTCTCGGAGAGCTCCTCGGCCCAGTCGGAGAGCTCCTCGGCGGCGGCCTGGGTGACCGCCGAGAGGGTGTCCTCGAAACGCCCCGAGAGCCGCTCCGGCGGCTCGATCGGGCGCAGCGCGTCGCCGAGCAGCCGCTCGACGTCCCAGGTGCTGCCGCTCAGGTTCTCGCTCGCCTCACTCATCGCTCATCTCCTCCTCCAGCTGCTTGATCGCGCGATGGATCAGCACCTTGGTGGCGCCGTCGCTGCGTCCCAGCGCGCGTGCGATCTCGCGATTGTCCATGCCCAGCGCGAAGCGCATGATCAGCGCGTCGCGGCGGTCGTCCGGCAGGTTGTCGAGCTTGTCGATCACCTGGCGCAGCTGCTCGCGGCCCTCGGCGATCGCCTCGGTGCCGTGGCGCGCCGGGATCGGGTCGGCGTTTTCCAGCGGCGTCTGCGGCCGCCGCGAGCGGTCGCGGTAGTAGTTGAGCGCCAGGTTGTGGGCGATCCGGATCAGCCAGGGGCGCAGCGGCCGGCCGTCGGACTCGCGCCGGGCGCGGTCGAAGTGGCGGTAGGCCTGCAGGAACGCCTGCTCGGTCAGGTCCTCGGCGTCGTGCTGGTTGCCGACCCGGTAGTAGGAGTACGAGTAGACGTCCTTGAGGTGATCGCGGTAGAGCGCTTCGAACTCGCGGTCGAGCTCGGCCTTGGCGGCCGGGTCGAGGCTCGCCGGCTCGACGTTCTGCTCGGGACCGCTCACGGACGAAGCCTAGATGCTGCGTCATCTCAGGCGGCCTCCTTGCGCGTGCGCTCGACCAGGCGCAGGTTGTCGACCCAGGCCTCGGCGTCGATCTCGCCGCGGATCAGCGCGGCGAGGCCGTCGAGCGCCTCCGCCGGACGGCCCGAGGCGGCGACGGCCGCGGCCAGCAGCGGCACCGCGTCGAGGCCCTCGGAGGCCTGTCCGATCAGGTCGGGGATCTCGGCCGCCGGCGTGCCCTTGCCGAGCAGCTCGCCGGCGCGACGGTTGCGGCCGGAGGGGGCGAGCAGGGTCGCGGTCAGGTCGCCGACCCCGGCCAGCCCCGAGAAGGTCTCGAGCTCGGCCCCGCGCGAGATCGCGTAGTCGATGCACTCACGCCAGACCTGGGCGGCGGCGATCCCGGCGGCGTTGAGGCCGAAGGGCTCGGTCGCGGCGGCGGCGAGGGCGGCGGCGTTCTTCGCCGCGCCGGCCATCTCGACCCCGGTGACGTCACGCGAGCGCTCGCAGACCAGGCCGGCGCGGTCGAAGACCTCGCCGAGCTGGTCGCGCAGGTCGGCGTCGCCGGAGCCGAGCACGAGCGCGGCCGAGCCGGAGACCGCCTCGCGCGCGTGCGCGGGGCCGCCGAGGCAGGCGACGGCGCGGGCGCGGATCCGTTCGCCGACGTACTCGGCGGGCAACTGGCCGCGCGGCGCGATCAGCCCCTTGGTCAGCAGCAGCACGGCGCAGCGGTCGCTGACCCGGTCGGCGACCGCCCCGACCGCCTGCGGCAGCGAGCCCGAGGGGATCGCCAGGCAGACGAGGTCGAGGCCGGCGAGCTCGATCTCCGAGGCGGGCCGGACGAGCAGCGACTCGGGCAGCTCGACACCCTCGAGGTAGCGGCCGTTCTCCCCCGCCGCAACCATCTCCTCCGCCTGCTCGGCGGTGCGCGTGCCGAGCTGGACCTCGAGCCCGCCGCGGGCGAGCAGCACGGCGACCGCCGTGCCCCAGCTGCCGGCGCCGATCACGGCGGCGCGGCGGATCGGCGGCAGGCCGCCCATGTCTTCCCACTGCAGCAGGACGTTGGGCCAGATCCGCGCGGTCACCGATTCCGCCAGCGGCGGCGAGGGCTCCTCGACCCGCGGGAAGGTCATCGCCCTGCCGAGGCGGACGCGCACCTGGCGGGGGCGGATGCGCCAGCGGCGGCGGACGTGCTCGCTGCCGAAGACGGCGGTGGGCAGGACCGGCGCGCCGGTCTGCAGCGCGAGGCGGCCGACGCCGCGCCGCGGCGTCGCCAGCGTGCCGCGGCGGATGCGGGTGCCCTCGGGGAAGATGCAGACGGTGCCGCCGCGTTCGACCGCCAGCCGGGCGGTCTCCATCGCCAGCTCGTCGGCTTCGCCGCGGCGGATCGGGAAGGCCCCGAGGCGCGAGAGCAGCCAGCCCTGCCAGCGGCGCTCGAACAGCTCGACCTTGGCGACGTAGTTCATCGGCCGCCGCCAGGGCAGCGCGGCGCCGATCGCGAAGGGGTCGAGGAAGCTGCGGTGGTTGGCGGCGACAATCAGGCCGCCGCTGACCTTGCCGTGATCGCGGCCGGTGCGGCCGAGGCGGAAGTAGACGAGGAAGAACGGCGTCATGAAGACGCGGGCGAGCAGGTAGAGCGGCCAGTTGACGCTGTGGGCGCGGGTGTAGTCGTGGTAGCGCTGCAGACGCTCTTCGCTCATCGAAGAGCGCTACACGGGCTGGGGACCGGGGTTACCAGGCGGATTCGACCAGTTGTGCGAGGTCCTCCCGGGTCGGCGGCTCGGGCGTGAACGCCAGCTCCGGGCGCAACAGCATCGATTCGAGGGCCTGATCGAGCCTGCTTTGGTCGGCGCCGAGGTCGCCCAGGCCCTTTGGGTTGCCGCCGAGCTCGCGGGTGCGGGCTTCGATTTCGTCGGGCTCTGCGTCCAGCGCCTCCGCCAACGGGGCCAAGTTGTCGGCACCGCGCGGTTGGATGAAGGCCAGGACGAGGGGCAGGATCGTGGCGTTGGTCTCGGCGTGCGGGGCGCCGCAGATGCGGACCAGGGTCTGGCAGATCACGTGGTGCATGGCGAAGGCGCCGGAGTCGATCGCGTAGCCGCTGAGGATCGCGCCCTGCGCCAGCAACGCCCTGTCCCGCTCCTCGCGCTTCTGGTCCAGGGCGGTGGCGATCAGCTCGGCGCCGCGCAGGGCCGCCATTTCCGACATCGGGTTGGTGAACGGGGTGTAGAGCGAGTCGGCGCCGTGCGCCAGGGCGTTCATCGCGCTCGCCCGCAGCGCCGGCTCGGCCAGGCCGGTCATCGCCGCCGGGTCGGCGATCGCCAGCTCGGGCCGCACCAGCGAGCGGATGCGCTGCTCGGCGCCGGCCGGCAGCCGGTGGATGCCGGTCATCTCGGCGCCCGAGAGCGTCGTCGGGATCGCGGCGACAGCGGCGCCGCTGACCGAGGCGACCGCCTTCGCGGTGTCGATGACGCGACCGCCGCCGAGGGCGACGATCTGCGGCGCCCGCACCCGGTCGAGCAGCGCGGCGGCGGTCTCCGGAACCTGGCCGGCGGGGACGGCGTGGACCGCTTTCGCCGCCGCCTCGAGCTCGGGCGCGCCCGGCAGCGCGCGCGGCGTCGTCAGCAGCTCGAACTCGGCGAAGCCGTGCTCGCGCAGGAGCTGCGGCGCCTGGGCGACACCGTCCTCGCGCAGCACGACGACGCGGCCGGCGTCGCGCCAGACGAAGCTTCCGGGGTTCACCCCGTCTTCGCCGAGCGCGGGTTGACGACCGGGCGCAGGTTCGGTTCGACCTCGTCGCGCAGGTGCTCGTAGTCGGGCGGCAACGAGAGCTTCTCGCCGAGGCTCTCCAGCGGCTCGTCGACGGTGAAGCCGGGCCCCAGGGTGGCGATCTCGAAGAGCACGCCGCTGGGCTCGCGGAAGTAGATCGAGCGGAAGTAGAAGCGGTCGATCACCGGCGTCGGTTCGGCGCCCCCGGCGATCGCCGCCTCGCGCCAGGCCTCGTGGTCCTCGATCGTCGAAGCCCAGGCGACGTGGTGGACGCTGCCGGCGCCCTGGCGCGAGCGCTGCGCCGGCGGCTCGTCGTAGAGGTAGAGGCCGCCGCGCCGCTCGCCACGAGCCTCCCAGCCGTCTTCGATCCGCACGAAGCGGAGCGCCTCGAGCAGGCGGCTGCTCTGGGCGGGGTCTGCGGCGTAGGCGCAGACCGCGTGGAAGCCCTGCAGGGCAAACTCGGTGGGCACCTCGGGGTGCTTGGCGCTGAGCGGCTCGTCGGCGACGTCGATCACGGCGAGCTCGTGGTCGAGCCCCTCGGGATCGGAAAAGCGCAGGCTCTCCCCCACCCGTTCGGAGTCGACGCCGTTCGCCCCCAGCCGCTCGGCCCAGAAGTCGAGTGCCGCGACCGAGGCGACCCGCCAGACGATCCGGTGCACGTCGCCCGCGCCGGCCCTGCCCGGCTGGACGCCGGGAAACTCGAAGAAGGTCAGGTCGGAGCCGGCGCTGCCGTCCTCGTCGGCGAAGAAGAGGTGGTAGACGGTCGGGTTGTCCTGGTTGACGGTTTTCTTGACCAGGCGCAGACCGAGGACGCCGGCGTAGAAGTCGACGTTCTTCTGCGCATCGGCGGTGATCGCCGTGATGTGGTGGATTCCCTCCAGCTTCACGCTCGGTCACGTATACCATCCCCGTCGATGAGCCGCGCAAGACGACGCACCGTCAAAGCTCTGGTGGTGCTCGGCTCTGTCCTGGCATTCCTCAGCGTCTTCGCGATCTGGACCGAGCGCCAGGCGCTCAACACCGACGACTGGGTCGACACCAGCGGCCGCCTGATCCAGAACGAAGAGATCCGCTCGGCGGTCGGCGAGTACCTGGTCGAACAGCTCTACGACAACGTCGACGTCGAAGAAGAACTCGAGGGGATCCTGCCGGGCGACCTCAAGGACCTCGCCGGGCCGGCCTCCGGCGGGCTGCGCCAGGTCGCCGGGACCGGCGCCGAACAGGTCCTGCAGACCTCGACCGCGCAGGACCTCTGGAAGGACGCCAACCGGGCCGCGCACGAACAGCTGCTGGCCGTGCTCGAAGACGAAAAAGAGGCGGTCTCGACCAGCGAAGGCGAGGTGACGCTCAACCTCGGCAGCCTCGTCACCAACCTCGCCGACCAGGTCGGGATCGGCACCCAGCTGGCCGACCAGCTGCCGCCCGACGCGGGCCAGGTGACGATCCTGCGCTCCGACGAGCTGAAGACGGCGCAGGAGATCGCGGTCGGGATCAAAGGCCTGGCGCTGATCCTCTCGGTGCTGACGCTGTTCACCTTCGCGCTGGCGATCTACATCTCGCGCGAGGGGCGCTGGGTGACGGTGCTCTTCTGCGGCATCGGCCTGATCGCGGCCGGCTTCGCCGTGATCGTCGCCCGCGAGATC
>DASTVL010000218.1:0-5235 GCA_035759115.1 Solirubrobacterales bacterium | reverse complement strand
ACACACCCACCATGTGAGCGCGTGTGGTCGGCTGCGTCGTCGGGCAGGGACGGGGGAGGGGCGAAGTGGCGGCGGACGGCGGAGGGGTACCGGTTCTGAGGCTGTGGCGTCTAAAGGGCAGAGATGCCCGGAGGAAGAAGGACAGAGCGGATCAGCCAGCGGGACCTGGAGGTATTGGAGTTCGTGGCGCGCTTCGGGGTCGTGCCGAGGGAGGCGGTGGCGATATGGGCGGGAACGGCGAGAGCGGTGACGGCGGCCAGGGAGCGGAGGTTGCGGGAGGCGGGGCTGATCGAGGTAAGACCTGGGTTCGGCGATACCGGCCGGATCGTGATCTGCAAGCGAGCCGGTCTGCGAGCTTGCTGCCGCGAGGAGCTGCCGACGCCGAGACCGTCGCCGGCGACCCTGATCCACTCGGTTGCCTGCGCCCATGTCGGGGCCCAGCTCGAACGCGGCGGCCACCGCGTCCTGTCCGAGTACGAGATCGCGGCCCGCGAGCAAGCGGAGCGCAAACGCATCTACTCGGCCCGGACCCGCGAAGGACGCCACCACCGCCCCGATCTCGTCGTCCTCGGCAACTCGCCCGAAGCGATCGAGGTCGAGTTGAGCGACAAGTCCAACCGCCGCCTCGACGGAATTCTCCGCGGCTGGCGCTTGGCCATTGCCGAAAAGCGCTTTAGCCGGGTGCGCTACCTCTGCTCGCCGAAGGCGATGCCCTACGTCGCGCGGGCCGTCGAGCGGATGCCGAGGGGTGACGGGATCGAGATTGAGCGCCTTGAGGCGCGCGGCGGCCGGTGGGTTCTTGCGGGGCCGAGGTCACCCTTTGCTGTTGCGTGATCGGCCTTCCAGGGGGAGATAGCGGGATGGATTTACATCGGGATCAACCGGAGAGACTGTCCCGCGAGGGCTTTACCCTTTTGAGAGATGCTTACGCAGCTTCAGGACGAAGTCATCGATACGACGCACTCCGAGGGCACCATCGATCCCGCCAGTTTCGCGCGCCTGCACCTTCAAGATCTCAACAGCGTCCGCGCTGCGATCCGCGAATTGGCCGAGCAGGGACTGTTGGAGCGCGGCGAGGGCGACGCCTATCGCCTGACCAAGCAAGGCGAGGCCATTCACCGGGCGCGAGAGCAAGCACACCGCGCGGATGTGCTTACTCGCACGCGGAGTTGGCAATCTCGCTAGGGCCACCTCTAGCGTGTTCTGGAACCCGGTATTCCTCGGCATTGCCCTTCTGACGGCGGGCATCGGCGTCGCGGCTAATACCAGTTCTCAGGGCTGGCGCAACGTCGCCTGGGGGCTCATCCTCGCCGGGGCGGGAATCGTTGCTATTGCTGGAATCCTCGCACTCAGACGGAGGCGACAACGGGACGACGCCCCCGAGCCGCTGAGCGGCGACGCGGAGAGCAAGACGCCGACTCCGCTCTTAGAAATCGGTCGGGCACACCTCCCACGGGAGGCGCAGTTCGGGTCGGTTGAAGGTTTTGCAATTGACCGCCCTGCGCGGCTGATTCAGGTTCCCGTGACGAACGCGCAAGGGGCAGACCCGGCCACGGAGGTCTTCGCGGAGTTGACGTTCATGCCTGATGATCGGCAGGGATCATGGTCCCCTCGCGAGGCGGCTACCGGGGAGTGGGTCAAGGACGGTCAGTTGGCGACTCGAATCAGGATGCCAGGCAACGGCCAGCCCCACTTGCTCAACGTCGCCCTGGTGTTCAACGGCGGGTATCCGTGCATATATGAGTGGACCCGAAGGAGCCGGGACGCGAACCTGAATGGGTACGGCATGTGGTCAAACGGCGTCGACGTTGACATTGCTGTTCGCGCGGCCGGTCCCTCGGTGCCGAGCATAAGTCGCACCCTGAGGATTGAAGTCATCGACGGGCTGATCCACGCGAACTGGAAGGGCGACAGCCGCAGCAACTGGGTTGGCATCTCGGGCCGAGGGTGGCCGGAACGCCACTGCTAGCCGCCCCCAACCTCGCCGCGTGTCCTTTAGGGCTTCCGAGCCTGGCGGCGGGGCCACCGCCGCGGGAGCGGGGGAGTCAGTAATGAACCCGTCGTCAACAATCGGTCGCGGATCGCAGTCCATTCGGCCTTGCGCTCCTCGGTTCTGTCGTCGCTAAGCCGTTCCACGTAATCGTTGGCCTCGTCAATAGCGCTAGCAAGCTCTCCCGGCACATCTAATGCTTGAACAAGCGCGATGGCACCAGCAAGGCGGTCGAGGCGGGCCGCATGCTGCGGCATCGCCGTCGCGAGTTGCTTCTGAGTGATTGCGTAGCTGGCCTGCTCCCCTAGAAACGAGTCGGTCAACCGCCCGACAAGACCAGGCTCTCGATTGGGAGGTAACCCCTGTAGTTCAACCACAACGGGATAGATCGCACCGAGGAAGGACGCGAACGCCCGCCGCTGTTCAGCCAGCATGGCGCTGCGCCGCTGGTCGGCATTGATCTTGAGTGCGCCACCCAGGCCGATGCCCGCGCCACCAAATGCACCGACAAGCCCCGCAAGCGCCGCGTCCATATCGCTACCCCTCCAGCTTCTCCGCCGCCTTCGCCAGCGTCGAAACCGGCACGCCGAGCGCTCCTGCGATCCCCCTCATCGTCGCCCGGGTCGGGTTACCTCCGCCGCGCTCGATCAGCGAGAGCATGTTCAGCGTGATCCCGGCTTCCTTCGCCACGGTCTCCAACGTGGCCCCGCGCTTCTGGCGAAGCTCGCGGATCGCCTGCCCGAGCGCTGGCTGCGGTTGTGGGGTCTGACGCGGATTCACAATTTGTTCGGAAATACTGTTAGGCTTCACGCGAGAAATAAGTGGGGCCGCGTGCTGGAACACCGGCCCCGTGGCGGTCGGCCAAGTTTCCCTAGTCCGACCGCAGCGGGAACGGTAGCTGGCTACCGGCTCCAAGAAGCGGCTCCCGGCGGCGCGCAAACGCCAACCGGGAGCCTGACCACAAGGAGGCGTAGCTCCTCATGGCTGATCAGAACCCTACGGATCGGGCTTTGCCCGACTCCGCTTCCCCCGCCGAGGCCGACCGCAAGACCGAGGCGGCCGTCCTGGCTTTCCTGCTCGACGAGCACCCCAACCAGCTCACCGTCCCCGAGGTCTCCTGGGCGCTCAACGCCGGTGCCGAGGACTTCGCCTCAGGCGATGCCGTCGAGCGCGCGGTGCGCGAACTCGTCTGCGCCGGGCTGCTGCACCACGAGGGCGGCTACGTCCTGCCGACCCGCGCCGCCCTCTACTGCCACCGGCTGGAGGAATAGCGATGGGCGACTCCAGCCAGGTTGCGCGCCACTTCGGCCGCAACATGAAGCGCCTGCGCAGGGAGGCGGGGCTCAGCCAGGAAGCCCTCGGCTTCAGCGCATCGCTTCACCGGACGGAGGTCGGCCTGCTCGAGCGCGGCGAACGGACGCCGCGAATCGACACGCTGGTCAAAGTGGCGGCGGCGCTCGGCGTTCGCATCGACTGCCCGCTGCTCGACGGGATCTCATGGACGGAGGGCACGAGGACCGTCGTCCCCGGCGGGTTTTCCCTCTCCGGGCCGGGTGAAGACCACGCGGCAGCCCCGTTTGACCCGCTCGATGCCTGAGCCGTTTGCGAGCCGAAATCTCCCCATGCCCACCTACTTGCGGGTGAGTGGGCCTGGGGAGATTTCGCGGGGAGGGGTACCACTCTGCGTTCTCCGGCGTCTAAGGGATATGAGCAATCTGCTCCGTACCGCCGACGAAGTGGCCGCACGGCTCCAGGTACCCAAGAGCTGGGTCTACCGGGCGGCTCGCGAGGGTGACCTGCCTTCGGTGCGCTGTGGCCGCTACCGCCGCTTCGATGACCGGGACGTTGATCGGTGGATCGACCGCAGCCGCCAGTTGACGGGAACGGTGGGCTCGACCGCGGCAGGGGGTCGGTCGTGAGTCGGTCGAAACCTCGACCGACCGGCTTCGTCCGCGTCGTCTCGCTGGACGGTGGCGAAGCGTTCTACGCGCAGATACGCACTCCCGATGGGAGGCGCTTGCAGCGACGGCTGGGCAAGGTCTGGGCGAAGCGGAGCCGTCCACCGAAGGACCACCTGACGCGCGCCCAGGCCGAGGCCCGCCTTCAGTCGATGCTCGACGGCAAGGACGAGAGCGTTCCAGTCGATGCTCCGCCCGACGAGGAGCCGACTTTCGGCCCGGTTGGCCGGGAGTGGCTTGACTACGTCGAGCACGACCGCAAGCGGCGGAACTCGACGGTGCAGGACTACAGGCGCGAGTTGGAGCAGGTGCTAATTCCGGCGTTCGGGGAGGACACGCCGCTCTACGAAATCGACACGGCAATGATCGACGCCTACCGCGCGAGGCTGGTTGCCGAGGGTCGGCTGAGCGCTCGGACGATCAACAAGCGCTTGGCGCAGCTGCACGCGATCTTCAAGCGCGCTCAGCGGGTGCACGGGTTGGCGGTGAATCCCGTCGCCCTGGCAGAGCGTCAGCCGTACCGGCCATCTGGCGATTTCAGCGCGTTGACGGCCGCGGAGGTTGTAGCGCTCGCCGCCAACGCGGCAAACGCTCAGGACGCGGCGCTGTTCCAGGTCGCCGCGTTCACCGGCCTGCGGCTTGGTGAGCTTCGGGGGCTTCGCTGGGGCGACCTCGATTTGTCGCGACGGCTGCTGCATGTTCGGCGCTCGTTTACGCGCGGCGAAACAGGTCCGCCGAAGTCAGGAAAGGTCCGCTCGGTCCCGTTGGTCGATGACGCAGGGGGCCCCCTGTTCAGCCTGCGCTTACGCGAGCGGTTTACCGACGATGACGACCTCGTGTTCGTCAACGATCTGGGCAATCCGTTTGAGGAGTCTGCGATGCGGCGGCGCTTCTACAAGGCGCTGGATGCGGCCGGGCTGCCCCGCATCCGATTCCATGATCTCCGCCACACGTTCGGCACGCTCGCGGTGCAGGCGCTCCCGCTGACCGACGTGATGGCGTACATGGGGCATGCAGACGTTCAGACGACGATGATCTACATCCATCACATGCCCCGCACCGACGATGCTTTCAAGCTTTCGCGCCTGGTCATAGCCAACATCGCCGACGAGGATGTTGGGTGCGCGCCGGGTGCGCGGACGGGTTCTACGGATGAGGGGGAGGACGCCGATTCGGCGCAATCCGACTCGCAGAGCCATGCCGGAGGAGGGACTCGAACCCCCGACACGCGGATTATGATTCCGTGTCGGTGGTTGCGTCCAGTTGCGGTGATTCGTCCCATTTCGC
>DASTVL010000217.1:0-11078 GCA_035759115.1 Solirubrobacterales bacterium | reverse complement strand
GTCGGCCCCTGCGGCCGGTCCAGGCTGCGACGACAAGCGGCGCCTGCGAAAGACCAAGACCCCAGGCGTCTACAAGCGCGTCGATGGCAAGGACAGGATCGTCGGCTACGTCGCGGTGATCGAAGTCGCCGGCAAGCAGCGCAAGCGCAGCGCCCGCACCTACGACGCGGCGCGGCAGATCAAGCGCGAGAGCGAGACCGACCGCGACCGCGGCGAGATGCAAGAGCGCACGACGATCGCCTTCCTGGGCTACCTGGAGGAGTGGGTCGAGCGCTACCGCGGCCAGGGCCGCCGCGGTTTCCGCGAGAACACCCGCGACGAATACCGCCGCCTGATCCGCCTCTACGCCCGTCCCTACTTCTCGGGCAGGCTGAAGCTCACCGAGCTGAGCACCTACGAGCTCGCCCGCTTTCTCGACTGGCTGGCCGACGAGCAAGAGCAGGGCAAGCGTCTCAGCGACCGCTCGATCGCCAACATCGCGATCCCGATCCGCGCCGCCCTTGCCACGGCCAAGCGCGAGGGCTTGATCCGCCACAACCCCGCCCAGGGCCTCGCGCTGCCCCAGCGCGAGCGGCTCGAGGCCGAGGGCGAGGAGATCAAAGTCTTCAGCCGCGAGCAGCTCTCAGCGCTCCTGGCAATGACTCCTGAGCGCCACCGCCCGCTCTTCGAGCTCCTGGCGAGCTGCGGGCTGCGGATCAGCGAGGCGCTCGCCCTCCAGCGCCTGCACCTTCAGCTCGACGGCCCAGAGGCCGAGGTCTGCGTGCGCCGCGCCATCGTCCGCGAGCGGATCGAGCCGCCCAAGAGCAGGCACGGCCGCCGCGAGGTCCGCCTACCGGCAGCCGTGGCAGCCAGCCTGCGCGACCATCTCGCAGCCCAGGCCGACCAGGACTCGACCGCCCTCGCCTTCCCCAGCGAAGCCGGAGGCCCGCTCGACCCCGGCAACCTCCGCCGCCGTGTTCTGAAGCCGCTCGCAGCGGAGGCAGGCGCTCCCTGGGCGGGCTTCCACACGTTCCGCCACACCTTCGCCTCGCTCCACCTGGCCCAGGGCACCAACCTCCTCCAACTGAGCCGCGCCCTCGGCCACCACTCGCCCGCCTTCACGCTGACCCGGTACACCCATCTGCTGCCGGGGGATGAGGCTCCGGCTCTCAATATTTCCCTTGCTTGCTGACTGGAAGCCGGTTGCAGATACCGTCACGTGTTCTGCGTGACGAAAACGCTGTCGCCCCGCACCGATCCGCTCGCAGGGGTACCGTCTGGTCCGATGCGTCGAGAGGTGTCGATAAACCGCCTGGCAAAGAGCGCAGGGGTGGACCCTGAAGCGGTTGTACTCGCTCTCATCGATCGAGGGATTGAGATTGACGACCCTGAGAAGACCGTCGAAGGTACGACTTGGAAGGCGGCGCGGGCCATCATCAAGGAGCTCCGGGGTGGCCGCGTCCGCGTGCGTTCAAAGGCCACACCTGAACCACCAGCCGTACTCGACCCTGCCCCGCGATCATCCGGGCTTGTCGAGATGCTGTCTGCCGATGACGTGCTTTTCATTCATGAGCGTCTTTGTGCCGATTTCGCCGCGACGAGCGACCCGATCGACCCCCCTGGTCTTCGCAGCAAGAGTTTGCTCGAATCCGCTGTCAGCAGACAACACAGCGGTTATGGGGAGTTGATGAAGTATCACGACCCCATCCTCAATGCTGCCACGCTGTTGTACGGCATTTGTAACGACCATCCGTTTTACAACGGAAATAAGCGAACTGCGCTCGTTTCTGCGCTCGCTCACCTTGACTGTAATCACCTTGTTCTTGGGGCGACTAAACAGATCGAACTCTTTCGTCTAATGATTGCGGTGGCGGATCACTCCATCGTCAAGAGCCCAGTCAAGATTGGTCGCGAGACCGAGAACGTCCCTCGGCGTGGCACGCCTGATGAGGAGGTGAAGGCCGTCGCATCGTGGTTTCGTCCGCGAGTCGAACCTATTACGCGCGGGGAGACTCCAATTACCTTTCGAGAGCTCCGACAGATCCTTACGAACTTCGGCTTTACGCTAACCCGTCTCAAGAGTCAAAAGGTAGGCATTTCTGCCCTGGAGACCCATCGTACGTTCTTCCGCAAGAGACAGCAGCACAAAACCAAGATGGTGATTCGATGGCCTGGTGATGGAAAGACGGTCCCAATCGGACGAATCAAGGTGATCAGGCAGACGCTCAAACTTTGTGAGGAGGACGGCGTGACGCGAGATGCGTTTTATGCCAAGGGCGTCCGCGTGGACAGGTTCATCAACGAATATCGAATCGTATTGCGAAAACTAGCCTCCCGTTGAGGCAACGTACCCTCCGAGCCTTTGCGGGTCACCGGATCAGCTTGACGGCGACTCCGACTTCCGGCAGGTCGGCCCAGTCTCCATCCGCTGTGACTGCCGGCACCTCGAAGCGAGCGGCGAGCGCGAGACACGCCCGGTCGCCGAAGGACAGCCCCTGACTCTTTGAGCGCGGTCGAAGGTCCGCGGCCTCGATGCCGTCCTGTTCCGTGAAGGGCACGATCCGGAGCCCGCCGTCGGCGCGGTCGACGGCTTGCCGGATCGTGGCCATCGCTGACCGTACGCGCTCTCCTCGTTCGGCCAGCTTGGCCAGCACCTCTGAGAGGTTGACGGTGCTGATGGCAGCTCCCGCTTCGATCGCATCGACCACGGCGGGAGCGCCTGGCTCGTCTTTCAGCAGGGCCAAAAGCGCCGAGGCGTCGAGAATCGACGCCGGGGCTTCAGTCTCTGGCACGTCGCCGCTCGGCCTCTACCCGCTCTTCTGAACGGACCTCGGCTCGACGGTCGGCGATCAGCTCGTCTGCCAGGCTCACCCCAGGAGCGACGTGCGCGAACATGCCGCGCATCTGCTCGGCCGCCGCGCGACGGCGCTTGGCGACGGCTTCATCTGCCTTGGTGGCGTGAGCCATGCTCTCATGGTAGCGGCCAGGGACGAAGCTAACTCCATTTGGCTCCTGGGGCAAGAACTGGGGCAAGGAGCCCCACGGATTCCAGCCGATCTCCACGTAGCTCGATTCGCCGGAAACCGCTTGAAACCGGGCTCCACGTAGTCCAGCGGGTCTGCGGGGTCAGGCTACGAAACCGAAGGTCACAGGTTCGAATCCTGTCGGGCGCGTTTGCGGAACCCCGCTTGTGATGCGGGTTTCTGGCGAAGCACCGGCGACTACTTCCGGGTGATCGAAGATTCGACGTTGAGGCGCAATGTTTAGTCTGCGTATCAGCTAGCCTTAAGAGCATGGCCGAGGTGGTTGGAGTTTCGGAGCTGCGGCGGAATATTGGCGCCCACGTGCGCCGCGCGGGTGAGGGGAGCGGCTGTTGATCACCAATCGCGGGCGGCCGGTGGTTGAGCTTCGACCCCCGACGACCGACAAAGAGGTCTTCCCAAAGGAGTTGTTTCATGTATCGAAACATGAAACAATGGCTGACATGCTGAAGGGGCAAGACGTAGTCGTGCTATTGAAACTGCTCGGCGTGGCCGAGCCGGTGCCCGTGCGTGATCTCGCCAGCCAACTCGGCTTCGATGTTGCAGGCACGCATCGCGCCCTGCGCCGTCTCGATGAGGCCGGTCTCTATTCGGCGGGGCGGCGGCGGGTCTTCCGAGCGCCGGCTGAGGAGTTTTTGGTTCACGCCGCCAAGTTCAGCTTCCCTCCGAGATGGAGGGCCGAGGCTCGCGGGGTTCCAACGTCCTGGGCTGCCGAGCCGCTAAAAGGGGAGCTAGCGGAGTCCGCTGGGCTGCCGCCCGTATGGCCCTATTCGAAGGGGACCGTGCGTGGGCTCGCATTGGAGCCTCTCCACTCGATGGTGCCCCAAGCGGCGCTTGAGGACCCTGGGCTGTGGCAGCGCCTGGCATTGGTAGACGCGCTTCGAAGCAATGACAGTGCCCGCGTCAGTCAGTTGGCCGCCATGCTCCTAAGAGAGAAAATCGGATCGTGAGCGTCGCGATGGTTGAGCGGGCCGCGCTGGAGCTGGCGCCGTTCCTCGACGAGGTCGCCTTCGTCGGCGGCGCCACCGTCGCCCTCTGGATCACCGATCAGGCCGCGCCCGAGCCGCGGGTGACGAAGGACGTGGATCTCGTGGTCGAGGTCGTCTCGCGGCGTGCCTGGTACGACTTCGAGGAGCGCCTCCGGACCCACGGACTGCGTCACGACACGTCGAGTTCGGTGATCTGCAGGTGGAAGGCAGGGAATCCAGGGGACGAGCTGCTGGTCGACCTGATGCCCGGGGACGCAGCGATCCTCGGCTTCGACAACCGATGGCAGCGACCGGCGCTCGACCTTGCCAGGACTCTGTCGCTGCCGTCCCGCCAGCGGATACGTGCAATCTCGCCGCCGTACTTGCTTGCGACGAAGTTGGAGGCCTGGACCGGGCGTGGAGGCGGTGACCATCTCCGCAGCCACGATCTCGAGGACGTCATCGGTCTTGTTAACGGCCGGGCCGAGATCGTTGACGAAGTCAGAGACGCTTCCGACGATCTTCGTTCGTTCTTGTCCCGTGAGATCACGACTCTGCTCGATCAACCCCGCTTTCTGGAAACGATTGAGGGGACCGTGGGCGGGTTCGGACGGGGTGGGAATGGTGACGAGGATCGGGTCGATGACACCGTCCTGCCGCGTTTCCGCCTGCTTGCGGGCTGGTAGATCGTTGGCCGCTGGGGCAACAAATGGGGCAACATGCCCCACAGACTCCAGCCGATCCCAGCGGGACTCGATTCGCCGGAAACCGCTTGAGAACGGGCTCCACGTAGCCCGGGGAGGGCTCATGGTTGTCCAAGGCGGCCAGGTCTACGAGAGGTCGCAAGCCGTCGAGCATCAGGAGGTCCCTTTCGGTTCAGAACCACCCGGACTCGCTGCGCCGGCTAGCAGGCGCCGTAGCGACGGGCGACGGTGAAGCGCTTATTGCTGGTGGTGCGCGTTACCACGGTGACGCGCGAGGGACGGCGGGGCAGGCGCACCTTCACTCGCCGGCGCAGCTTGCCCGGGTACTCGTAGCTGTAGATGGTGCGGCCGCCGAGCCTGACCCGGATCGAGAGGACCGGCTCGTTGGCGGGGTCGAACAGTCGCAGCGGCATGGTCCTGCCGCGGCGGCGCGCGGCGCGCGTGCAGGCCGGCCTTTTCGGCACGCGGACGAGCGCCGCCGGTCGCACCGGCGGCTTCGGTGCTCGGATGCGGACCGAGAAGCGGCAGACGGTGTTCGACGCGGTGGGCTGATAGGCGGCATCGAACTGTGGCGGGCCCGTCCCCGGGCGGGCGCCGCAGAACACGTGGCGGTAACGCGGCGCCGTGCTGATCACCTTGATGACGCCCTGTCCGACCCCGTCAACGCTGCAGTCCGGGAAGCGGTAGACGGGGTCGTAGGCGTAGTCCAAGCCCGCCCCGCGGACGTCGATCTGCTCGGTGACTCGGGCGCGGAAGCCGCTCTCGTCCGGCAGGCAGTGCCGGTTGCCGCGGATCGTGGTCATCTTGAACGTGCCCGGGCCGGAGCGCTGGATCAGGTACTCCCCGGCGGTGGACGTCTCGGTGCGCCAGACGCCCTCGATCGGTTCGAAGGCGGATGCCGGCGCGGCGGTCGCTGCGCTCAGCGCCAAGACGGCGACGGAGATGACGGTCAGTCGCATATTTCGCGGGCATGTTCCCACATTCCGCGTTGGCCTGCCGCCGTTGAATCAGGATCTGATGCGCTATTATGATGCGCATGACTCGCACCACGGTTGATGTCGATGATCTCGCGCTCGATGCTGCCCGTCGGGAGCTGGGGACGAAGGGGCTGAGTGAGACGGTTAACGCCGCGCTGCGCGAGGCGACGCGGCGGCGGGTGCTCCGGGG
Source organism: Solirubrobacterales bacterium (assembly GCA_035759115.1). Classification (GTDB taxonomy): domain Bacteria; phylum Actinomycetota; class Thermoleophilia; order Solirubrobacterales; family 70-9; genus VRUE01. The sequence goes on along the minus strand of DASTVL010000217.1, from coordinate 5,219 downwards.
CTTCGACGTGCGGCGCGACATAGACGGGACCCCCGAGGAGGTTCGGGAAGGGCGGGAGCGACTCTGAGCGCCGACGAGGCCGTGAGGCCGGTCGAGCTCGATGGTCCGGCGCTCTTCGACACCGGCGTCTGGACGTGGGCGCGGGACCGCCGCTTTCCTCACCTCGCGGAATGGTTCAACGCCCAGGTCGAGGCGGGCCGGGTGCTGGTCTGCGACCTGGTCGTGCTCGAGCTGACGCGCCTTGCGCCCAATGAGGAGCGCGCGCGTGGAGTAGCCGAGCGCCTGGACGCCTTCGAATCGGTGTCGATGCCGGACAAGCTCTGGAACCGCGCGCGCGAGGTCCAGCTCCTTCTTGCCCCCCAACGGGACCATCGCCGCGTCCCGCCGGCCGACCTGCTGGTCGCCGCCGCGGCGGAGACGGCAGGGGTCCCGCTCGTTCACTACGACCGCGACTACGAGCGGGTCGCGACCGTTACCGACCTGCAGCATAGGTGGATGGTCGCCGACGGATCGCTGGCGTAGACCGAATCCCTGCGTCAGCTTCGGGTCGCGCGCCAGACCCAGAGCATGGCCAGGGGCTGGAGGGGGAGGCGGGCCCAGAGGGTCCAGCGGGGGATGCGGTTTAGGTCGAGGCCGCGGATCTGCTCCGGGTTGAGGGCCATGTGCAGGTTGGCGGGGAAGACCGCCGCGAGCAGGGCGAGCAGCCACCAGCGGGCGAGGCGCCGGGTCGGGGCGGGGAGGACGGCGAGGCCGCCGGCGATCTCGGCAATGCCGCTGACGATCACCGCCTCGCGGTGGCGGGGCAGGGACGGGGGCATCATCGCCTCGTAGGCGCGGGGGATGACGAAGTGCATCGCGCCTGCGAAGATGAAGAAGCCGGCGAGCAGGCGCCGCGAGCGGGCCACGCCAGTCATCTAAACCTCGAGCCAGGCGCCCTTGGGGCCGAGGTTGTGGACCGGCGTCTCGCCGATCTGGCTCTGGCAGCCCCAGGACTCGTGGATATGGCCGCAGACGGCCAGGCGGGGGCGCTTGGCCTCGATCGCCTCGAGCAGGGCGGGGCTGCCGAAGTGGTTGCCGTCGCCGGCCTCGTCGCAGTGCCCCTTGGGCGGCGAGTGGAGGACGAGCACGGCGCCCTCCGGGCAGCCGGCGAGCATCTCCCGCGCTGACTCGTCGTCGAGGTCGAAGCTCCACTCCCAGGGCGTCACCGGCACGCCGGCGCCGAGGCCGAAGAGCTCGACCCCGTCGATCGTCGCGCCGCCGCCGTGCAGGACGGTCGCCGCGCTCCAGCCGGAAGTCGCTTCGCGCAGCGCCCCCTCGGTCTCATTATTGCCGGGGACGAGCACGGTCGGCTTCTCGATCGCGGCCAGCGCATCGATCGTCTCCGCCAGCCCCTCGTGCACCGAGGCGAAGTCGCCGGCGCCGATCACCACGTCGGCCTCGGCCGACATCGAGACCAGCTCGGCCGCCTGGCCGAGGTCGCGGTGCAGGTCGCTGAAGGCGAGCAGCTTCACGGCCACAACGCTACCGGGACGGTTACGCCCCGGCGGTCGCGGCCTCGCCGGCCTCGCCGCTGTGCCGCGCCCGCCACGGCAGTCGCTCGCGCCAGCGCGTCTTCTCCGTCGTCCCTGCGACCTCGAGGTCGAAGTAGAGCAGCGTCTGGCCGATCGCCACATAGGGGATCAGGAGGGCGTAGACGACGGCGCCGATCACGTTGATCAGCAGCAGCGAGATGTCGGCGAAGATCAGCGCGAAGCCGAGCACCGGCCCGGTGACGAAGCCGATCAGCGCAAACACCGCGGCGACGCGCAGCGTGTACCACCAGCGGCCCCGGACAAGCTCCGAGCTGCCGCGGAAGGCCTCGCGCGGCGTCCTGTCCTCGAACAGGATCTGCTGCTGGATGAAGAGCCAGCCGACGTACTTCCAGGCGGCGAAGGGAATGCCGATCACGCTGAGCAGCATCAGGAATATGCCCAGCGTCGCCAGCAGCTGCGCGCCGACGACGCGGCGGAAGCGTGCCCACATGCCGGCGTAGGCGGCGCGGAAGCTCGCCTGCCCGTCCGCGGTGATCTGACGCATGGCGACGATCACGACGGCGGCCATGATCGCCGTGGCGATCGGCCCGCCGATCCCGCTGAGGATTTCGCCCAGCGCCACGTGCAGGCCCGAGAGCCCGGTCTCGTCGTCGAGGCGGCGTCCCGGGTCGCCGGTGAGCAGGAAGGTGAGTGCGTTGAAGCCGCCGACGATCGGGATCGAGGTCAGTCCGATCGGGGCGAAGACGCGCCAGTAGCGCCGGTAGAGGCCGGCCGAGGCGAGGAGCAGCTGGCCGAAGGCGCGGCCGGAGCGCGGCTCGTCCAGCTTCAGCGGCAGCCAGCGGGTGCGCCAGGCGATGAAGGCGAGCAGCGCCAGCACCGCGAGCAGGATCAGCGGCGCCACCCAGGGCGTGTCCTGGGTGTGGTTGAGGAAGGAGGTGACCTCTTCGACCGCGCCGCAGAATGACTTGGTCACCGTCGGCCCGGCGACCGAGCCGGCCGGCAGCCGCGGGCTGGTCGAGCGGATTTCTTCCATCCAGGTCATCGGCGCCAGCCAACGGTCCTTCAGCGCCGGCCCGGTCGGCCCGTTGTTGAAGCCCTTCTCGAACTGGCCCCAGCGGCCTTCGTAGTCGAGCCAGCGGTAGCGGCTGTCCGGGCCCGGCCGGGTCGGCACCTGGATCGGCCGCAGCTCGAGCCGTTCGTGCGGGGCGGTCGTGTTGTCGCAGCCGACGCCCGAGCCCTTGCGGCCGTTCTCGACGTAGACGGCGGCCTCGTAGAAGGTCGCGTGCGAGCCGGCCGCCGGGTAGACGACGGGGTGGGTGCCCTCCTTCTCGACCTTGCCTTCGCTCCAGCTCGCTTTCTCGCCGCCGCCGTGCTGGAAGAGGCCGACTTCGGCCGGTCCTTCTTCCAGCGCCCGGGCCGGGTCGGAGGATGCGAAGACGACCTGCATCCCCTCCCAGTCGCCCTCGTGCAGGTCGTTGAACTGGTTGAAGTACCAGAAGAACCAGTACTGGACCGCCAGCCCCGGCCGCCCGGCCTCGCGGGCGATGTGGGCGTAGGTGACCGCCGGCGCCCTGCCTTCCGCTTTGAGCTTGGCGAAGTCGCGCGCGTAGACGCAGGTGTCGCCGAGCGGCTCGCCGGGGATGTTGAGGTGGAAGCCTTCGCCGCGCTTGGCCACATCCGCCGCCGTCGGCCCGTACTCGAGCGTCGTTTCGTTGCCGTCGTCGTCGGCTTCGGTGAGGCGGACCGCCGGGTTGCCGAGCATCGTCTCGACCACGGTCGCCTCGTACTGCTCGGCGTCGGTGTCGCAGGGGGGGTCCTGCTGTTCGCGGATCATCAGGACCGGCGTGTAGGCCTCGATCAGCTTCTGCTCCGCGCTGCGCTGCGCTTCGTTCTTGGCGGCCGCGAGCCCCGGTAGGGCGAGGCAGAGCAATGCGCACGTTGCGAAAGCGAGTGCGATCCGTCGCCCCATCGTCGCCAACGTACCGTAGGATGCCGCCGTGTTCTCTCCGGATCTGTCGCGCCTGGGCTCACTCCGGGTCCTGGCCATGATCGCCGCCTGCGCGATCGCCGCGCTCTTCGTCGCCCTCGCCGCGCCGAGCCGCGCCGACGCCGCCCGGACGCAGTGCGCCGGCCTCTTCCGCATCCTCCACAACGACCACATCGGCAGGCTCTCGCTGCCGCGCGGCGGCTATCGGATCACGACGCTCGCCGGTGGGCGCCCCAACTGCGCCCACGCCTCGGCGCTCTTCACCCGCTTCCTCGAGGACTGGGACGGCAGGCTGCCGGGCGGCTGGCGCGTGGCGGCCGCCAGCAAGACCTTCCTACGCGCGCCGGGCGTCGGCTTCCACGTTGCGCCCAACCGAGGCGGCGGCGGTGGCGGCGAAGAAGAAGAATCGGGCGGCAGCGGCCGCCACGGCCAGCTCTTCTGCCCCGGCACGTTCCGCGTGCTGAACAACGACCGGATCGGGCCGCTGCGCCTCGCCAAGGGCCGCTACTGGATCATCCGTCTGCAGCCCTCGGGCCTGGGCTGCGGCCAGGCATCGCGCCTCTTCACCCGCTTCCTCGACGACTTCGACGGGGTGCTGCCGGCGCCCTGGATCCTCGAGCCGCAGACCGCCGGCTTCCGCCGCAGCGCCAGCGGAGTGGGCTTCAGGGTGAAGCCGGTTCGCTGACCGACGGCTCGGCCTCGTCGGCGTCCAGATCCGGCGCTTTGCCTGACGGCATCCAGATCAGCGCGATCAGGAAGGCGATCGCCATCGCCGCCGCCATCCCGTAGAAGACCGTGCGCGAGGAGAGCGCGAAGTCGTACTGGACCGCGTTGAAGATCTGGCTCGCCTTCGCGCCCGCCTGTTCGGCGAAGGCCGCTTCGTTGCCGCCGCCCGCTTCGGTCAGCGATTCGGCGATCTTGTCGGCCTGCGACTTGGGGATCCCCTCTTCGCCCAGGGTCGACTCGAGGTTCGACTTGTTCTGCAGGATCAGCACCGTGCCGAGCAGGGCGAGGCCGAGGCTGGAGCCGAAGTTGCGCACCGTCTGCGTGATCCCGGTCGCCTCGCCGTAGCGGCTGCGGGGCACGCGGTTGAGCGCGTCGGTGTTGGCCGGGGCGAGGACGAGCCCGACGCCGATGCCGGAGAGGACCATGAACGGCCACTGCGAGCCGACCGAGAGCTCGGGCATCGCGTGCGCCCAGAGGGCGAAGCCGACGGCGCCGATCGCGCAGCCCGAGACGACGGCGGGCCGCGCGCCGCGCGCGTCGAGGATCCGGCCGCCGCGCTGGGTCGCGACGAAGAACCCGGCGAAGAAGATCAGCAGGTAGAGCCCCGTTTCCGAGGCGCTTTCGCCGAGCGCGATCTGTGCGTACATGCTGGCGAAGAAGAAGAGCGGCACGAAGACGATCATCAGGAAGAAGAGCACCGCGTTGTCGACGGCGAAGGCGCGGTCGGCGAAGGTGCGGATCTGCATCAGCGGGTTGGCGAGGCCGAGCTCGTAGCGGACGAACCAGGCGATCAGCGCCAGCCCGGCGGCGATGCAGATCCAGGTGATCGGGTTGCCCCAGCCCCAGACGCTCGACTGCTGCAGGCCGAGCACGGCGAGGCCCATGCCGCCGGAGATCAGCACGGCGCCGCGGTAGTCGAGCGGCGCCGGGTGCTTCTCGTCGGCGGGCTTGGCGATCGCCGTGCAGATCAGCGA
>DASTVL010000216.1:0-3593 GCA_035759115.1 Solirubrobacterales bacterium | reverse complement strand
CTCGCGCAGGGCGCGGCGGTCGTCGGCGACGTGCTCGAGCACGTGGTTGCAGATCAGGAACTCGAAGCTCGCGTCCTCGAAGGGCAGCTCCATCACGTCGAGCTCGACGTCGGCCAGCGGCGAGTCGAGGTCGCCGCTCAGGTAGTCGAGGCCGGGGGTGGCCGAGAGGCGGCGGTGCAGGGCGTACTCCGGCGCGATGTGGAGCATCCGGCCCGGGCGCCGCAGCAGGTCGGTCTCGCGCTCGAGGAAGAGCCAGAGCACGCGGTGGCGCTCCAGCGCCCCGCAGCGCGGGCACTTCGCCTCGGCGCGGCCGCGGTGGGGCAGGAAGCGGGCGAAGCTCGACTCGCAGCAGGGGCACTCGACCGCGTCGCCGCGGTGGCGGGCGGCGCGGAGCGCGCCGAGCAGCCGCTGGCGGCGCGGCGCCGGCATCAGCCGCAGCAGCGCCCGCTTCGGCAGCGGGTCCTCGACCCGGCCGTGCTCGGCGCCGAAGCGCCCCGCCGACGGCGTCTCGATCGCCAGCTCTGCCGCTCTCATGCCATTTCAACGGTCCGGGCCGGCCCGTGCTTGCGCGCAAGTCCGCCCCGCCGCGGGGCGTTGGTCGGGCATGGATCGACGTCTGCTCGCGATCTCGCCGATCCGCAACGAGGCCGAGCACCTCGAGCGGGTCGCCAGGGCGATGGCCGCCCAGGCCCAGCCGCCGCGGCGCTGGCTGCTGGTCGACGACGACTCGACCGACGAGACCTACGCGCTGGCGCAGCGACTCGCCGCCGAGATCCCCTTCCTTTACGTGCTGCGCGCCCCCGAGCACCCGCCGCTGGCCGACCCGCGCGACCGGCTCGCCTCGGCCGCCGCGCCGCGCACCTTCAACTTCGGCCTGGAGAGCCTCGATTGGCGTGAGTTCACCCACGTCGCCAAGCTCGACGGCGACATGGAGCTGCCGCCCGAGTACTGGCAGCGGATCCTCGACGAGTTCGAGGCCGACCCGAAGCTCGGCATGGCCGGCGGCCTGCGGCGCGAGCTGGTCCGCGGCAAGTGGCGGCTGGAGCAGATCCCGCTCGAGTACCACGTCAACGGCGCGCTCAAGTGCTACTCGCGCGAGTGCCTGGAGGCGATCGGCGGGATCGAGGAGCGGCTCGGCTGGGACATCATCGACGAGACCACGGCGCGGATGCGGGGCTTCCGCACGCGCAGCTTCGCCGACCTGGTCGCGATCCACCACCGGCCCTGGGCCAGCGCCGACGGCACCCTGCGCGGCCGCGCCCGCTACGGCGCCTCCGCCTACATCGCCCGCGCCCCCGCCTACTGGATCGCGGCGCGCTCGCTCAAGATCGCGACGGCGCGCCCCGAGGGCCTCTCCGGCCTCGCCTTCCTCTACGGCTACCTCCGCGCCGCGCTGCGCCGCACCCCCAAGGTCGAGGACGAGGAGTTCCGCCGCGCCGTGCGCCGCGAGTTCCGCGGTCGCGTCCTCGGCAAGCTGCGACCGGCATCGCGCGCGGCGACGAGCTGATGTGCGGCATCGCGGGCCAGGCCCGCGCCGGGGGCGCTCCGGTCGAGGCCGAGACGATCGCCCGCATGTGCGCCGCCCAGGAGCACCGCGGCCCCGACCAGCGCGGCATCCACACCGCCGACGGGGTCGGGCTCGGGATCCAGCGGCTGCGCATCATCGATCTCGCCGGCGGCGACCAGCCGGTCGCCAACGAGGACGGCTCGGTCGTCGTCGTACTCAACGGCGAGATCTACAACTACGCCGAGCTGCGCGAGGAGCTGCTGCGGCGCGGCCACTCGCTCAGCACCGAAGGCGACACCGAGGTGATCGCCCACCTCTACGAGGAGGAAGGGGTCGAGTGCGTGCACCGCCTGCGGGGCATGTTCTGCTTCGCGCTCTGGGACGAGCGGCGGCGGCGACTCTTCGTCGCCCGCGACCGGATCGGCAAGAAGCCGCTCTATTACAGCCGCCGCGGCGGCGAGCTCAGCTTCGCCTCGGAGCTGCGCGCGCTGCTGCAGGACCCCGCCGTGCCGCGCGAGGTCGACCCGGCGGCGATCGACGCCTATCTCGCCTATGGCTACGTGCCCGCCCCGGACAGCGTCTTCCGCGGCGTCGCCAAGCTGCCGCCGGCGCACCGGCTCGTCTTCGAGGACGGCGCGCTCACGGTCGAGCGCTGGTGGCGGCTCGACTACGCGCGCAAGCTCGAGGTCGATGACGTCGAGGAGCTGCACGAGCGGATCCGCGCGGCGCTGCGCACCGCGGTGCGGCGGCGGCTGGTCGCCGACGTCCCGATCGGCGCCTTCCTCTCCGGCGGAATCGACTCCTCGGCGGTCGTCGCGACGATGGCCGAGCTCTCGCCGCGGCCGGTCAAAACCTTCACGATCGGCTTCGCCGACGAGGACTTCGACGAGCTGCCGCGGGCGCGGCTGGTCGCCGAGCGCTTCGGCACCGACCACACCGAGCTCGTCGTCGAGCCCGACGCGGTGGCGATGCTGCCCAAACTGGTCCGCCATTACGGCGAGCCGTTCGGCGACCACTCGGCGCTGGCCTGCTTCTACCTCGCTGAGCTGGCCCGCGACCAGGTGACCGTGGCGCTCAACGGCGACGGCGGCGACGAGAGCTTCGCCGGCTACCAGCGCTACAGCTCGAACATGCTGGCGGCGCGGCTCGAACGGCTGCCGGGCGGCCTGCGCCGTGGCCTCGCCGCAGCCGCGGGCGCCGCGGGCCGCGCCGCCGACCCGCGCGCGCTGCGCAGCCGCATCGCCCGCTTCGGCGGCCGCCTCGGCGGCGGCCGCGAGCGCCGCTACCTCGACCAGGTCAACGTCTTCGACGCGGCCGGCCGCGCCTCCCTCTACAGCACCGAGTTCGCCGCCGCGGTCATGCCGGACCAGGCTGACGAGGCGCTGCTCGGGCCGTGGCGCGAGGCGAGCGGCGCCGAGCTGCTCGACCAGCTGCTCGAGGTCGACGCGAGCGTCTACCTGCCCGGCGACCTGCTGGCAAAGATCGACATCGCGACGATGGCCTTCTCGCTGGAGGCGCGCTCGCCGCTGCTCGACCACGAGCTGATGGAGCTGGCGGCCGCGATCCCGACCGCGCACAAGGCGCGCGGGGCGCAGCGCAAGATCGCCCTGCGCGGGGCGCTGCGCGGACGGCTCCCAGACGAGGTGCTCGACGGCCGCAAGCAGGGTTTCGAGCTGCCCGTGGCGCGTTGGCTGCGTGGCGACCTGGCGCCGTTCGCGCGCGAGGTGCTACTCGACCGGGCGGCCGCCGAGCGCGGCTGGGCCCGGCCGGAGGCGGTTGCGGCGCTGCTCGACGAGCACCTCGCCGGGGCGGCCGACCACGGCCGCCGGCTCTGGTCGCTGCTGTCGCTGGAGCTGTGGGCCCAGGAGACGCTCGACGCGGCCCCCGAGCCCGTTCTCGCCGCCGCCTGAGCGCGGCGGAAGCGGCGACGCGCGCGGATCGTTGTTCTCCGATGCCGCAAACGCGCCTGATCGATCCGATCGCCGACCCCGAGTGGCTGCGCCTGCTCGAGCGCAGCCCCTCGGCCGAAGTCTTCCATCACCCGCTCTGGCTGGAGCTGCTGCGCGACCAGTACGGCTACGAGCTG
>DASTVL010000215.1:0-14900 GCA_035759115.1 Solirubrobacterales bacterium | reverse complement strand
CAGACTGCCACCGGATTTGGGCGGGCGCGGGGGGATGATCTCGGCTAGCTCCGACTCGGCCATAGCTCCTAACCACTTCTCTCGCGCGCCATACGTCATCGACGCCGCCTCGTTTCGGTCGACGGCTATCGTAATTTCGATCCGGTCCGGCATCACCGAGGCACCATAACCAGCGATGCGGCGCATTCGAGTAGGCATGTCCCAAAGTGGGACCAGAACCGCAGCAGCCAAACACGGTCGGGGCTATCGAGTAGCGACTCGCCGGGACCTGAGCGCCGCCACAATCCAACCGGCGACGAAGACGAACCCGGCTGAGATGGCGAAGACCCAGGTGAGATAGCCGAAGACCTCGGCGATACGCGGGGCCGGCTGGGCGAAGTGGCCGGTGAGGATGGCCGCGACAGCGGAGTTCTGAATCAGGTCGGACAGGGCAGCGAGCAAGCCGAAAATCACAGCAAGGCGAGCGATACGTGCCAAGCGCTCGGCCCCTGACGAAGCGAGCTGACGAGCGGCGAACGCGCAGGCCGCGCAGAGCAGCAGCCCGAAGCTGGCAAGGAAGGGAAGCTCGAACCCGAGAAACCACCAAGCGGCATGTCGACCGTCCTCACCGAGGTCGTCGTAGGCCTGCTCGGCGTTGGCGAAGGTACCGGCGGATTGGAGGTCTTCCACGGAGGCTCCGTTTTCAGTCATCGACGTCGCCGCCGCTCCGATCGCCAGCGACGAGAGAAGGACAACGAGGCCGATGCCGATGACGACGCCGACGTTCGTAAGCCAAGCCGGCGGCCAACGAGCGGACTCGCTCTGGGCAGGAACCGTGGCGCTATCGGCAGACGGCTCGGCCATCGACTATCCCAATGCTATGCCGCTGACCGGCGGCGCAACCTGATTCTGCTGCCAGCAGACCATCGGGCTGGTTTGGACGCCCGACACGTACAAGCATCTTTGGCCACGCGGCCATTGCCCCGGCGATAGCCACCGTCGAGAATGCCATTTCCATGGACGACGGCCTACGACGAGTGAGAGATGCCGCTGTCGGCGATGCCGGAGGGATCTGCGCGATCTACAACGAGGCGATCGCCGAGCGCGGCTCCACGTTCGAGACGGCGCCGCGATCCGCCGCGGACTTCCATGCGCGCATAGCCGATGCCCGCTTCCCGTTGCTGGTCGGAGTCGCGGAGGAGCACGTGCTCGGCTGGGCGGGCCTCGCCTCCTACAGCTCGCGCGAGTGCTACGCCGGGATCGCCGAGGCAAGCGTCTATGTCGACCCTGGCGCGAGAGGGCGCGGCATTGGCACCGCCCTCACGGAGGCGCTCGCGGCCACGGCCGAGGAGCGAGGCTTTCACAAGGTGATCGGCAAGCTCTTCACCGACAACCTGGCAAGCATCCGCCTGGTCGAGCGCTGCGGCTTCGACTCCGTCGGCCTGCACCGTCGCCACGGCCGGCTCGATGGCGACTGGCGCGATGTGCTGGTCGTCGAGCTGCTCCTGGGTGCCCCAGCGTGATGCGGCAACTCAGCCCGGCGTATCGATCCAGCGGATAACCCGCCCATCCCGCAGCTCGTGGTATGCAGGAGGCGCAGGGGGCGGATCGTCCACAAGGCAGGCGACCACCGCACCCGGCCCGTGAAGATGCTCCTCCACGGCCGTCGTCCAGTGGACCTCCGGGTGCAGAAGGCGCCGGAGGCGGGACCAGTCGCGACGCTCGATCGCGTCCAGCACGTCGCACACCGCTGGAACTTGCTCGGCCAAAGCGCGACAGATCCTATTTCGGCGACTACGCCGGGTCTGCCCGATGCCCCAGGGCGAGATTGATGAAGTCGGACTTCGCCTCGGTGTAGGCGTCGCGATCGTCGCCGAAGCGCTTCGCCAGCGTCTGCTTCAGCGCGGCATAGTCCGCGGCGAGCGCAGGGTCAGCACGGAGGCGATCGCGAAACGCAAGCTCGTCGCTGTAGCGTTGGGAGCTCGCCGGCACGAGGTGGAGGTGATGGGTGCGCCGACTCGGATGCGGCTTGCAGAACCAGTGCATCTCTTCCGCCAGGTACGGGGCATATAGGTAGTCAAGGCCGGCGAGCGGCTCGAAGCACGCCAGCGACTCCTCGAGGCCCCGAACGCCGACGAGGATGTCGATGATCGGCTTAGCTTCGAGCCCCGGCACCGCGGTGCTGCCGACGTGGTGTACGTCGCCGACAATCCACTCGCCGATCGCCGCCACGAGCGCCGTGCGCTCCTCCTCGAAGCGGGCGGGCCAAGCCGGGTCGTAGGGCACCAGGCGAACCGGCTCGTCGGTGGCGTCTGGCTTCGGGGGCGGTCCAGGGGCCAAGGCCGGAGATTCTCGCCTACCGCGTAGGGTGGCGGGTCATGCAGGAGTATTGGTCGGCAGTCGATGAGTACGTGACCGGGCTGCTGGCGCCGAACGACGCGGCGCTGGAGGCCGCCGTCGACGACAGCGAGGCGGCCGGCCTGCCGGCGATACAGGTCTCGCCGCCGCAGGGCAAGCTGCTGCACCTGCTGGCCAGGTCGATCGGCGCGAGGACGATCCTCGAGTTCGGCACGCTCGGCGCCTACAGCACGATCTGGCTGGCGCGGGCGCTGCCCGAGGGCGGGCGCCTGGTGACCCTGGAGGCCGAGCCCGCCTATGCGGAGGTCGCCCGCAGGAGCATCGCCCGCGCCGAGCTCGACCGGCTCGTCGACCTGCATGTCGGAGCGGCGCTCGACGTACTCCCCATCCTGCATGAGGAAGGCGCCGGCCCTTTCGACCTCACCTTCATCGACGCCGACAAGGAGAACAGCCCGGCTTACTTCACCTGGGCGGTTGAGCACTCCCGACCTGGCGGGCTGATCGTCGCCGACAACGTCGTGCGCGCCGGCGCCCTCGCCGACGCCGAGAGCGGCGACCCCAAGGTGCAGGCCCAGCGCCGCCTGCACGAGAACATCGCCGCCGAGGACCGCGTCAGCGCGACCACGATCCAAACCGTGGGCGCGAAGGGCTATGACGGGTTCACCGTGGCGCTTCTCACGGGGCAGCCGCGGCGGTGAAGACCAGTCTTCACCGTGCACGGGTGAGCTGGAGCGGCGGCGAGGGGAAAGACGTCCGTGCGCACACGATCGAGCTTGCCGGCGAGAAAATTGCCGCTTCCAGCGCTCCCGAGTTCGGGGGCGACTCCGACAGGGCCGATCCCGAGGAGCTGTTCGTGGGCTCGCTGTCGAGCTGCCACATGCTCTGGTTCCTCGCCTTGGCACGAGCCGAGAAGATCCACGTTGCGTCGTACGAAGATGAAGCGGAGGGCACGCTGGAGGGCGATCGATTCACCCGCGTCGTCCTGCGACCGCGAGTGATCTTCACGAACGAGATCGCTGCCGAGCAGATCGAGGCCCTCCACCACGGCGCACACGAGCGCTGCTTCATCTCCAACAGCGTCAACTGCCCGGTTGAAATCGAGCCGCGGTAGTTCCCGCGCAAGTGAAGTGACCCTAGACGGAGTCGCGCGCCGTTGCCTCGATTGGACGACCGCCCGGCGCCTCCGCACCGTTGAGAAAGCTGCCGTATTGGAGTTGCGTGCTCGATCGAAGAGGAGCGGTCTTGCCGGTGGGGGTCATCCCGGCCCGCTCATAGAGCGCGCGGGCTGGGCAGTTCTCTCGGGCAGTCCAGACGCCGACGCGCTCATAGCCCAGCGAGCGCGCGACCTCGAAGACGTGAAGCAGCATGGGCAACCCGACCCCTGTGCGCTGCGCGTCGGGACGCACGAAGACCATCGAGATGTGCAGAAGCGATGGATCGAGCTCCCCGGCGCCGTCATCGAGCCGTCCAGGCTCGGCCAGCGCCATGCCTACGACATCTGGTCGCAGCGCGACGAACGGCAGACCGTCTGAGGCTGCGAGTTTCTGGCCGATGCGAGCGGTGCGCTCCGGCCCGTGAGGAGCTCCGCGGGCGACATTCGCCTCGCGCCACACGCTCACCGCAGCATCAAGCTCATCTGTACGCATCCTCCGGATGTTCACCGACGGATCGTAGGCAAGCGTCTACGTTGACGCCCGGATGCGAGGGGGCGGCTGCGCCGCGGGCGTATGCTCCCGACTTGACTGAGGACGGCTTTCGCATACGTCGCTGCCGATGGGCCGATGTGCCCGCCGTCTTGGAGCTTTGGACTCAGAGCCGGAGCGAGCATGCGAGCGTGCCCGATCGGCTCGATGACGTCGAGCGGCTCATCGGAGCCGAGTCCCCGGCCGCCCTGCTGGTTGCCGACCGGGATGGCGAGATCGTCGGCGCTCTGATCGCAGGCTGGGACGGGTGGCGGGGGAATATGTACCGGCTGGCCGTTCGCGACGGGAATCGGCGGGAAGGCATCGGCCTGGGCCTGACCCGAGCAGGCGAGGACTACCTCCGGCAACGCGGCGTGCGTCGCGTGAGTGCTCTCGTCGCCTTTGACGACGAGACGGCAGGAGCGTTCTGGGAGGGGGCCGGCTATCCAGTCGACCGCGAGATCGGCCGGCGAGTTCGGGATCCATAGGGAAGCGGCGGACTACCTACCGATCACGGCCTTCACCGATCTCGGCCAAACCTCTCGGGTCGAGCTTCAGCACCGCCCAGGGGAAAGACCTCCGTGGGGGAGTCGTCCATCGCGAGCGATCAGTCGACTTCGGCGTGTGACGATCGGACGAGGCTTACAGAGACCACTGCCAGCAACAGAAGCGAAGGGGCGAGCAGAAACCGCGAGATCGGGGTGAGGAAGGCGATGCCGAGTGCGAGCAGGAGGAGCGCGAGCCAGCGAGGTAAGACTGCCCGGGAGCGCAGCGCGACCACGGCGCTCGCCAGCGCAAAGATGCCGATGCCAACCCCGGCGCCGTTATAGCCGAGGATGTAGGAGATCTCGAAGAGCGCGCGGCCGAGCTCAGGGCTCAGCTGGCCGGCGTCGGCGCGCAACGCCCCGACCATGTTGATCGTCTCGGCGCCGAGTCCGGCCGCCATCGCAAGCAGCGCGCCGCCGAATGCCGCGCTCGCGAACAGATCGTCTTCCTCGCGCTCGCGGAGGATCGCGCGCACGCCGCTGGCGAAAAGCACGAACAGCGCGATCGCGAAGAGGCTGAGGCTCGCGCCGACGACGATCTCTGTCGAGGTGTCCGCGTAGAAAGCGACGACCTCGCCTGCTCCCGCGCCGGCATCAGGCTGCTCGAATGCCCACAGGGCGTTTCCCACGCCGAACAGGGCGATCACCCCGAGCCCGGCGAGGCCGGTGATACGGCGCGTGGTCAGTTTCGTTCCCGTTGACAACCCTTCCCCTCCGGAGCGGCACTGTATCCCCGCGCCCGCCCCCACGGCGGCGAAGCAAGGACGAGACTACGAGTACCTCAAATGAAGCACGACGAGGGGTGGCTGACCGGATTCGAACCGGCGACCGCCTGGACCACAACCAGGAGCTCTACCAGCTGAGCTACAGCCACCGCGGGACTCCAATGTAGCGCTACCGTTGTCGGGATGGCTCGGCGGTTGGCGAAGGCTCACGGTACGGCTGCGGTGGGGGCGCAGGCTCGGGGCGCGGTCGCGGTCGGGGCGCTGGCCGTGGGTGCGGCCGCGGTCGGCGGCTTCGCGATCGGCCGGCTCAGCGTCGGCAAGCTGGCGATCGGTCGTGCCGCGATCGGGCGACTGAAGATCGGCGAGCTCGAGGTCGACGAACTGCGCGTGCGCAGAGAACCGCCGAGATGAGCAGGACGTGCCGCTTCTCAGGTGCCCATATGGGCGCTCGACAAGCGGCACGTCTCGGCTTGGTCGTGGCGCTTGCGGTGGCTGCGGCCTTTCCCGCGAGCGCGCAGGCGCTCGGGCCCTATCCCGGGCTCGGCGACTGCCAGGTCTTCCCCGACCCGCCGGCGTCGCTCTCGCCGCGGGCGCCTTCGCTGCCCGGCCAGGCCGCCTGGAACCAGGACGTCTCGCGGGCGCCGGTCGCGCGCAACTCGGCCGCCACGATCGCCTACGTCAACCGCCACGGCGGCAGCTTCCTCCACCCCGACTTCGGCTCGCCGCGGGCCTACGGCTTCCCCTACGCGGTCGTCGGCGCCCGCCAGCGCCGCCAGCCCGTCCACTACACCGCCTACGGCAGCGAGAGCGACCGCGAGGGCTTCCCGATCCCTCCCGGCGCCCCGGTCGAGGGCGGCGCGCGCAGCGACGGCGACCGCCACGTGCTCGTCGTCGACCGCTCGCGCTGCATGCTCTACGAGCTCTATCGCGCCTTCCCCCGCGATCGCGTCCGCCGCCACTGGGACGCCGACTCGGGCGCCAGCTGGAACCTGCGCTCGGCCGCGCTGCGGCCCGACTCCTGGACTTCGGCCGACGCCGCCGGGCTGCCGATCTTCCCCGGCCTGGTGCGCTACGACGAGGCTGCCTCCGGCCGCATCGAGCACGCGATCCGGGTCACCTTCGCCAGCACCCGCGACGCCTGGGTCCACCCCGCGACCCACTGCGCCGGCGACACCCGCAACCGCAACGCCCCGGCGATGGGGACGCGCCTGCGGCTGCGCCGCGGCTACGGCCTCGGCCGCTTCAACGGGCCGGCGAAGACGATCGCGCAGGCGCTGAAGCGCTACGGGATGATCGTCGCCGACAACGGCTCCAATTGGTTCTTCAGCGGGACCAGCGACCGCCGCTGGCGCGACCGGAACCTCGACCAGCTGAAGCGGATCCCCGGCCGCGCCTTCCAGGTCGTGCGCAGCGCCGCCCGCCCGCATGCCTGCTGAGGCTCAGCCGCCGAGCTCGACCTGGCGGAACTCGGCTCGCAGCCGGGAGCGCAGCTCCGCCGCGGCATCGGAATGGTCGGCGCCGGCCTCGCTGACCAGCACCACCTCGCTCGCGGCGAAGCTCTGCAACTGATCCTCGACCGCCTGCACGACATCCTCGTCGCCGACCCGGGCCTCGGCGACGATGCCGGCCTTGGCCAGCGCCGCGACGGTGGCGACGAGGTTCTGCTGCGCCGCCTCGCGGGCGCCCTCGACGTCGGAGGCCCAGCGGTCGAGGAAGCCGATCTCGGCGGGCGAGAGGACAAGGACGTCGGCCTTGGCGCGGCCGCCGTCGAGCCCTGCCGCGGCGAGCAGGCGCCGCACGTCGGCCGGCTCCTCGACCGTGCAGGTGAGCACGAGCAGCACGTGACGCGCCTCGTCCTCGGCCGGCGTGGCGCCGATCGGCCCGAGCGGGCGCTGACGCGCCGCGACGACGACGATCGCCGCCGCGACCAGGGCGCCCGCGGCAACTCCCGCGGCGGCGCCGCCGAGGGCGAACGCGGCGGCGACGGGGACCGCTATCCCGGCGACGATCAGGGGCAACTTCCATGGTGCCATTGCCCCGGATTGTCGCCGGAATGCGGTTAAACGCGTCTGGTGCCGCCGCTCAGCATCGGTACCAGCAACATCGCCAACCCGATCAGGACCACGATGATCCCGAGCACGTAGTTGACGAGCAGTGCCAGCGCGATGCCGACGATGATCACGAGTATTGAGCTAGGTGCCATGGCGGCCTTGCTACCCCCGTCCCGATTCCCGCAAACGCCTGAACCGGACAGCGCCCTCCTCGTGGTCGACCACCGGTGAGGGGTGGTCAATCCGCGGCTTCCTCCGCCAGCGCCCGCCGCAGCGCCTCGTCGAAGGGCTCGGGCTCGACCCCGAAGGGCTCGGCGCCGGAGGGGTCGGTGACCACGGTGCGCGTGGTCAGCCCCTCGACCAGGGGCCGCGCGACCTTGGTGTCGACCGGCGTGACCAGGCCGAGCCAGAGCGCGGAGAGCCAGGGGGTGATCAACGGCACCGGCAACTTGCGCCGCGGGTGGATCCCCATCGCCAGCGCCATGCGGTCGAGCATCTCGGCGTAGGTGAGCACGTCGGGGCCGCCGATCTGCACCTCGCGGCCCTTCGACTCGGGAACCTCGGGCGCGCGGCGCAGGTACTCGACGACGGCGTCGATCCCGATCGGCTGAGTGTCGGTCTTGAGCCAGGCGGGCGCGATCATCACCGGCAGCCGTTTGACCAGGTAGCGCAGGGTGCGGTAGGACTCGCTGGCGGCGCCGACGACCATCGCCGCGCGGAAGTAGGTCAGCGGCGGCCCGTGCGCGGTCAGCGTGCGCGCCGTCTGGTGGCGGCTGCGCAGGTGCGCGGAGACGTCCTCCTCCCCCAGCCCGCCGAGGTAGGCGATCCGCTCGATCCCCTCGTCGCGGGCCATGCCGGCGAAGTTGCGCGCCCCGACCTCCTCACGCGCCGCGTAGTCGCCGCCGCCGGCCATCGAGTGCACCAGGTAGTAGGCGAACTCGACGTCCTTGCCGGCGCCCGCGAGGCTGCCGGCGTCGGTGACGTCGCCGAGGTGGACCTCGAAGCCTTCGCCCTCCAGCCGCTCGGCCTTCTCCGGGCTGCGCACGAGAGCGCGCACCGGCGTGCCGGCGTCGCGCATCGCCGACGCCAGCCTCGAGCCGACGAACCCGGTCGCTCCGGCTATGAGAACACGGCCACCGATGCACCCAGGCTACCCGGCGATTCCCATTTTGACTTCTGTTCGGAAGCGCCGAGTATCGAGGACCTGCGCAACCGCGACGGCGAGTGCCGCGCCGTTCAGGCCGCCTTCCGCTCCGCCGCCGAGGCGGCCGAGCGGATCTACCACTGAGATCAGGCTCGAATCGAGATCGCCTCGTCGACCCGGCCGAGGAGGAGATCGACGATGTGGGGGTCGAACTGGGTAGCTCTCCCCTCCTCGATCAACGCGACCGCCTCGCCGATCGGCATGGCCGATCGGTAGTGGCGGTCGCTGAGCAACGCATCGAAGACATCGGCGACCGCAGTGATCCGGCCCTCGACCGGAATCTCCTCGCCCGCCAGGGCGTTGGGATAGCCGGTGCCGTCGTAGCGCTCGTGATGGGTCAACGCGACCGAGGCGGCCAGCCGCAGCAGCTCGCTCTTCGATTCGCAGAGGATCTCGTGGCCGATCAACGTGTGGAGCTCCATCTCCGTTCGCTCCTCGGGACTGAGCGGGCCAGGCTTGCGGAGGATCTCGGGCCGGGTTCCGATCTTGCCGACGTCGTGCATCGGCGCGGCGATGCGCAGCAACTCGACCCAATCGGGGTCGAGTCCGAGCAAGGTCGCCAGGAACGCCGCGACCCTGCCGATCCGATTGATGTGCCGGCCGGTGGTGACGTCGTGGTGCTCGATTGCCTTGACCAGCCGTTCGACCGTCTCCTCCCGCGACAGGCGCAACTCTCCGATCGCCTCCCGCTGGGCACTCGCCAGTTCGTCGCGCAGCCTGATCGCATCCCGCTGAAAGGTGGTGTCGAGGGAGATCCCACCGACTGCGGTGATCTTGGTCAGGTCGTCGACAAGCGGAAACTTGGCGGTATGGAAGGTTCTCTCGCCGTCCGGCATCGCGATCGTCTCATCGGCCTCAAACGGAGGGGCGCCGCCGAGGATTCGATCGTCACCCTGGCGTGCCGCGGAGACGCTCGCCGGGCCCATGAACGCCTCGTCCGTCCTACCGATCAGCTCGCCGTGCCCAAACCCCGCCATCTCTTCGGCCTTGGCATTTGCCACGACGTAGCGGTGGCTCAGGTCCTTGGCGTAGATCGGGAGCGGCGCCATGTCGATCAGGGTTTGGAACTGCTCCCAGAGGTTGCGGGTATGAGCCGCCTTGGAGATCTCGAGGTCCCGCCTGCGGAGCGCATTCATCACCGTGATCAGGAGCTGCCCGGGCTGCAGGGGCTCCACCAGGTATCCGTGTATGCCGAGCCCGGAGGCCCGGTCGGCGACAAGCGGATCGTCTTCCCCCGTCACCAGCACCACGGCGGTCTCGGGACTGTCGGCGACGATCTCTTCGACAAGGGCCAAGGCCTGCTCGCCGGCCGCGTTGACGTCGCACAGCGCCAGCTCGAAGGCGCCGCCGCGAAGCTGCTCGCGCGCCTCGCCCACACTTGCCGCGAACTCGCACTCGTAGAGCTCACCCAGCACGTGCTCGATCCTCTGCAGCATCTCGGCTCGGTCGTCGGTGACGAGGATCCGGGCTCGCCGATGGCTGCCGTCGCCGTTCTGGGCGGCGCCCGTCAACCACGTGTTCGATCCAGAGGCCATGTCTATCGGTACATCTCCCACACCCCTGGGCTATGAAGCCGCGGCAATGCGGTGCTGTCTACCGCATCTATCGACCGCAGGCGCGGATTGTAACAGTCGTTACAGTAATCGGTGTGTGTATGTGTGTAGCGTGCTTCGTTCGTGCGACGAGCGCTCATCAAGACCGTGGGAGCGCTGCTGCTGGTCGGACTCGCCGCTCCGCCTCTGTCCGTGGCGAGCCTCGCCGATCATGTGAACCCCCTCGCCGGCACCCAGCCGGGGCCACACACCTTCGGCGGCGGCCACAACTTCCCCGGCGCCACCGTCCCGTTCGGCATGGTCCAGTGGGGGCCCGACACCACCCCCTCGGACCGTCACTCCGGCGGCTACGACTACCGCGACAACCACATCGGCGGGTTCAGCCTCACCCACCTCAACGGCGCCGGCTGCGCCCTGTACGGGGACTTCCCCTTCCTGCCGACGACCGAGCCGCTCGACGCCTCGCCGGCCCGCCGCGGCTCCGCCGGCCTCGCCGGGCAGTTCGAGCCTGGCTTCTCGCACCGCGACGAGCGGGCGAGTCCCGGCCGCTACTCGGTCCGCCTCAACCCGGTCCGGGGAGCCGCGATCGGCGTCGACCTGACCGCGACGACGCGCACCGGGATCGCCCGCTTCGCCTTTCCCCGCTCGCCGCACGCGAGCGTGCTCGTCAACGCCGGCGGCAGCGCCAAGGCCAACGACCTCGCCGAGGTGCGGATCGACCCCGGCAGGCGCGAGATCTCCGGCACGGCGTCGAGCGGCTACTTCTGCGCCCAGCGGCCGCGCTACCGCGTCTACTTCGCGGCCGTCTTCGACCGCCCCTTCGCCGCCCACGGCACCTGGACGCGCCGGCGGCTGAGCCCGCGCTCGACCGCCGCCTCCGACAGCAGGCGGCCTTCGAACGTCGCCGCGCGCACCGCGCAGGCCGGCGCCTACGCGACTTTCGACACCCGCCGCAACCGGGCCGTCACGGCCAGGGTCGGGATCTCCTTCGTCAGCGTCGCCGGGGCCCGCGCCAACCTCGCCGCCGAGAGCCGGGGCGCCTCCTTCCGCCGCATCGCCGCCGCCGCGGAGCGGCGCTGGAACCGCGAACTTCGATCGATCCGGGTGCGTGGAGGCGCCCGGCGCGACACGGAGACCTTCTACACGGCGCTCTACCACGCGCTGCTGGCGCCGCGGACCTTCAACGACGCCGACGGCGCCTACATCGGCATGGACGGGCAGCTCCACGACAGCGGCCGGCGCACCCACTACGCCGATCTCTCCGGCTGGGACGTCTACCGCACCCAGATCCCGCTGCTGGCGATGCTGATGCCGCGCCGGGCGAGCGACATCGTCGCCTCGATGCTCGCCGCCGCGGCGCAGAGCGGCTGCCTGCCGCGCTGGTCCTACGCCAACGGCCAGAGCATGACGATGGTCGGCGACCCCGCCGACCCGATCGTCGCCTCCGCCGACGCCTTCGGCGCGCGCGGCTTCGACCGGGCCGCCGCCCTGGCGGCGATGGTCAAGGGGGCGAGCGGCGGCTGCCGCAGCGCCGACGGCGGCTACGTCCAGCGCCAGGGCCTCGCCGAGTACGAGGCGCTCGGCTACGTGCCCTTCGACCTCGATGTCAAACGCCGCAACGCGAACTCGCTGTTCGGCGATCCTGACGCGGTCTGGGCCTCGGCTGCGACCACGCTCGAGTACGCCGTCGCCGACTTCTCGATCGCCCAGTTCGCGGCGCGCGCCCTGCGCGACCGCGCCACCTACCGCGCCTTCATCGCACGCGCGGGCAACTGGCGCAACCTGCTCAACCCGCGCAGCGGCATGATCGAGCCGCGCTTCGCCGACGGCGCCTTTCCCCACCCCTACGACAACCGCCGCGGCGCCGGCTTCGCCGAGGGCAACTCGGTCCAGTACACCTGGATGGTCCCCCACGACCCCGCCGGCCTCTTCGCCGCGATCGGTGGCCGGACCAGGGCGGTGGGGCGGCTCGACCGCTTCCTGCGCAAGCTCAACGGCGGCGCCGGCGCGACCCACGCCGACCACGCCCTGCTCGGCAACGAGCCGAACCTCAACGTCCCCTGGCTCTACAACTGGACGCGGCGTCCCTTCAAGACGCAGGCGACGGTGCGGCGGGCGCTGCTCGGCCTGTACGACACGTCTCCCTCGGGATATCCGGGCAACGACGACCTCGGCACGCTCTCCTCCTGGTACGTGTGGGGCGCCCTCGGGCTCTACCCGGAGGTGCCCGGAACCGGGGTGCTGGCGATCGGCAGCCCGCTTTTCCGCCGGGCCACCGTGCGACTGGCGGGCGGTCGCAAGCTGCGGATCGCGGCGGCGACCGGACGGCGCACGTCGCTCCGCCGCAGCCCATACATTCAGGGCATGCGCCTCAACGGCAACCCCTATGGCCGACCGTGGACCAGCTACTGCGCGCTGGCCAGGGGAGCGACCCTCACCTACCGGCTGGCGGCGCGGCCGAACCGCGCCTGGGGCGACTCGACCGCCGCCCTGCCGCCCTCCTTCGGGCCGCAGCGACCGATGCCGAAGAGCCGCTGCGCCCCTTGATTCCAGCCCGGCTCAGCCATCGCGTCCTCTGGGCGCTCGCCGCCCTGACCGGGCTCGGCATCGCCGTCCGCTTCGCCGGCCTCGGTGTGCAGAGCTACCACCACGACGAGGTGATCACCGCGGCGCGGGTAATCCCCGGCAGCTTCACCGAGATGCTCGGGCAGGTCAAGGCCGGCGAGTCCAACCCGCCCCTCTACTACGTGCTGGCCTGGGGCTGGGCGAAGGTCTTCGGCAGCGGCGAAGTGGGACTGCGCTCGCTGACGGCGCTGTTCGGCGCCGCCACCGTCCCGGTCGCCTTCCTGATCGGCCGCGAGCTGGCGAGCAACCGCGCCGGCCTGGTCGCGGCCGCGCTCGTCGCCGTCAGCCCGATGCTGATCTGGTACTCGCAGGAGGCGCGCTCCTACGCGCTGCTGGTCTTCTTCGGCGCCCTCTCCCTGCTCTTCCTCGCCCGGGCCATGCGCACCGGCAAGGGGCGCGACCTGGGGCTGTGGGCGCTTGCCTCCTCCCTCGCCCTCTGCAGCCACTACTTCGCCGTCTTCGCGGTCGCGATCGAGGCGATCTGGCTGCTGATCGCCCTGCGATCGAGATGGCGCGCGGTCCTGCCCGCGCTGCTCGCCGTCGGCGCGGTCGGGCTGGCGCTGCTGCCGCTGATCCTCGCCCAGATCAATCCGACCCACATCGGCTGGATCGACCACAGCCCGCTCTCGACCCGACTCTTCGAGACCGGCGGCAGCTTCCTGAGCGGCGAGACGGGGCACGTGATCGCGCAGTCGCCCCGCGAGCGCTACGCGCTGATCCCGGCGTTGCTGATCGGGATCGCCCTGCTGCTCGTCGCCTTGCGCGGCTCGAACCGGGAGAAGCGCACCGCGGTCCTCGGCCTGACGCTCGGCGTCGGCGTGGTCCTGCTCGCCTCCGCCGCCGCGCTGCTCGGTCGCGACTACATCGTCGAGCGCAATCTGCTTCCCGCCCTGATCCCGCTCTTCATCGCCGCGGCGGCCGGCTTCGCGGCGAGCGGCGCCCGCCGCGTCGGGATTGCCCTGGCGACCGTGCTCTGCGCCTACTGGCTCGCTTTCGACATCCACGTCGCCCGCACCCTCAACCTGCAGCGGCCGGACTTCCGCCAGCTGACCGAGCAACTCGGCCCGCCTCACCGGCCGCGCGCGATCGTCACCTGGACGCTCGCCGCCGACGGAGTTCAGTTCTACCTCGACCACCCGTCGCGGCGCAAGTACCGCGGCAAGCTGCCGATCGGCGAAGTGGCGGTGATCAGCAAGGCGGTGGTGGGAAGGCCGGCGGGGCTGCCGGCGGCCTTCCACCCGGTCGAGCGGCTGCGGTTCGACCGGCTCACCCTCACCCGCTACCTGGCGAGCGGCATCCACCGGGTCCCGACGCTTGCGCTGCGCGACGCCCGCACCGGGTTCGGTCGCAACGCGGTGATCGTGGACGGCGTGCCCTCGCTGGAGGGGTAGAGTCGAAAACGTTCGTCCGGAACCTGCGCTTGGGC
Source organism: Solirubrobacterales bacterium (assembly GCA_035759115.1). Taxonomy (GTDB): domain Bacteria; phylum Actinomycetota; class Thermoleophilia; order Solirubrobacterales; family 70-9; genus VRUE01. The sequence continues at coordinate 752 of DASTVL010000215.1, read as the reverse complement.
TCACGCTTCATGCAGCCGCTCCGATGCAGACCGGACACGGGAGCAGACCTTCTCGACCCAGGCCTACCGTCCAGCGGACACGCGCCACGGGAGTTGTATCGGCTGCCCCTCCTAACGGAAGGACTCTATGTCCAGCCCAGCCCACCCGAAGCGAGGAATCGCGGGCGCCGTTCTTGCCGTCGCCTTCGCGCTCGTCGTCGCACCGGCGGCCCAAGCCGCGCCGGTCGACCTGGCCACCGCCTCCCCGTTTGTCGTCCTCGGCGGGACGACCGTCACCAACGAAGGCCCCTCGGTGCTGAACGGCGATCTCGGAGTCTCCCCCGGCGCCGCCCTCACCGGCTTCGACGGCGTCGCGACGGTCAACGGGGCGACGCACGCAAACGATGCCGTCGCCGCCCAGGCGCAGCTGGACCTCACCAACGCCTACAACGTCGCCGCGGGCCAACCCGTCGCACCGGCGAACGACCTTTCCGGCACCGACCTCGGCAACCGGGTACTGACCGCCGGCGCCTACAGATACAACGCCGGTGCGCTCCTGACGGGGCCGCTCACCCTCGATGCGCAGGGCGATCCCGACGCGGAATTCGTCTTTCAGATCGGCGCCGAACTGACCACGGAATCCGCCAGCTCGGTGCTGCTCGTCAACGGAGCCTCGCCGTGCAACGTCTACTGGCAGATCGGCAGCTCAGCCGCAATCGGGACCGCCACCCAGTTCGTCGGCAGCCTGATGGCGCTGACCTCGATCTCGCTCA
>DASTVL010000214.1:0-7037 GCA_035759115.1 Solirubrobacterales bacterium | reverse complement strand
AGGCGCTCCATGTCGTACTCGGAGGAGTAGCCGTAGCCGCCCATCATCTGCATGCCCTCGACCGAGACGCGTTTGGCGACCTCGGTCACGTGCAGCTTCACCATCGAGGCCTCGCGCGGCAGCATCCGGCCCGGGTCCTCGTCGGTCAGGGTCGCGACCCAGCGGGTCATCAGCCGCGCCGCCTCGATTTCGGTCGCCATATCGGCGATCCGGTGCTGGAGCGCCTGGAAGGAGCCGATCGCGCGACCGAACTGCTTGCGCTCCTTGACGTAGGCGAGCGTGTCGTCGAGCACGCGCTGGGCGATCCCGAGCATCGTCGCGGCGAGGATCAGGCGCTCGACGTTGAGCCCGGCCATCAGCTGCGTCCAGGCCTGGTCGACCTGGCCGAGCAGGGCGTCGGCGGGGGCCTCGACGTCGCTGAGGTAGAGCGTGTTGGTCTCTTCGCCGCCCATCGTCTTGATCGGGTCGATCTGCAGGCCTCCGGCGTCGCGCGGGAGCCAGATCATCGAGAGGCCCTCGTGCTTGTTCTCGCCCTTGGTCGTGCGGCAGACGACGAGGATGTGGTCGGCGATGTGCGCGTTGGAGATGAAGACCTTCTGGCCGTTGAGGACGAAGCCGCCGTCGACCTGAGTGGCGGAGGCGGTGAGCGAGCCGACGTCGGAGCCGGCCTCGGGCTCGGTCATCGCGATCGCCTCGACCGCACCGGAGGCGATCCCGCCGAGGATCTCCTGCTTCTGCTCCTCACTGCCGAAGCGCTGGGTGGCGCCGGCGACGATCAGCGTCGTCGCGTAGCCGCCGATCGGGGCGAGCCCGCGCGAGGTCTCCTCCATGAACAGGCAGGCGTCGAGCATCGAGCCGCCCGAGCCGCCGTATTCCTCGGGGATCGTGATCCCGAGCCAACCGAGCTCGGCCATCTGCTTGTAGATCGTGTCGTTGTGGTGCAGCCGGTGGCCGTCGGTGAGCCGCTCGCGCTGCTCCTGGGTGCCGCACTCGCGCGCGCAGAAGTCGCGGATCGCGGCGACGAAGTCGTTCTGCTCGTCGGTCAGCGAGAAGTCCATGCTGCGGGCAGGCTACCGGCCCGCGAGCCGTACGCGTAGCGGGCGCGTACGTACGCCACACGCATGCATGTGTATTACGAGTTACTAACTCACGCTACACTTACCCATGTGGCAACGCAGATGATCGACCGTGAGAAGGAGCTCGCTCGCCTGCGCGAAGCGATCGCGGGCCCGCCCCAGCTCGTGATCCTGCGCGGCAGGCGGCGAGTGGGCAAGAGCTTCCTGCTCACGCATGCGCTCGCGCGCGAGCGAGGCGTCTTCTTCCAGGCGGACGAGCAGAGCGAGCGCTCCCACCTGGACATGCTCGCGCGCGAGGTCGCGCGCCTGCTGGGGCCGCGCGTGCCCCTGCGCTTCGAGTCCTGGGACGAGGCGCTGGAGACGGTTGGCGAGCTTGCGCGCGAGCGGCCGCTGACGCTCATTCTCGACGAGTTCCAGTGGCTTCTCGCCGCCCAGCCCGCGCTCGAGTCGATCGTGCAGCGGCACTGGGATCGCTGGCAGCGCGACCGGGATCCGGTGACGCTGATCCTCAGCGGCAGCGCGCTGCGCCTGATGGAGGAGTTGCTCTCCCCCGGCGCACCGCTGTTCGGGCGCGCCGACTACCGGCCGCTGCTCGAGCCGCTCGATTATCGCGACGCATCGCTGTTCGCCTCGCCGCGGCTCTCGGCCGAGTCGAAGCTGCGTCGGTACGCGGTGCTCGGCGGAACGCCCCAGTACCAGGTCTGGGCGGGCAGGGGGAGCCTCTCTGAGGCGATCGCCGACCGGATCCTCAGCAAAGGCGAGTCGCTCTACGAAGAGCCCCTGCACCTGCTGCGCGAGGAGCAGACGATCCGCGATCCGGGCACCTACTTCGCGATCGTGCGCGAGGTCGCAGCCGGGCGCACCACCGTCAGCGAGATCTCCAACGGTACGCAGCTCCCGGTCCCCAACCTGACCAAGATGCTGCGGCGCCTGCTCGAGCTCGGCTACCTCGAGGCTCGATCGCCGCTCTCGCCGCGAGGCCCCGAGGCACGACGGACGAGCTACCGGCTGGCCGATCCGTTCTTCCGCTTCTGGTTCCGCTTCGTCTTCCCCAATCGCAGCCTGCTCGAACGTGGCCGCGTCGAAGACGTGCTGCGGATCGTCGAGCGCGACCGCGATGTCTACATGGGCCTCGCCTTCGAGGACTGCTGTCGCGAGTGGACGGGGCGCTTCGCCGGCGACGAGTTGCCGGCCTCGCAACAGCTCGGCAGCTGGTGGTCGCGGGACGGCCAGACCGACATCGACATCGCGGGGGTCACGCGCGGACGCTACGACCTGCTCGCCTCGTGCAAGTGGGCCAAGGCCGCCCCGGCCTCCGTTCTCGACCGGCTGGTCGATCAGCGCGACTCGCTGCCGCGCGCGGGCGGCGCCCGGCTGGCGATCTTCGCTCGCGGCTTCTCCAAGGCCCTGGAACGTCGTGCCGCCGAGGAGGGCGCGGCGCTGATCGGGATCGAGCGGCTGTTCGTGTAGCGCGCTGTGGCTCACCGGGCCACGGCGATCCTCCTGGCCTCCTCGGTCCCCATATATGGGGTGAGGATGAACTGGACCAGCTCGGCGTGCAGGCCGGGCAGCTGCGCGGCGCGACCGCGGTCGACCCTGTTGGCGACGATCGTCGCGACGCCGCCGGCGATCGAGCGCTCTGTGGTCGGCGGCAGGTCGGCGCCGTGCGGACTCTCGGCGCGGCCGCCCTCGAGCAGCCCGGCGAGGTAGGCCATCAGCCGCTCGTAGCGCGCCAGGCCGTCGGCGCCGTGGGCAAGAGCGGCGGTCGTCAGCGTGCTCGCGTCGTCGGGGTCCGCGGCGGCGAGCTCGAGCCCCCCGCGGACCGCGACGACGACCCGGCGGTGCCACGCCGCGTCCTCCGCGCAGGCCATCTCGAGCCGCACCTGCAGGCGGGCGAAGGCGGACTCGAAAGCGCTGGCGAAATCGTCCGGCTGCTGCGCTCTGCGATCCAATCGAGGCCCCCGCGTCCCAAGCTTCGGCACAGATCCCGCCTCCCAGGCGGCTGGGGTCAATGATAAACGTGGCTGTCTTAGACCGCTCAGCCGCCGGCTACCGGCCGCAGCCGGGGCGAGAGCGCGGTGCTGAGCGCACGTTTCGGATCCGGGTCGTAGACCTCGACCTGGAAGGCCTCGCCGGGACGGGCGACGTAGACGCTGGTCGGGCTGTCCGGGTCCTGCCAGGCGAAGGCGCCGCGCGGCGCTTTGCGCAGCTCGGCGCCGGTGCGCTTGGCGTTGGCTTTCAGCGCCGCGACCGCGTTCGGCAACCGGTAGGCGCCGATCGCGAGGAAGGCCGGCTTCGGGTCCCCCGCTTCGGCGCCGCCGGTGAGATAGCGGACGAAGACCCGCACCTCGCCGACTTCGCTCAGCTCCAGCTCGGCGCCGTCCTGTGGGCCGATCCAGTAGACCGGGACCTCGCTCGAGCCCGCAGCCTCGCGCAGTTCCTCGACGCTGACGACACGCGGCGCCCCAGATGCTTCCTCCGTCGTCTCGACGGGGTTGTCCTCGTCCCCGCCGCCGAGGAGCTGCCAGATCAGCAGCCCGGCCAGCAGCGCGACGAGCAGCGCCAACAGCACCCAGAGAACGCGAAGCAGACGCGGCTGCGGCGAAGATCCCTCCATCAGCGCTTGAGCCTATCCGAAGGTCGGGGCTTCAAGGGACGGCTGGGTTTATCGCGCAAACAGCTCTTCGACGAAGAACCGCGCCGCCGGGTCGAGACGGTCGCCGAAGGTCTCTTCGGCGATGGCCAGCACCTGATCCGCACGCTCGAGCCCGAGCTGATCGGCGAGCAGCCGGACATCGTCCTCGTCCTCGCCGACCCGGTGTGCCAGCACCTTGAGGGCCAGCAGGGTGCGCGGCGAGGCGGCCAGACAGCGCAGACCGGGCAGGTCGAGCACCGGAGTGGCGGCGGCATCGTCGCCGGCGAGGAAGCCCTTGACCGCGTCGTTGAGCCAGCCGGCGGGGAGACCGCGTCGCTCGGCGACAACCGCAGCGGCGTCATAGACGGCGTTCTTTGGCTCGAAGACGGCATCGATGTCCCGCGTGGCGCGCCGCTCGTCGTAGGCCAGGGCGATCGCGGCGCCACCGACCACGTACATATCGGCGCTCGTCCCCGTCCGTTGCAACTCGGCGGCCAGGTCGCTGAGGGCGTTGATGATCTCTTCACGATCCACGGCACTCAAACCCTGTGCAGGGAGCGCTCCGGAACGAAAACGCCGCGACGGCGGAAGGCAGCAGGCGCCTGCGCGATCGAGATCGCGCGGAACCCGGGGATGTCGCTGACGAACCAGAAGCGATCGAGAAAGCGGCCGGGCTCGATCGACCATGCAGGCCGCTCGAGGTCGTGCGCAAGCGCGAGGTGCTCGCCGAGCGCCCCGAGGTAGGCGTCGTAGCGCCGGTCGCCGGTCTCCTCGGGCCGCGCGGAGATCGCCGCCGCGCGAGAGCGATCGTCGCCGCGCAGCGAGAACTCGTCGAGGAACTCGCGCACCGCGTGGTTGAACTCCTCGCCGGCGCGAACGCGGGCAGCGACGCCCGCGAGCGTCTCGGTCATGCGCTCAGCAGCCGGCGGGTTCGCCGCCAACCACTCCGAGCTCGTCGTCAGCGGGGTCGCCGTCACCCGTTGATCGTACGGCCTGTTGCGGCGATTGCCGGCCCCCAGACCAGCTCCCGAGCGGCTTCGATCTCGGCGACCGGGTCGATGCGCTCGTCGTGGTCGGCGAACTCGGCGAGCTGCTCGGCATAGGTCTCGTCGAGGACGCGGATGCCGTGTCCCTGGATGCGAGCCAGGCGCTGCAGCGATATCCCGGAGGCAAGCATCAAGGCCGAGTGCGTGTGGCGACCGAGGTCGTAGGGCCTGGTCGCCGCAAGACCGCTGACCGTCTCACGTACTGATTCGGGGTCCGAAAGAGTCGAGCGCCAGCCCTCCCAGCCGGCCTCGACGCGCTCGAGCGCCGGGACGAAATGTCGCGAGCGATAATTGCGCCAGTCGGTCTCCAGCCAATGGCCGCCGCCAGGCTTATGGAAGACGTAGGCGTCGGCGGAGTTGCCGCTGAGATCGCGGAGCGCATCCAGATCGCCTCCGAGCGGACTGGGAACCGGCACGGCGCGATCCCGCCCAGTCTTGGTCCGGTCGCGAATCTCCTTGCCGCTGAGCGCGCGACAGATCGCGATTCGCGAGCCGATGTCCTGCCAGCGCAGAGCCAGCGCCTCACCCGGCCGGCAGCCGGTCATCGCCATCAGACTGACGAGCAGGGCGTCGCGCAGAGCCGCCAGGCGTCGATCCAAGCCCACGCGGCGCGAGTTGACCACCAGCTCGAAGCGAACCCGCTCGACCACGACAGGGCCCCAGACCTTCGGCCGGCGCCGGCGCCTGGCGGCCGGCTTCTCGAGGAGCGAAACCGGGTTGCCCTGCACCCCGGTAGACCGCGGACGCCGCGCCGCCTCGGCGAAGATGCTCGAGAGGATGCCGATCGCCTTGATCAGGGTCGGATCACCGACTCCCGCCTCTTCGAGCCCGTCCTGCCACTCGACCAGATCCTCGATGTCGAGTGAGGCGACCCGGCGCGCGCCGAGCAGCGGGCGGATGTGCTTCTCGTAGACGACCGAGTCACGCTCCCAGGTCTTCGGCGCCAGACGTCGGCGTGCGCGAGGCGCCCAGACTTCCTCCACAAACGCCGCCAAAGTCGGATTCCCTGCGACTGTCACATCTCTCTAAGCCTGAGATGGGCGCACCTCTCCCCCCGCAACTGCCGAAACAGCGGGGAAAATCAGCTGTCGAGACCGGGGATGTCGTCTTCGGGAAGCCCGCCGTGGAAGGCCTCCAGCTCTTCGAGGTCGCGTCGATCCTGAGGGCGACCGGCAAGGCGCTTGAAGCCGACGATGCTGCGCAGCCCCGCAAATCTGGCCGGCTCGCCACCGGCCTCACCCTCAATTGCGGAGGCAGCCACGGTCTCGTAGTCGAGCGGCGGCAGGCCGCCACGCATGATGTCGATGATCCCGTGGCGGCTGCGCACGCGGATGTGATGCGCGCCGGCGATCTCCTGCTCCTCGAGGATCTTGTCGTCGTGCAGGCGCGTCGCTTCGGTCCGTTTCAAGAAGCGGTGGATCGCAGTGTCGGCATCGGGGCCGTCGGGCACGAGCAAGTCGGAATCCTTGGTGGCGCGCACGAAGCCGTTGGCCATGACGCTGAAGCCCCCGATCACTACATAGGACAGGCCGACGGCGTTGGCGTCGGCGACGACGCCGTCGAGATCAGGACCAGAAGGCTCGGGATGGGGCATGACCGCCGCGTATCATCGAGGCGAGCAGTTGCACGCCCTGTTGAGACAGCTTCTGGCCTTGGGCCACCCGCTCGGAGGGGCTCAAGGCTCGGGTGGTGCGGATGTGGTACTCGCGCTTCTCGGCGTTCAGACGAGCCCACTCGGCCTCGTTCCCGGGAGCCATCAATGGCCGCTTCTCTGACCGTGCTGCCATACACCCCATTCTAGGCCATCTGCGGCCGGCATGAAACGAAAACATCTCGCTGACCCCAAGCGGCTCGCCGACCGCCTAAAATGCGGACATGGCGGCGAGGCCGAAACGAGTCGGGAATTGGACTCCGGATGGAAAGGCGGATCGCGCCGCCGAACGGCGGGAATTCCTCGAAACCACGCCGGGGCAGCGTGTCGAGCAGGCGATCGAGCTCTCGAGCGTCTTATCTCAGCTCGCAGCAGGCGCGCAGTCCCGACGGTTGCGAGAGTTGCGGAAGCGATAGCTCGCGAAACGGGGCCGCCAACAGGCGCCAAGACGAGAAGCCCGGAACCGGACTCGAACCGGTGACCCCTTCCTTACCATGGAAGTGCTCTACCAACTGAGCTATCCGGGCGCTGGAATCAACTTTAGCGGCGTGTGGGCCGAACCGGCGCCCGGCCTGGGCAGGCCTTGGACAGGGCGATGATTCGGTACTTATACGTCTTGAATCGACGCT
>DASTVL010000213.1:0-5817 GCA_035759115.1 Solirubrobacterales bacterium | reverse complement strand
GAGCAACAGCATGGAGGCTCCGTCGGGTCACCCCCCGGTCCCCGATGCGAACGCGACGACTCGTGAGGACGCAGCCGTAACGGACGGAGAGGAGCGGATCGAAGCCGCCTTTCGCCGAGCTGGGGGAGAGGGTCGTGCGGCGCTGATGCCTTACATGATGGCCGGGTATCCCGACCAGGAGGTCTCGCTTGCGGTCGCGGCGGCCTACGCCGATTCGGGCGCCGATCTGATCGAGCTCGGGGTGCCGTTCTCCGATCCGCTCGCCGACGGGCCGACGATCCACGCTGCGGGGACCGCGGCGCTGGAGGCGGGGGCGACCCTGGAGTCTTCGCTGGCGGTCTGTGAGTCGGTCTCGGACCGCCTGCCGGTGGTGCTGATGGCCTACTCGAACATGATCCTCGCCCACGGCGGCCCGGCCGAGTTCGGGCGCCGCGCCGCGGCTGCGGGCGCAGCGGGGGCGATCGTCCCCGATCTGCCGCTCGACGAGGCCGGCGAGATCCGCGCCGCGCTCAACGCAGCCGGCCTGGCCCTCGTGCCGCTGCTGGCGCCGACCACGACGGCGGAGCGCCGCAGGCAGATCTGCGCCGCGGCGCAGGGCTTCGTCTACGTCGTCTCGAGCGTCGGCACGACCGGCGAGCGGGGCGAGCTGGCCGCCGGCCTGGCGGACCTCGTCGCCGCGACCAAGGCCGAGGCCGAGGCGCCGGTGGCGGTCGGCTTCGGGATCGGCACGCCCGAGCAGGCTGCCACGGTGGGCGCGATCGCCGACGGTGTGATCGTTGGCAGCCGCCTCGTGCGCGCCGCCGGGGAGGCGGGCGCCGCCGACGCCGCCGCTGCCGCGGTGGGCGAGTTCCTAGGCGAGACGCTCGTCGCCCTGGCTGGATAGGATTGCCGCCGCATGGGACTCGTGGTCACCCTCTTCCTCGCCCTCGCCGTCACCACCGTCGGCTACGCCGCCTTCGGCCAGGGCGGCGCCGTGGCCGGGATGATCTTCCTCGCGATCCTGCTCGTCGGCGCCACGCTCAGGGTCTTCAGGCCGACCGACTCCTGACCCGCGCTCAAGCGCGGGTGGCGATCACCTGTAGGTACTCGGGCTCGACCACAACCGCGCGCGGGTCGTCGATCCGGTCGGCCTCGATGTAGTTGCGCAAATCGGCGGCAAGCGCCGCCTCGCCGTCGGCCCCGACCCGCTCGAAGGCCACCTTGATCGGGCCGAAGTAGGTACGGAAGAACTCGACGAAGTGGTCGCCGGAGCGAAAGGCCTCGCGCGCGCGGCGCGTCTCAGCGCGCAGCTCGGAGACGCCGCCGCCGAACAGCTCGCGCAGGCGCTCCTCGGTCCCCCACAGCAGCGGCGACTGCACACCGGGTGGAGGCGGCGCATGCTGGGCCACCGTCTGGAACATCCGGCCGACGCTGCCCTCGGGGGTCCAGTTGCACATCCCGATCCGCCCGCCCGGCTTGCAGACGCGCAGCAGCTCGGCCGCCGCCTTCTCCTGGTCGGGCGCGAACATCGCGCCGAAGATCGAGATCACCACGTCGAACTCGCCATCCTCGAAGGGGAGGTTCTCGGCGTCGCCCTCGACGAACTCGATCTCGAGCCGATCGGCGGCGGCGCGCTCGCGGCCGCGCTCGAGCAGTGCCGGGACGTAGTCGACCCCGACCGTGTTGCCCCAGGCACGCCGAGCCGCGGCGATCGCGCCGTTGCCGCTGCCGCAGGCGACGTCGAGCACCCTTTCGTCGGGGACGATGTCGAGCGCCTCGGCGAGGTTCTCGGCGACGTCCATGATCAGGTTGGCGACCATCGCGAAGTCGCCGTCCGACCAGGTCTTCTGCTGGACCTGCTTGACCGCATTGAGGTCGGCTGCGTCGTTCATCTCCGGCTCCTTTCGTTTCGTCCAACCTAACGAGCGCGTCTCGTTTGCGCCAGTTTTCTAAGCTGCGTCGATGCGGATCGGTCTGCTCACCGGCGGAGGCGACTGCCCTGGGCTCAATGCCGTGATCCGGGCGATCGTGCGCAAGGGCGTCGAACAGCTCGACCACGAGTTCGTCGGCTACCGCGACGGCTGGCACGGCCCGCTGAACGGGGCCACGAGCGACCTCGGCGTGCCCGAGGTGCGCGGCATCCTGCCCCGTGGCGGCACGATCCTCGGCTCCTCGCGGACCAACCCGTTCAAACAGGACGGCGGCGCCGAGCAGATCGTCGCCAACATGACCGAGGAAGGGGTCGACGGGCTGATCGCGATCGGCGGCGAGGACACGCTCGGGGTCGCCGCCAAGCTGCACGCCGAGCACGGCGTGCGCGTGATCGGCGTGCCGAAGACGATCGACAACGACCTCGGCGCCACCGACTACACCTTCGGCTTCGACACCGCGGTCAACATCGCGATGGAGGCGATCGACCGGCTGCACACGACGGCGGACAGCCACCACCGGGTCCTGATCGTCGAGGTGATGGGGCGCCACGCGGGCTGGATCGCCTTCCACGCCGGCCTCGCCGGCGGCGCCAACGTGATCCTGATCCCCGAGCAGCCCTTCGACCTCGATCAGGTCTGCGAGCTGGTCGGCCGGCGACTGGAGGCGCGCTTCGCCCCGATCGTCGTCGTCTCCGAGGGCGCCCAGCCCGAGGGCGGCGTGCCGGAGGCCCAGGAGAAGGGCCTCGACGCCTTCGGCCACGTCCGCCTCGGCGGTATCGCCCACTGGCTCGAGGGGCAGATCGAGGAGAAGACCGGCAAGGAGACGCGCGCCACGGTGCTCGGTCACGTCCAGCGCGGCGGCACCCCGACCGCCTTCGACCGGGTGCTCGCGACGCGCTTCGGCCTGCACGCGATCGACGCCGCAGACGCGGAGGAGTGGGGCAAGATGACCGCTCTGCGCGGCACGGATATCCGGATGGCCGCCCTCACCGACGCCACGGCCGAGCTGAAGACCGTTCCCAGAGAGCTTTACGAAGAGGCCGAGGTCTTCTTTGGATAGGGGTGGGGGGAGCAGCGGGTGACCCCCCCACGAAGGCGCGGTGAGGCGAGCCAGGGAGCGACCCCTCCACGAAGGCCGTCGCGCAGCTGGGTTGTGATTCAGGGTGCGCAGCCGGGTTCCTGGAGCCTTCGTGGAGGGGTCGCTCCCTGGCTCCGACGCCTGGTTGGCGGTCTGGTTTGCCTTCCACTGATCGCCCTTGCCGGATGCGGGGAGCCCGGTGGGGTTGCGAGCGGGGCGATCGTGCGCGTCTACGTGACTGAGCCGCTTTGCGGGGGGGCGGAAGCTGAGCTGGCGCGGTATGGGGGGGAGGCCGGGGATTTGCGCGTGCGGGTCGTCTGCCTGCCGAGCGCCGAAGGCTCGCAAAAGCTCGACCTTGCCCAGATCGGGGCCAACGCCCGTCGGGCTACGGAGGACTCCAGCTCGATCGCCTACATCGGCGAGCGGACCAGGGCAGCTTCCCGCTTCTCCGCCCCGATCCTGGAAGAAGCCGGAATCGCCCAGCTCCCAGCCATCTCCGGCGCAGCGGGAATGGAGAAGCTCCTCCGCGCCGTCGAAGACGCAGGAGATTCCAGCTCTCCGCGCCAGTCGGTCTTCGACCAGCTCGAACAAGGCTGATGCTGTGGGCGGAGGGACGGGTTGCCCCTCCCACGGAGGCTCCAGGAACCCCGCTCCGCACCCTGAACCACAACCCAGCTGCGCGACGGCCTCCGTGGGAGGGGCAACCCGTCCCTCCCTACAACAAATTCTTCAAAGCTCCGTCGATGTCCGGATAGCGGAACTCGTACCCGAGGTCGAGCGCGCGCCGCGGCATCACCCGCTGGCCGCCGCGCAGCACATGGCCGAACTCGGAGCCGAATTTGAGGTCGAGCACGAAGCCCGGCACCGGAACCGAGGCGGGACGGCCGAGGGCGCGGCCGATCGCCTGCGCGAACTCGCGGTTGGTGACCGGGTTGGGCGCGGTCGAGTTGACCGTGCCGGTGACCGCCTCGTTGTCGAGCGCCCAGAGCAGGATCCCGACCTCGTCGTCGATGTGGATCCAGGACATGTACTGGCGGCCGCCGGCGATCGGGCCGCCGAGGCCGAGCTTGAACGGGGGCAGCAGCTCGCCGAGCAGGCCGCCGCTCGCGTCGAGCACGTGGCCGGTGCGGACGACGACGAGCCGCAGGCCGATGCCCTCGGCCTCGTGCGCAGCGGCCTCCCACTCGCGCACGACCTCGGCGTCGTAGCCCTTGCCCGGCTCGGCCGACTCGTCGACCATCGCGTCGCCGCGGTCGCCGTAGAAGCCGATCGCGGCCTGGTTGACCAGCACCTTGGGCTTCTGCTCGAGCCCGGCGATCGCGGCGATCAGGTTGCGCGTGCCGGTGCGGCGGCTCTCCATGATCCGCCGTTTGGCCTCGTCGGTCCAGCGCTGGTTGATCTTCTCGCCCTCGAGGTTGACGACCCCGTCGACGTTCTCGAAGGCGGCCGCGGGCGGCCGTTCCAGGGTCGGCTCCCAGGCGTGCCAGACGACGCTCGGGTTTGTGCCGCGGGCGCGCTGCGGGTCGCGCGAGAGCCCGACGACCGAGTCGCCCCGGGCGAGCAGCGCGTCGCACAGCGTCGAGCCGATGAAGCCGCTCGCTCCGGTGACGAGGACACGCACCGGGTCAGCCCACCTCCACGGTGGAGAAGGTGCCGGTCTCCTCGCTGAAGCGGGCGAGACCCTCGCGCTTGGCCTCCTCGACGACGGCCTTGGCCACCATCGGGGCGACGTCGCGGTTGAAGACGCTGGGGATGATGTAGTCCTCGGAGAGGTCGTCGTCGGTCACGACTTCGGCGATGCCGCGGGCAGCTGCCAGCTTCATCTCCTCGGTGATGTTCGGCGAGCCGGCGTCGAGCGCGCCGCGGAAGATCCCCGGGAAGCAGAGCACGTTGTTGATCTGGTTCGGGTAGTCGGAGCGACCGGTGGCCATGATCCGCACGTAGGGCGCCGCGTCCTCGGGCATCACCTCGGGGTTGGGGTTGGCCATCGCGAAGACGATCGGGTCGTCGGCCATCCGGCCCAGCGCCTCGGCGGAGATGATTCCCGGCCCGGAGAGGCCGACGAAGAGGTCCATGCCCTCGATCACCTCGCCCGGGGCGCCGCCCAGCTTGTCGGGGTTCGAGTTCTCCGCGTACCAGCGCTTGATCCCGCTCATCTCGCCGGACTTGTAGTCCTCGCGCTCTGTCGAGAGCGCGCCCTGGCGGTCGCAGCCGACGACATGGGTCACTCCGGAGGCGAGCATCATCTTCGTCACCGCTACCCCCGCCGCGCCGAGGCCAACCACGAGCACGCGCAGCTGCTCGATCGGCTTGCCGACGATCTTCAGCGCGTTGAACAACGCCGCCATCGTCACCACCGCGGTGCCGTGCTGGTCGTCGTGGAAGACCGGGATGTCGAGCGCCTTCTTCAGCGTCTCCTCGATCTCGAAGCAGCGCGGCGCCGAGATGTCCTCGAGGTTGACGCCGCCGAAGGTCGGCGCGATCAGTTCGACCGCCTTGATGATCTCGCCGGCGTCCTGGGTGTCGAGGCAGATCGGGAAGGCGTCGACCTGGGCGAACTCCTTGAACAGCATCGCCTTGCCCTCCATAACCGGCATCGCCGCCTCCGGGCCGATGTTGCCCAGCCCGAGCACGGCGCTGCCGTCGGAGACGACGGCGACCGTGTTCTTCTTGATCGTGTACTCGAAAGCCTTGGCGCGGTCGGCGTGGATGTCCTCGCAGACGCGGGCGACGCCCGGGGTGTAGGCCATCGAGAGGTCGTCGCGGGTCTTCAGCGGGTACTTGTTCTCGACCGAGATCTTGCCGCCGCGGTGCATCTGCATCGTGCGG
>DASTVL010000212.1:0-3310 GCA_035759115.1 Solirubrobacterales bacterium | reverse complement strand
CGACCCCGGCGCCGATCACGCGGCGACCCTGCGGCTCGGACACGGGCTCATCGCCGATCCGCTCGATCAGCCGCGGCCGGCGCAGGATGCCGCCGTTGGCGATCGCCGCGTAGCCGGCGACCATCTGCATCGGCGTCACCGCGAGGCCCTGGCCGATCGGCAGGTTGCCCATCGTCGAGCCCGAGTACTCGTCGAGCGTGGGCACGATCCCGCGCTCCTCGGCGGGGTATGGCACGCCGGTCGGGCGGCCGAAGCCGAAGCGGCCGATCCAGTGGCTGAATTTCTCGCTGCCGAGGCCGAGCCCGATCGTCACCGCGCCGACGTTCGAGGAGTGGGCGAGGATTTCGGCGACCGACATCGTCGCCGTCCCGCGCGGATGCGACTCCTCGATCGTCCGGTCGGCGACCTTGATCGTCGGCGGCAGGGTGAAGTAGGTCTCGGGCGAGACCTGTTTTTCCTCGAGCGCAGCGGAGACGGTGAAGGACTTGAAGGTCGAGCCGGGCTCGTAGGTGAAGCCGGTGGCGCGGTTGATCAGGTCTTCGGGGTCGGCACTGTCCAGATCGCCTGGGTCGACCGGGGGCCAGTTGGCCATCGCCAGCAGCTCGGAGCTGCGCGGGTCCATCACGATCGCGGTCGCCCCCTTGGGCGCGTAGGTTTCGCCGACCGCGGCCAGCGCCTGCTCGGTCTTGCGCTCGATCGCGGGGTCGATCGTCAGCCGCAGGTCCTCGCCGTCCTCGGCCTCGCTCACGGTCTCCAGCCGGATCGGCTCGCCGAGCGCGTCGTTGACCACCCGCCGCTCGCCGTCGCTGCCGCGCAGGACCGAGTTCTGCCCGACCTCGAGCCCGCTGAGGCCCTGGTTTTCGTCGCCGACCGCACCGATCGCCTGCGCGGCCAGGTCACCCTGCGGGTAGGTGCGGCGGCTGTCGGGCAGCTCGCCGATCCCGGGCAGCTCGAGCCGCGCGACCCGCGCCGCGCTGGGCACGTCGACCTTGCGCGCGACGTAGGAGAAGCCCGAGTCCTCGGTCAGGCTCTCGAGCACTTCGCTCTCCTCCAGGCCGAGGATGCCGGCCAGCTTGTCGGCCGTATCGCGCGGCTGCTTCACCTGGTAGGGCGTGGCGTAGATCGTGCGCGCGTCTTCAGAGACGGCGAGCGGGTTGCCGAAGCGGTCGAGCACGCTGCCGCGCAGGCCCGGCACGGTGACCACGTCAGTCTGCTGATAGGCGGCCTCGGAGGCGAGCTCGGCCCCCTGCACGCCCTGCAGCCAGAAGGCGCGGCTGGCGATCAGCAGGAAGCAGAGCAGAAAGCCGGCGAAGAGAAGGCCGATTCTGCGCTCGATCGTGCGCATACGGCTCAGTAGGCGGTTCCGGCGGCGGCCAGGCGACGGGCCGCGACAGCCGCGTCGTCGGGGCCGACCTGGACGACGCCGGCCTCCTCGATCGCCGCAGCGCTCAGCCCCAGGGCGGCCGCCTCGTGGCTGATCCGCCCGGCGCCGGACTTCTGCGCGTCGCGGCTGCGCAGCACCGAGTTCTCCTCGTCGAGCGCCTGGATGTTCTGCTCGACCTGGCCGGAGCTCGCCGCGAGGCTGAGCGTGACCACGTTGAGCGCGACGATGCCGACGAGCAGCAGACCGAGCACGCCGATCCAGGCGCGGCCGCGGGTCAACCGGACGATCGGGCCCGAATCGGGCAGGCCGCGGACGGCGATCGCGGTGCCGACCGCGATCGGGATCAGCTGGCCGCCGGGACGGCGCGCGGGCGTCGCCCGCTTGCGCTGCGGCGCGCGGCTCGGCGCCGGGCGCTTGCGCGGCGCGCGTGCGGGGGCCGCCTGGCGAGCGGTGGCAGCGGCGGCCATCAGGCGGCGCTCCCGGCGCTCTGCGCCTCGGCGATCTTGACCGCGGCGCGCAGATGGGCGGAGCGGGAGCGCGGGTTGGCGGCGGCTTCGGCGGCCTCCGGCGCCAGCGGGCGACGGGTCAGCAGCTCGGCTTCCGGCTCGCGCCCGCAGGCGCAGACCGGCAACTCCGGCGGGCAGACGCAGCCGCGGGCGCGGGCGACGAGGAACTGCTTGACGCGCCGATCCTCGAGCGAGTGGAAGGAGATCGCGGCGAGGCGACCGCCGAGCGGCAGCATCGACCAGGCCGTCGGCAGCGCGTCGTCGAGCGAGTCGAGCTCGCCGTTGACGGCGATCCGCAGCGCCTGGAAGGTCCGCTTGGCCGGGTGGCCGCCGCCGAAGCGGGCAGAGGCGGGCATTCCCGCCTTGATCGCGTCGACCAGCTCGGCCGTGGTGCGCAGTGGCCGCCGGCGCGCGATCTCGCGCGCGATCCCGCCGGCGTAGCGCTCCTCGCCGAGCGTGCGCAGCACCTGCGCGATCCGCGACTCGGGCCACTCGTTGACCAGGTCGGCGGCGCTGAGCTGCTGGCGGGTGTCCATCCGCATGTCGAGCGGCGCGTCGTAGGAATAGGAGAAGCCCCGCTCCCTGGCGTCGACCTGCATCGAGGACATTCCGAGGTCCATGAACACCATGTCTGGGCTGATGCCTTCGCCGCGCAGGGTGCGAAGACCTGCCGAGTAGTCGCTGCCGATAAACCTGGTTTTGCAGGGAACCTCGGCCGCGAAGCGCTCGAAGCGGGGCTCCGCGGCGGGGTCGCGGTCGATCGCGATCAGGGTCCCCTCCGGCCCGAGCCCGGCGGCGATCCGGCGCGCGTGCCCGCCGCCGCCGAAGGTGCAGTCGACCGCGACCTGGCCCGGCTGCGGCGCCAGCAGATCGGTCAGCTCGGTGGCGAGGACTGGCTCGTGCTCGGTCGGCATGTAGATCAGGGTCGCGGGATCGAAGGCAGTCTGAGGCCGGGCCCGGTCGGGAAGCGGCGCGTGCGCGGCCCGGGCGTGCATCTCACGCACTCGCTCCGCTCGTGGCCAGGCCCTCGGCGATCTCCGGCGCGGAGGCGTCGAGCTCCTCCTCCTGCTTCGCCCAGGCCGCGGCGTTCCAGATCTCGAGGTACTCGCCGGCGCCGATCACGACACAGGGGCCGGCGAGGCCGGCGTGGTCGATCAGTGGCCTGGGCACGCGGATGCGCCCGGCCGAGTCGAGCTTCTCGTCGAAGGAGCCGCCGTGGAAGCGGCGGCGCAGGCTGCGGGCGTCCTTGCCGAAGGGGCTGTGCGGCGAGAGGAAGCGCTCGGAGAGCTGCTCGAACTCGTCGGTCGTGTGCACCCAGACGCAGGGGTCGAAGCCCTTGGAGAGAACGATCCCGTCGGAGAGCGCCGCGCGGAAGCGAGAGGGAACCGTGAGCCGATCCTTGGAATCGAGGCTGTGCTCG
>DASTVL010000211.1:0-3016 GCA_035759115.1 Solirubrobacterales bacterium | reverse complement strand
CCGGGCAGCAACACTATGCGGGGCGTCTCGCTCACGGACGCCGCACTCTAGACGTGCCGGTGCGTAGAGGTCCATATAGACGCCGCAGCACCGGCACGTCAGGCGGTTGCCTCGATGTTGAGGCGGACGTAGTCGAGGGTGAAGGGCTCGGGGGACTCGGCGAGCACGGCTTCTGCGAACGGGCGGCGGAGGTCTTCGGGAAGCTGGGCGAGGATCGGGCCGAGGGTGACCGTGGAGACGAAGGCGAGCGGGTCGGCCGGGGTGACCGGCTTGGGTTGCAGCCAGCAGCTCGCCTCGGCGAAGCCGGCGACGAGCAGGCGCTGCTCGGTCTCCTCCGGGCCGGCGAAGTTCCACATGCCCGTGGTTCCGGTCAGGTGCGCGGCGAACTCGGGCCGAGCCCCGACCGAGGCGATCGCCTCGGTGTGTTCGGCGACGTTGCGCTTGCCGCCGCACTGGGCGACGAGCCGGCCGCCGGGCTTCAAGGCTTTGCGCAGGCGCGTGAACAGGCCCTCGTGGTCCTCGATCCAGTGGAAGGTCGCGGTCGAGAAGACCAGGTCGACCGGCTCCTCGACCTCCAGCTCGGCCAGGTCCGCGACCAGGTAGCCGACCTCGTCGCCGAGCCGCTCGCGCGCCTTGGCGATCATCGCCTCCGAGCCGTCGACGGCGATCAAACGGCCGCGGGGCAGCCGCCTCAGCAGCTCAGCGGTGACCCGGCCGGAGCCGCAGCCGGCGTCGAGCGCGGCCTCCTCGCCGCTCAGCTCGAGCCGCTTCAGCACCTCCATGCCCCACTCGAACTGCGGGTCGGAGACCGCGTCGTAGGTCTCGGCGTCCCACTCGCGCGGGCCGGTGTTGATCGCGCGGGCCCGCTGCAGGCCGCTCACAACGCCGTCGTCGCCGGGACGGCGTCTCTCGGCCGCGCCGCCTCGAAGCGGTCGATCGCGGCGCCGCTCTCGAGCGTGATGCCGATGTCGTCGAGGCCGTTGAGCAGACGGTGCTGGACGTCGGGCTCGATCTGGAACTCGAAGACGCCGGCGGCGCAGGTGACGGTCTGGTCGTCGACGTCGATCCGCGCCTCCCCCGCCTCCGCGACCGCCCGGCAGTGCTGCTCGTCGAGCTCGACCGGCAAGAGGCCGATCTTGGTGCAGTTGGCGTAGAAGATGTCGGCGAAGGAGGGCGCGACGATCGCTTCGAAGCCGAAGTCCTCCAGCGCCCAGGGGGCGTGCTCGCGCGAGGAGCCGCAGCCGAAGTTGCGGCCGGCGACGAGGATCGGGTTGGGCTCGAGCTCGATCTCGCCGTCGCGCAGCCAGTCGTAGAAGAGAAACTCGCCGAAGCCGGTCCGCTCGACCCGCTTGAGGAACTGCTTGGGGATGATCTGGTCGGTGTCGACGTCGTGCCGGTCGAGCACCGACACCTTGCCCTCGATCACGTCAATCGGTCGCATCGCTAGCTCCAATCCCTGATGTCGACGAAGTGTCCCTCGATCGCCGCCGCCGCGGCCATCCTCGGGCTGACCAGGTGGGTCCGGCCGCCCTTGCCCTGGCGGCCCTCGAAGTTGCGGTTCGAGGTCGAGGCGCAGCGCTCGCCCTCGATCAGCGTGTCGGGGTTCATCCCGAGGCACATCGAGCAGCCCGCCTCGCGCCACTCGAAGCCCGCCGCGCGGAAGACGTCGTGCAGGCCCTCGGCTTCGGCCGTCGCCTTGACCTGCTGGGAGCCGGGGACGACCATCGCCCGTACCGAGCTCGCGACCTTGCGGCCGTCGACCATCGAGGCCGCCTCGCGCAGGTCCTCGACCCGCGAGTTGGTGCAGGAGCCGATGAAGACGCGTTCGGGCGCCAACTCGGTCATCGGGGTGCCGGCCTCGAGGCCCATGTAGGCAAGCGCGCGCTCGGCCGATTCGCGGTTGGCGGGCGAGTCCATCGCCGCCGGGTCCGGGACCGAGTCGGTGACCTCGACGACCATCCCGGGGTTGGTCCCCCAGGTGACCATCGGCGAGATCGCCGTCGCGTCGACCTCGATCTCGGTGTCGAAGCTCGCGCCGGGGTCGGTCGGCAGCTGCCGCCAGCGCTCGGCCGCGGCGTCGAAGTCGTGCGGCGCGCCCTCGCGCCCGCGCACCCACTCGAAGGTGGTCTCGTCCGGGGCGATCATCCCGGCGCGGCCGCCGCCCTCGATCGTCATGTTGCAGATCGTCATCCGGCCGGGCATCGAGAGCGCCTCGATCGCCGGGCCGCCGTACTCGACCGCGTGGCCGACCATGCCGCCGGTGCCGAGCCGGCCGATAGTCGCCAGGATCAGGTCCTTCGGCGTCACCCCCGGCCCGAGCTCGCCCGAGTAGAGGATGCGCATCGTCTTCGGCCGCTTCTGCACCAGGCACTGGGTGGCGAGGACGTGCTCGACCTCCGAGGTGCCGATGCCGAAGGCGAGCGCGCCGAAGGCGCCGTGGGTCGAGGTGTGGCTGTCGCCGCAGACGATCGTCATGCCCGGTTGGGTCACCCCCAGCTCCGGCCCGATCACGTGCACGATGCCCTGTCGCTCGGAGCCGAGCGAGTAGAGCGGGATACCGAACTCCGCGCAGTTGCGCTCCAGCGTCTCCACCTGCACCCGCGAGAGCCGATCGGCGATCAGCTTCGCCGCCATCGTGCCGTCGGTGGGCACGTTGTGGTCTGCGGTGGCGAGCGTGCGGTCGGGGCGGCGCACGCCGCGCCCGGCCAGGCGCAGCCCGTCGAAGGCCTGCGGCGAGGTCACCTCGTGGACCAGGTGCAGGTCGATGTAGAGCAGGCCGTCGGAGACCTCGTGCTCGCTCCAGATCTTGTCGAACATCGTCTGTGGCATCAGCGGAAAATTACCTCGCTCGGCCGGTGGGCACGGGAACGACCGGGGCCGCCCCTATTTTGGCGGGTGGCCTTATGGGCGAGCGATCGATCGGGGCGCTGACCACGGTGCTGCGCGGTAGCGCGGTTCCCTACGGCTACGCGCTCACGGTCTGGGCCACGCACGGCGTCCTCACCAACGAACACGG
>DASTVL010000210.1:0-12776 GCA_035759115.1 Solirubrobacterales bacterium | reverse complement strand
GAGCCCGTACATCTCCCAGCTCGAGGGGATGAACTGCATCCAGCCCATCGCGCCGGCGCTGGAGACGTTGAGGTTGGTGCCGAAGGCGGTCTCGATTTTGTTGATCGAGGCGAGCACCTGCCAGGGGATCCCGTACTCGGTTCCGCAGGCCTGGTAGATCGGCAGCAGGAAGGGCGGGATCTCGAACGAGTCGATGACGAAGTTGGGGACGCCGATCGGCGCCGGGCCGAAGGGCGCGAAGGTGGTGCTCGGGTTCGCCGCCGTCGGGGCGCCGCCGCTGTCGAACTGCGAGCCGCCGTCGGGCCCGTCGTCGGGGGGCTGGTCGCCCGCGGTCGCCTTGGGGGCGACGACGCCGCCGCTCTGGGCGCCGCCGCCGATGCTCTCGTTGCGCTTGACGCCGCGCGGCTCGGCCTCGGGGGCTTCGGCCGCGTCGAGCGCGTCGCCGCTCTCGACCTTGCCGCCGCGCTTCGGCTGCACCGGCGATTCGCTCTGCTCGGGCTCCTCCGCGGCGGCCGGCTCGGGCTCCTCGCTCGGGTCGGCGGGCGATTCGCAGTCGGGGTCGTCGGCGTCGACGAGCCCGTCTTCGTCATCGTCGAGCTCATTCGAGCAGGCCGGGAGTTCAGCCGAGGGAAGCGCCGGGCCGCTGACGATCCCGTTCGCCGCCCGGTTCTCGCCGAGGCCCGCCGAGCGGTCCGCACCCGCCATGCCGACGCCGAACGCGGTAACGACCGCGAAACCGGCCAGGGCGATGATGAGTGCGATCTTCTGTCTCATGCGATGGCGCCTCGATTCCCTGCGTGCACGGGCTATCCTTCCCTACCCGCTTCCATCCTCTCCCCAAGCATGAAGCACGCCCACGCTACTGAGTTGTGGGGACGCGTGCAACGCACAAGCTGCTCCCCCAACATGGACTTAATCAACTGTCTGCCCGTGAGCACCGGCCGCAGGATCTCAGCCCATCCGGATGCACTCGTCAAGAAGCTGTTTCAGCGGCGATTCGGGGCGGGGGCCGAATCTCTAAGGTTTGCCCGCATGGCGATCGAAGACGAGTTCAAAGACGATCAGGAGAGCTTCCGCGCGCGCAGCGAGCAGGCGATCGGCGAGCTGGCCCAGACGCTGCTCGACAGCCACGTGCTGGAGAACGCCGTATCGGCCGCCTTCGGCGCCCGCGAGAAGGCGGCCGAGGCCCAGCATGCGGCGATGACCGCGCTCAACCTGCCCTCGGCGGGCGATCTCGAGCGGCTCGAGCGCCGCCTGCGCTCGCTCTCGCAGCGCCTCGACGAGGTCGAGGACGAGATCGACCGCTTCGGCCGCGAGATCGGCTCGCTGCGCCGCGAGTTGGCGGCGGCCAGGCGTGAGTCTGACCCTCAAGTCGAGGGTTAGATCTAGCCGAGCAGGCTCCTGGCCGCAGCCTGCCCGCCGGTTTCCGCAGCCGTCTCGAGCTGCTGATCGTCGAGCCGCTCGCCGTCGCGCTCGCTGACGATCAGCAGCGCCGCCGCGGCGAGCCCGAGCTGGGGGGCGCGGGCCAGGATCGCGGCCGTCTGCAGGTCGACCGCCGCGATCGGGTCGGGGATCCCGCCGGCCTCCGGGTCGGCGCTGTCGAGGCTGGCGACGAGCGCGCTGCGCACCTCCCCCGCCGGGCCCGCTTCGAGGCCCGCCCGCAGTCCCGGGTCCGGAACCGCCGTGTCGCCGATGTCGAGGCCGAAGGCGCCGATGCTGCCGCCGACCGCCAGCGCTTCCTCGACCGCCAGCAGCTCGCCGAGGTCCGCGCGACCGCCCACCGCGACGCAGGTCCCGACTCTGACGACCTGCTCGACCCCGAGCTGCGCCAGGTCGGCGAGGACGATGGCGGCGCTGGGGCCGCCCATCCCGGTCGCCTGGATCGTCAGCTCAGTCCCGCTCGGCGTCCGGCCCGAATACCCCCACAGGCCGCGGGCGTGATTGCTCATCTTCGGCTGCTCGAGCAGTGTCTGGGCGAGCAGCAGCGCCCGGCCCGGATCGCCGACCAGGATCGCCCTGGTTGCGAGTGGCGCCGTCGGTCGCAAGCGGGAGGATGGCACCGCGCAAGCGTATGGCGTCCTGGCTCTCGGTTGCGGCGGCGCTCGCCCGCCGCACGTCGCGCTTGCGCACCCACTCGGCGGCGAAGTAGCTGCCGATCACGAAGCAGAGCGCCAGCGCCTGCGCGGCCAGGGTCTCGACGGTCGGGTGGACCCCGAGCCAGGTGCCGAGCCAGAGCGGGAATTCGATCTCGAACGGGTGGATCGGCAGCCAGCCGACCCCCTGCATCGTCCGCGCCGTGTTACCGACGAGGACGACCAGGACGAGGGCGATCAGCACCCCGGTTGCGACCAGCATCTTCTTGTAGGGGAGGCGACGCTCGAGCGCGAAGGTGATCGCGCCGACGACGGCGGTGATCGCAAGGCCGAGCGAGACGCCGGCGAGGACGACGCCGGTGCCGGAGCTGAGCTGCAGCGCCTGCAGGAAGAGCACCGTCTCGAAGCCCTCGCGGAAGACGCTGGTGAAGCCGAGCGTGTAGAGGCCCGCGACCGTCGCCGCGCCGGCGCCGGTCGCGATCGCCGCCCCGGTCAGCGCCTTGCCGCGCTCGCGGTGGCCTTTGATCCACTCGGTCCAGTAGACGCGGTGGAAGAACCAGTTGAGCACGAGCAGCAGCACGCCGATCGCGACCACGCCGACCGCGGCCTCGAGTTTCTCCCCGTACTGGGAGAGCGAGTCGAGCAGCACCAGGGCGAGCACGAACATCAGCACGCTGGCGGGCAGGGCGAGCAGGGCGCCGCGGTAGACCGGCCGCCGCAGCGGCGCCCGCGGGCCGATCATGCTGGCGGTGATCGCGGCGAGGATCAGGATCGCCTCGAGACCCTCGCGGAAGACGATCAGCGCCGAGTTGACGATCGCCGTCGTCGCGCCGGCGCCGTCGCCGGTCAGCGCTCGCGCGTCCTCGAGCTCTTCGTCCAGTACGAGCCGGGTTTCGCGCAGCTCCCGCACCGGCGCCTTGCCGGCGACGAGCGCGGCGAGGCCGGCGCGCCCGTCGGCGCCGTACCAGATCAGTCCCTCTATCTTCAGCGCCAGCTGCGGGTCGAAGGCACGCAGCTTCAGCTCGGGGCCGAACTCGAAGAAGCCGTAGGCCGCCAGCCGCGCCTGCTCGGCGGCGCTGTACTGCCCCGCCCCGGCCGCGGCTTCCATCTGGTCGAGGGAGATGCCGACGAGTTCGTAGTCGGCCTCTTCGCCCGGCTCGGTCCACTCCTGCGGCGCGGCCCGTTCGAAGGCGCCGGCGGCGCGGTCGCGGGCCCCGTCGAGCTCGGCCTGCTCGGCCACCGCCCGGCCCTGTTGCGCGGCGTCCACGTCCCTGCGCAGCAGAGCGTAGGCCGCCTTGATCTCGGCGACCGCCGCCGCATCGCGCTCGAGCAGCTCCGGCTCGAGGTCGGCGAAGGCGGTTTCGACCCCGTCCATGAAGGCGACCGCCTCCTGGATCTCGAAGGGGATCGTCACGCGGCCGTCGGAGGTCCCCTTCTCGAACTCTTTCGGCACCAGGTCGAGGAAGCGGATCAGCTGCGCGGCGCGGTTGACCTGCTCCTCGGGCGTCAGCGGCGCGGCGACGAAGCCGTCGAGGTCGGCTTCGACCCGCTTGCGGGCGGCCTCGAACGCACCCCGGTCGCCGGCGAGGGCGGCTGCGGCGAGCAGCTCGAAGTCGCGCTCGGTGGCGCGGCGCTCAGCGCCGCTGCGCTGCTCGCCGTACTCGTCCGCCAGCGCCAGCCAGTAGCCGTGCACGACCGCGGCGGTCTCGGCAAAGCGCCCGTCGAAGCCGCGCTCGCCCGCCTGCGCCGCTTCGTCGAGGTTGCTGCCGAGCCGCGCCTGGAAGGCGTCGAGCAGGTCCTTCTCGATCTGGATCACCGCCGCCCGCGGCCCGATCTCGCCGGCGGCGAGGGAGTCCAGGGCCGCGGTCGCGTCGACCCCCGGGCGGGTGAAGCGGGTGGCCTGGCGGAAGTCGCGGATCTGCAGCCAGCTGCGCGCCGTCGCCACCTCGCCGCGGCGGGTCGCGGCGATCGCGACCGCCATCGCGCCGCGGCGCAGGGCGGCGGCGATGCGACCGCGGGCGGCCGCCAGGCCGGCTTCGTCGGCGCCGGCGATCGCGCGCCGCGCGGCGCTCAGCGAGCGCTCGATCTGCGCCAGCTCGGCCGGCGCCTCGGCGGCGAGGCCTTCGCGCAACGGCCCGGCGAGTCGCGCTTCGGCAGCGCCCACCGGGCTCTCGCCGGGCTCGCCGAGCAGGAGGTCGGTCTGCGCCCCGAACAGGTCGGCGCGCAGGCCGTCGGCCGCCTGCCAGGGCGGCTCGGCGCCGGCGGGGGCCGCCGCGAGCAGGGCCGTCGCGAGGACGGCGAGGATCGCGACGGCCTGCCCCAAATCAGCCTTCCTGCAGCTCCACTTCGAGCTGTTTGGCGGCCTGCGTCACCTGGCCGGCGATCGCCTCGGCCTGGGCCTGCGCCTGGGCGCCGAGCGCGTCGGCCTGCTTGGCCGTGAACTGCTCGCCGTTCGCCTCGCGGTCGCGCAGACCGGTGGCGAAGTCGACCAGGTTCTGCAGTTCCTTGCGGGTCTGCTTGGCCTGCTGCGGGTTCTCCGCGGCGATCGTCGCTTCGATTCCGTCGTAGGTGAAGAGGATGCCGCCGAGGATGTCGGCGATGTCGGAGAGGCGCGAGGTCGCGACGAAGCCCTGTTCCTCGGCGTCCTCGCCGGCGATGAAGCGCGAGTTCTTCCAGGCCTCGAAGTACTCGCTCATCGTCGGCGTCATCACCACGATCGAGGTCAGCGCGTCGGAGGACGTCGGCTCGAACGCCTGCGCGTCTTCGTCGAGGCTTGCGGCCTGGGCGACGAATTCGTCGGCGGTCGCCTTGAAGATGTCGGCGTCGGGCAGCCCCTCGCCGAACTCCACCTCGCCGTCGCCGTCGACGTCAGGACGGGCGCCCTTCGCCTGCAGGTCGGGGTTGGTCCCGTAGAGCGCGGTCTCGGTGAGGAAGAAGAGGTTCCCCGGCTGTTTCAGCTGCTTGCCCTGCGGGGTGGTGAGGGTGAAGGAGACCGCGTCTTCGGGTGAGGAGGCGTCGGAGCCGGCGTCGATGTCGACGTCGTACCGGGCCAGCCGCGGCACGCCGGCGACGATGCCCTCCATCTCCTCATAGGCGGGGTTGGCGGCGACGAAGGTCTGCTTGGCGCTGTCGAGGATCTGCTCGACTTCCTCGCCGTGCTCTTCGAGCAGGGCGTCGTAGTCGAAGTTCACCGATTCGGCCAGCTCGTAGTACTCGTCGGCGTCGGCCTGCAGCTGTTCGGCCTGTTCGAGCAGCTCGGCCGAGTGGTCGGTCAGGTAGGCCTTGATCGGCGCCAGCCGGGCGTTGCCGGCGGCCGCGGTCGTCTCCTCGTCGCCGCTGTCGCCGCAGCCGGCGACCAGGGCGCCGAGCGCCAGGGCGGCCAGGACTGCCGCGAACTTCGTCTTGCCCTTGCTCAATTCAGTTGCCTCCTCGATTAGGGGAGCCTACTTAGGTCTCCCTAAGACGTTGTTATTCGGGCACCCTAACGAAATCCGAGCCAAGAGGTCGGTGATTGACTCCGAGTCGAGCTGGAGCGGCTTCCCAGGCGGCCTCCTGCCACTCGTGAGAGATGCGCCTCCCAGATTTCCTCCATCGGTCCAAACACAGCCGGACGGGCCATTCATACCTTGGAGCGCGATGGCAAGAACACAACCGCGACCGCCGGTGCCG
The DNA here is from genome assembly GCA_035759115.1 of Solirubrobacterales bacterium. Lineage (GTDB taxonomy): Bacteria > Actinomycetota > Thermoleophilia > Solirubrobacterales > 70-9 > VRUE01. The sequence continues at coordinate 7,014 of DASTVL010000210.1, read as the reverse complement.
CGTGCTCGGCGGGCTAGGAGGGAATTCCAGAGATGAGAACGAAGATCGGCGTCGCCGCCATATTGGCGGTGCTCGCCGCCCTACTGCTACCCGCGGCGGCATCGGCCGCAACCGTCGGCGAAGTCGCCGGCTCGCTCGAGGAAAAGGCCAGCGAGCTGAACATGACCTGGGTCGCGGTCGCGACCGTGCTGGTCTTCCTCATGCAGGCCGGGTTCATGTTCCTCGAGATCGGCTTCTCGAGGCAGAAGAACGTCGGCACGGGCGTCGCCAAGGTGCTCGTCAACCTCGCGATCGTGACGATCGCCTGGTGGGCGATCGGCTACGGCGTGGCCGAAGGCGGCGGCAACGACTTCTTCGGCGACAGCGGCTTCTTCTTCCACTTCGACCAGACGGTCGCGGGCGAAGCGGTGACCGGGGAATCGGCGATGCTGATGCTCTTCGGGCTCGCCTTCTGCGCGGTCTCGCTGGCGATCGTCTGGGGCACGACCCTGGAGCGGATCAAGTTCGGCGCCTACGTGATCTACGCGGCTGTGTTCGGCGCGATCATCTACCCGCTCATCGCACACGCAGTCTGGGGCGGCGGCCTGCTCGGCGACATCGGCGGCAAGCCCGTGATGGACTTCGCCGGCTCCTCCGTCGTCCACCTGACCGGCGCCGTCGGCGCCCTCGCCGCGCTGCTGCTGCTCGGCCCGCGCAAGGGCAAGTACGACGCCAACGGCAACCCGCGGGTTATCCCGGGGCACTCGATGCCGCTCGTCGGCCTCGGCGTGATCATCCTCTGGATCGGCTGGTTCGGCTTCAACGGAGGCTCGACCTTCGAAACCGCCGGCAACTTCTTCGGCGAGGTCATGCTGAACACCCAGCTGGCCGCGGCCGCAGGGGTCATCGGCGCATCGCTGGCCGTCTACCTGAAGAGCAAGTCGCTCGACGTCGGCATGGCCGGCAACGGCGCGATCGCCGGCCTCGTCGGCATCACCGCCCCGTCGGGCTTCGTCGAGTACTGGGCGGCGCCGATCATCGGCTTCATCGCCGGCCTGCTCGTCGTCTACGCCGTGCTGGCGATCGAGAAGCTGCTCGACGACCCGGTCGGCGCCCTCTCGGCGCACGGCCTGGCCGGAATCTGGGGCACGCTCGCGGTCGGCATCTTCGGCTCGGCGCGCCTGGTCAGCGAAGGCGCGGCGCCGGGGGTCTGGTACTCGGTCTTCGGCAGCGAGCCGTTCAGCGCCTCGGTCGGGCAGCTCGCCGTACAGGGACTCGCCGTCCTGTTCACGTTCGTCGTCGTCTTCGCGATCTCGATCGCGACCTTCGGGATCATCAAGGCGACGATCGGGCTGCGGGTCGACGACGCCGAGGAGGAAGCGGGCCTGGACATCAGCTCGCACGGCATGTACGGATACCCGGAGCAGTTCATCCCGCAGCCGGAGTACTCGACCGGGCTGCCAAGCACGATGGGCACCGGAGCCGGAGTACCCGCGGCTGCACCCGCCCAGATGACCGCGACCGAGTCGTCGCGTTAGGAGGGCTGGACGAATGAAAAAAATAGAGGCATTCATCCGCCACGAGGCGTTCGAGCCGATCAGGACCGAGCTGCTCGACAAGGGATTCCCGTCCCTGTCGATCCTCGAGGCAAAGGGATCGGGCAGGCAGAAAGGGATCGTCGAGCGGTATCGCGGCTCGACCCTGACTGTCAACGTCCGGCCCAAACTGAAGCTCGAGGTCGTGGTCGAGGACAAAGACCAGGCCCTCGTCGTCGAGACGATCCTCAAGCACGCCCGCACGGGTGAGGTCGGCGACGGCAAGATCTTCGTCCTGCCGGTGGAGGAGGCGGTTCGCATCCGCACCGGCGAGGGCGGGGAGGAGGTGCTGCAGGCGCACTCCGACGAGGAAGCGGCCGTCTGATCCTGTTGTACGGAACCCCCGCTGGGCCCGTCCCGGTGGGGGTTCCGCTTAACTTTTTTTGAAGACAGTTTGCGCCCGTCCGAGGGCGCTTTCGCAAAAAAAGTACAAGACGCTCCACCCCCACCGGGACGGGCCCACTTGCAGCGCAACCCAGGGGACGGCTGTGCGGGTTAGCCTCGGAGTTCGCGATGGTGGATGAGCGGATTTCATTGGCGGAGGCTTCGCGTCGTTCCGGCGTGTCGTCGAGCACGCTTAAGCGCTGGGCGGCTGAGAAGGTCGTGCCGGTGCGGCGTGGGCGGTGGACGGCTGCCGCGGCGGCCCAGGCGCGGGTGGTGGCGCGGATGCGCGAGCGCGGCCACTCGCTGGAGGAGCTGAAGCGGGCCGGCCGTGAGGGCCGCCTCGCGTTCGGCTTCGTCGAGGAGCTCTTCCCGGTGCCTGCGGAGGAGGCGACAGTCGAGGACGTCGCCCACGAGACCGGGCTCGAGCCGGAACTGATCGAGCGCATCCTCGTCATCCTCGGCACGCCGCTCGGCCAGGAGCGCCGGCTCAGCCCCGACGACGTCAAGGCGCTGCGCCACTGCGCCCGCGTCCTGGCGGCGGGCTTCCCGCTGGTCGCCTTCCTGCAGATCGTCCGCGTCTACGTCCAGTCGCTGCGGCGGATCGCCGACGCCGAGGTCCGCCTCTTCCACCTCTACGTGCACGAACCGCTGATCCGCGACGCCCTGCCCGAGCTCGAGATCGCCGAGGAGATGGGCGAGCTCGCCGCCGACATCCTGCCCCTGGCGGCGCCGCTGACCGAGTACCTGCACACGCGCTACCTGCGTTACTTCATGGAACAGGACGTCGTCGGCCACATGGAGTCGGACCTGGACGCGCCGGTCTCCGAGCTCGGCCAGGTACCGGTCACGCTCTGCTTCATCGACCTCTCCGGCTTCACCCGCTACACCGAGGAGGAGGGTGACCTCGAGGCGCTCGACGTGGTCGAGAACTTCGTCGAAACGGTCGAGGCGACGCTGCCGCCGGAGGCGACGGTGGTGAAGACGATCGGCGACGAGGTGATGGTCGTCTCGCCCGACCCCGCCTCGCTGACCGAGTGGGCGGTCGGCCTGCTCGACCGCTTCCCCGAACGGCCGCGGCCGCGGGTCGGCATCCACCACGCCAACGCCGTCTACCGCGACGGCGATTACTTCGGCACCGACGTCAACCTCGCCCACCGGGTAGCCGACCGCGCCCAGGCCGGCGAGATCCTCGTGACCGATGCCGTCACGGGGTCGCTGCACGACCGCGGCCTCACCTGCAGCCCGATCGGCGAGGTCAACCTGAAGGGCTTCCCGGCCCCGACGCCGCTGTATGTCGTGCGGCGGGCGGCGTAGGGCTCAGCCACTCGGCAGCTCGAGGCGCAGCGTGTGGCCGATCTTCTCGGCGCGCTGCTCGTCGACCCCGGCCTCCGACGCGTGCTCCGGCCACGCCCTCGCCGCATCCTGAACCTCGGCCAGGATCTGCTCGGCCCGCCCGCGCTTCATCGAGGCCCAGCGGCCGACCTCGCGAAAGTCCTCGCGCTCGAATGCCTCGCGCTTGCTGTTGAGCGACATCTGGTGCTGCCCCGTCCAGCTACCGGACGGATTGAAGGCGTAGGTGACGTCGAAGGCGGGGGAGAGGCGCCATCTGCCCTCCCGGTCCATCAGGAAGGCGATGTTCTTCACATGGTCATCCTGGTTGCGGGCGACGACGTTGAAGGCCATGCGCCGGAACTGCTCCTCGATCGCCGCCATCGGCAGTCCGAGGCGACGGATGGTCATCAGCGCCTGCTCGTAGGAGTTGGCGCCCGCGAGGTTGAAGTCGAGGTGCGCCATCGCCCCCAGCGACTGCATGTGCAGCTTCGAGCCGTCGGCGAGACGATCGAAACGGCGGGTCATGAAGTGCCGCCGCCCGTTCTCCTCCAGCAGCCGGCACTCGCTCATCTCGATTCCCGCATCGACCGCCATGCGCGAGTAGGCCAGCTCGATCGCTCCGTACCCGTCGGGAGTGCCGATCTCGCGGCTGCTGTCGGCGACGCCGTCGAACTTGAGCAGCCAGTGCTCGAAGCCGGGATCGACATCGAGCTGGCCCGAGCGGATCTCGCCGCTGCGCGGGCATAGGGCGATCAGGGCCTTCGCTCGGGCGCCGCCGGCCGAGCTGCCGATCCTCAGTATCTCTTCGAGCGCGCCGTCCTTGTCGAGCTCTGTCCGCAGCGCATCGCGCTTGGAGAGGATCGCGCCGGCAAGCTCGGCGAGTGCGCCGACGTCGATCTCATGGCTACGCGTCGGGTTCGGCCCCAGCGCCGGCTCGTACTCGAGCGCCCCCATGCCCCTGCGTCCCACGTAACAGAGCCGCTCGACCGGATCGAGGCTGCCGGCCGCCCGTCCCCGGCTGGTCAACCAGATGTCGGTCAGAGCCATGCCGTAGCGGTCGGGTAGCGAGTCGGCGAGCAGGCCGGGCAGACCCCAGAAGGTCTCTGGCGCCAGCCCCGGGAAGCGAAAGGGGCCACGCTGCTCGACCGGCAGCGTCAGCGGCGCGACCTCGAGCTCCCTGGCGGCGAATTCGGGCTCGTACTCGAAGCTGGCGACCCGGTCGGCCTCGCCGACCGATACCACTCCGATCGGCTCATCCCAGAGCTTGACCGTCGCCAGCGTGCTCACTGTCGCGGCCTCGCCGAAGAGGCTCGCTGTCGTTCGCGTCCCCGCAGGCGCATCAGCTCGACCGGGCTCTGGGGCGGCTCCGGGACCGCCTGCTCGAGCCCGCCGGCCAGGCCGAGAACGCGCAGGACCCGGATCAGCGTGACGAGTTGGCTCGGCTTGCCGTCCTCGAGGTTGCGGACGGTCGCCAGGGAGAGACCGGCCTCGTCTGCGAGGCTGCGCTGGGTGAGGTTGCGCTGCAACCTCGTTCGTCTCAGTCGCCCCCCGAGCTCCTCGAGGATCGCCGCATCGGTGAACAGGGCTTCGATCTGCATAAAAGCTACTTTAATAGCTATTGAAGTGATATACAAGGCTAAAACCTAATTTTTCAGCTATTAACTATGCCCGACCCGGAGTCGATCGGCCTAGACTGAGGGTCGATGCCGGGCGATGAACCGAACGACGTGGGCGAAGCGATGCTCAACGCGGTGCGCGGGGGCGGTCTGCTGCCGCCGGATGGGCGCGTCGTGGCGCTGCTCTCCGGCGGGCGCGACTCGGTCTGCCTGGTCGACCTCGCGGTGCGACTGCTCGGCGCCGGCGAGGTGACGGCGCTGCACGTCAACTACGGCCTGCGCGACGACTCCGACGCCGACGAAGAGCATTGCGCGGCGCTCTGCGAGCGGCTCGGTGTGCGGCTCGCGGCCGAGCGGCCACGCCGCCCGGAGGGCCCGGGCAACCTGCAGGCCTGGGCGCGCGACACGCGCTACGCGGCCGCGGCCGGGTTGGCCGAGGGGGCCGGCGCGCGGATCGCGACCGGGCACACCGCCGACGACCAGGTCGAGACGATCCTCTACCGGCTGGCATCCTCGCCCAGCCGCCGGGCGCTGCTGGGGATGAGGCCCGAGGACGGCCGGCTGGTGCGGCCGCTGCTGCGCTTCACCCGGGCCGAGACGACCGAGTATTGCGAGCAGCGGGGGCTCGGCTGGCGCGACGACCCGAGCAACGACGAGGGCGCCTACGCGCGCAACCGCGTGCGCCACGGCCTCGCCGCGGCGCTGGCCGAGGTCCACCCGGCGGCGGCGCAGAACGTCCTGCGCACGGCCGATCTGCTGCGCGACGAGGCCGAGGTGCTCGACGAGCTGGTCGGCGCCGAGCTAGATGCCTCCGACGGCTCGCGCCGCAACACGATCGAGCTCGAGCGCCTCGCGGCGCTGCCTCCGGCGCTGCGCCGCCTCGTCGTCCAGCGGCTCGCCGACCGCGCCGCCGGCCGCCCCGTCCCAGGCGCTGCCAATCACGCCGACCAGGTCGCCGCCCTGCGCCGCACCGGCAGCGCGATGCTCGACCTCGGCGGCGGCGTCCGCGCGATCGCCGAGCGCGGCACCCTGCGCGCCGAGCGGTAGATAGGCTCGGTCGGTGAACGCGATCGGCGAGACCCTGGTCTCCGGCGAGGATCTGCAGCGACGGGTCGCCGAGCTGGGGAAGCAGATCAGCGAGGACTACGCGGGCCGCGACCTGTGCATGGTCGGCGTGCTCAAGGGCGCCGTGATCTTCCTCGCCGACCTGATGCGCCACCTCGATGTCCCCTGCGAGATCGACTTCATGGCCGTCTCCAGCTATGGCTCGCAGACAGACTCGTCAGGCGTCGTCCGCATCCTCAAGGACCTCGACGCGCCGATCGAGGGTCGCCACGTGCTGATCGTCGAGGACATCATCGACTCCGGCCTCACCCTGCAGTACCTGATGCGCAACCTGAAGGCGCGCGAACCGGCCTCGCTGGAGGCCTGCGCGCTGCTGACCAAGCCCGACCGGCTGCGGGTCGATCTCGAGCCGCGCTACGTCGGCTTCCGCATCGCCGACCGCTTCGCGATCGGCTACGGGCTCGACCACGCACAGCGCCACCGCAACCTCGACTACGTCGCGGCGTTGGACGAGTAGACGATTGAGAGCTTCCATCCATCCAGCCGGGCGCTGAAACCGCCCTGGTACGCTGATTTTTCCCTGTGAGGCGTTTCTTCAAAAGCGCAGCGTTCCCGATCCTGCTCGTGGTCATTCTCGCCTTCGTGGCGCAGAAAGTGATCAGCCCCGGGCCGGAGACGGAATCGCCCTCCTACAACGAGCTCGTCGCTCCGAAGACGGGCCTGATCGCCAGCGGCAAGGTCGAAGAGCTGACGATCAACACCAAGGACAACACGCTCGACGTGAAGCTCGCCGAACAAGCGGGCAAAGAGGGCGAAAGCTTCTCCACCGGATACCCGGAGAACACCGAGCAGACCCTGGTCAACCAGCTCGAGGCGAACGACGTCAAGACCGAGGTCAAGGGCACCGGCGGCGGCGGCCTGCTCAACGCGCTGATCTATGTCCTGCCTTTCATCATCTTCCTCGGCTTCTGGATCTTCCTGATGAACCAGATGCAGGGCGGCGGCTCGCGGGTGATGAACTTCGGCAAATCGAAAGCGAAGAA
>DASTVL010000209.1:0-14487 GCA_035759115.1 Solirubrobacterales bacterium | reverse complement strand
GCTCGGGCGTGCTCGTCCCCGGCACCGGCGTGATCCTCAACAACATGCTCGGCGAGGAGGACCTCAACCCGCTCGGCTTCCACGCGATCGCGCCGGGGCGGCGGGTGCCCTCGATGATGGCGCCGACGATCGTCCAGCGCGACGGCGAGATCGAGCTCGGGCTCGGCAGCGCCGGCTCGAACCGGATCCGCTCGGCGATCGTGCAGACCGCGGTGCGCGCGCTCGAGCAGGGGATGGGCGCCGGCGAAGCGGTGAAGGCGCCGCGGCTGCACTTCGAGGGGGGCGTCCTCCAGGCCGAGCCGGGAATCGACGAGCCGGCGCTGGCGCGGATCGAGGCCCGCGGCGTGCCCGTCCTGCGCCGGCCGCGGATCAACCTCTTCTTCGGCGGCGTGCAGGCGGTGGCGCGCGATCCGGCCGGCGGCGAGCTCAGCGGCGGCGGCGATCCGCGCCGCGGCGGTAGCGTGGCGTTCGCATGAAGATCGATTTCGAGGCGGAGGGCCTGCTCGACGGCGTCGAGGGGGAGTCGCGCGCGTCGCGGCTGGAGCTGCTCGAGCGGCTGGCGGGCGAAGGCGTCTCGCTGGAGGATCTGCGCGACGCGGTCGAGGGCGGCCGCCTGACGCTGCTGCCGGTCGAGCGCGCGCTCAGCGGCGACGGCCCCCGCTACACGCCGCGCGAGATTGCCGAGAAGGTCGGCCTCGAGCTGGAGAAACTGCAGCGGATCAGCGCCGCGCTCGGCGTCCCCTACCCGGACCCTGACGAGCGCTCGGTCAGCGAGGCCGACCTGGAGGCGGCGAAGCGGGTGAAAGCCTTCCACGACGCCGGCCTGCCCGAGGACGGGATGTTGCAGGTCGCGCGCACGATCGGGATGGGGACGGCGCGGATCGCCGAGGCCAATCGCGAGCTGATCATCCGCACGCTGATGCAGCCGGGCGACACTGAGCGCGACCTGGCGCTGCGCTTCGCCGCCGCCGCCGAGCAGATGCTGCCCGTCTTCGAGCCGACCCTGCTCTACGCGCTGCGCGCCCACATGCTCGAGCAGATCCGCCGCGACGTGATCGGCACCGCCGAACTGCAGGCGGGCGAAGTCTCGACCGCAGAGATCTCGGTCTGCTTCGCCGACCTGGTCGGCTTCACCAAGATCGGCGAGCAGGTCGAGACGGAAGAGCTCGGGCTGATCGCCGGCCGCCTCGACGAGCTCGCCACCGCCGTGGCGGAGCCGCCGGTGCGCCTGGTCAAGCTGATCGGCGACGGCGCGATGCTGATCTCCACCGACGCCGAGGCGATGGTCGACGCGGCGCTGCGCCTGGTCTCCGCGGCCGAGGAAGAAGGCGAGCAGTTCCCCAGCCTGCGCGCCGGCGTCGCCCACGGCTCGGTCCACACCCAGGGCGGCGACTACTACGGCGGCACCGTCAACCTCGCCAGCCGCATCGGCGGCGTCGCCCGCCCCGGCCGCGTCCTCGTCGACTCCGCCGCCCGCGACGGGGCCGGCGACGCCTTCGAGTACTCCTTCGCCGGCGAGCGCCGCCTCAAGGGCTTCGACGCGAAAACCAAGCTCTACCGCGCCCGCCGCCGAAGTGTGACGTAGCCCAAGCCGCGCAAATAGCGCGAAAATCCCGCCGCCGGCCGTCGCCCAGGGGGGAGAACACAGGCATGTGGAGCCCTTTGGGGGTGCATGGACCCCAAAAAGCATCCACGGGTGGGAGGGGCGATCTGGGGTCTTGCCAAGGCTCAGCACGGTGTGGTCACCAGGCGGCAGCTGCTGGAGCTCGGACTGGGCCCCGACTCGATCAAGCATCGAATCAAGACGGGTCGCCTGCACCGGCACGGCCGGGGCGTCTACGTCGTCGGCAGGCCCGAGATCAGCCAGAAGGGCCATTGGATTGCCGCCGTGCTGAGCTGCGGCCCTAATGCCCTATTGAGCCATCGCAGCGCAGCGACACTGTGGGGCATCGTGCGGCCTGTGGTCGAAGACGAGATCAGGTGGAGCATGCGATCAACGATGCCGACCGACTCGATTTGGTCGATCCCGAGACCCTCCGTGCAACGATCCAAGGTCTTCCGCCACGCCCAGGCATGGCCTGCGTGCGCCGACTTCTAGGTTGCGACGCCCTCACCGACACCGGCCTCGAGAGCAAGTTCATGGCGATCGTGCGAGCAGCAAATCTTCTCCGGCCGGAAACGCAAGTATGGGTGAGCGGCTATCGCGTCGATTTCTATTGGGCGAAGCTCGGGCTGGTGGTTGAGGTCGATGGCTGGCGCCACCATCGCACGGCGGGCGAGCAGGCGAACGACCATCGTCGCGACCAGGCGCATACGGCAGCGGGTCTGACGACGTTGCGTTTCGCTGAAAGCCAGGTTCGCTACCGACCCGAAGAGGTCCGGCGAAGGCTCACTGCGGTTATCGACCGGCTCGCCGGCACATCCCCAGGTCGTCCCGTTGCTTGATGGAGACTTTTGGGGCATAGGAGACCCCCAAAAGACTCCATTTGGGGGCGGGTGGTGGCCGAGTCAGGCCGGCTTGCGGCCGGAGAGCAGGAGGTTGTAGAAGAGCTCGGCGGGGAGGCGGGGCTCGAGCAGGCGGGTGTCGAGCTTCTGCAGGGACATGTAGCTGTTGAAGGCGAAGCGGCGCCAGCCCCATGGGACCGATTCGGGCTCGGCGCTGGACTCGACCGTGCGCAGGCCCCAGCCCCAGGCGTTGGCGAGCAGCTCCTCGCCGCCGACCCGCGGCTGCTCGAAGCCGCCGTCGCGCAGCAGGCGGCGCAGGTCGGCCGGGGCGAATGCGTGGACGTCGACCTCGGCCTCGAGCGAGTGGTCGTGGGAGAGGTCGGTCTCGGCGACGGCGCGGGGGCTGGCGCCGACGAGGCGGCGCCAGGCGGGGGCGGCGAGCATGCCGGCGCGCTTCGGCGCCGCGGCGAGGCGATCGCCGTAGCGCGAGGGCTCGCCGGCGAAGGCGATCGCGCCGCCGGGGCGCAGCACGCGGCGGAATTCGGCGAAGCCGCGCTCGATGTCGGGGATGTGGTGGAGGACGGCGTGGCCGAAGACGAGGTCGAAGCTCTCGTCCTCGAAGGGCAGGGTCTCGGCCTCGGCGGTCACCGTCTCGGCCTCCAGCCCGAGCCCCTCGGCGGTGGCCGTCAGTCGCGCCAGCATCCCGGGCGAGATGTCGGTCGCCGTGAGCCGCTCGATCGTCCCCATCTGCAGCAGGTTGAGCGAGAAGTAGCCGGTGCCGGAGCCGATCTCGAGCGCGTCGCCGAAGCGCTCGCCGCCGAGCCCGCCGAGCGCCTTCGAGAGCTTCAGCCGCACCTGGCGCTGGCCGGTGGCGCCGAAGTCGATGCCCCACTTGGCGTCGTATTCGTGCGCCGCGGCGTCGTGGTAGCGGGTGTTGACGTCCTTGATGTGGGCGGGCGTGGCGGTGGGGGAGGCAGGCATGAGGCGGGGAACAATACGGTCCCGTTGCAGTGACGCGCGAATATGTCCAGGAGAACCAGCCGGCCGGGGTGCCGCCGCTGCCGCTGACCGGCGAGCGCACGTTGCCCGACGTGCCCGAGGAGAACTACTGGTTCCGTCGCCACCTGGCCGTCTACGAGTGGATCGCGGCGCGGGCGGGCGGCAAGCGGGTCGTCGACATGGCCTGCGGCGAGGGCTACGGCTCCGACCTGCTCGCCGGGCGGGCGGCGAGCGTGGTCGGCGTCGACGCCAACCCCGAGGCCCACGAGCACGCCCGGCTGCGCTACGTGCGTCCCAACCTGCGCTTCGAGCGCGACCTGGTCGAGAGCTTCACCGAGCCCTGCGACGCCGTCGTCTTCCTGCAGACGATCGAGCACGTGCAGGACGCCGGCGCGATCCTCGAGCACTTCAAGTCGATGCTGGCGCCCGGTGGCGTCGCCTACGTCTCGACCCCGAACCTGCTGACGCTGGCGCCGCCGGGGGCGGAGAAGTCCGACAACCCCTGGCACGTGCGCGAGTACCGCGCGGCGGAGTTCCGGGCGCTCTGCGAGGGCCACTTCGAGCGGGTCGAGCTGCTCGGCCTCTTCCACGCCCGCAAGCTGCGCGCGCACGAGCTGGCGATCCGGCTCGGCTGGGACCGCGCGCACAAGGCGCTGCGGCTGACCAAGCCGTTCTACGACCGCTTCACCCCGGCGATCTCCGCTTCGGATTTCGCGCTGAGGGAAGGTGACCTGGATCGGGCACTTGACTTCCTCGCAGTCTGCCATGCCTGAGCGGAGCGCCGGCGACCTCGCGATCGTCCTGCACAGCCACATGCCCTACGTCGAGGGATTTGGGACGTATCCGTTCGGGGAGGAGTGGTTGTTCGATGCTGTGATCCGGTCCTATCTGCCGGTGCTGGAGTGCGCCGAGCAGCTGACGATGACGGTGACGCCGGTGCTGGCCGACCAGTTGGAGGACGGCGGTGCGGCGGAACGGCTGCGCGAGTTCCTGGTCGAGTGGCGGATCGCCGCCGCCGAAGCCGACATGGAGCAGGTGCCGGGGGAGTGCCGCGATGCATGCGAGGCGGAGCGGGAGCGCTACGCGCATGCGCTGGAGCTGCTGGACGCCGCCGGCGGGGACCCGTTGCGCCCCTTCCAGGTGGCGGCGGCCGAGGGCCGGGTGGCGCTCGCCGCCTCGACCGCGACCCATGCCGTGCTGCCGCTGCTCGCCACGCGGGCCGGGATCCGGCTGCAGATCGACGCCGGGATCCGCTCGCACCGGCGGCGCTTCGGCTGGGACGGCGGCTTCTGGCTGCCCGAGTGCGCCTACGAGCCCGGCCTCGAGGCGCGGCTGGCCGAGCACGGGGTGGGGTGGTTCTGCGTCGACCAGAGCGCCCACGACGCCGACCCGCTCGACGCGCTGAGCCCGGTGCGGACCGAGGCCGGCCCGGTGGCGCTGCCGATCGACTGGGAGGCGATCCAGTGGCTGTGGTCGCTCGACGGCTACCCGTCCGATCCGGCTCACGCCCAGTTCGCGGGCAAATCGCTGCGCGGGATCCGTATCTGGAAGGTCGGGGGCGGCGCCTACGACCCGGCGGCCGGCGCGGCGGCGGCGCGGCGTCAGGCCGGCGAGTTCCTCGCCGCGACCGCGACGCGGCTGCGCGAGCTCTCGGCTCGCCGCGGCCGGCGCGGCCTGATCGTCTTCGCGATCGACACCGAGCTGCTCGGCCACTGGTGGTCGGAGGGGGCGATCTGGTTGCGCGAGGTGCTGGCGGGCGCCGAGGCGGCGGGCGTGCGCCTGCTCACCGCGCCGCAGGCTCTCGCCGAGCACGAGCCGGTCGGGCGCCCGCTCGCCGCCTCGACCTGGGGCGAGGAGAAGGACCTCAGCACCTGGGACTCGCCCGCGGTCGCCGACCTCGCCTGGGGCGCGCGGCGGCTGGAGCTGCGCCTGCTGCGCGAGCTGGCCCTGGGCCTGCGCGGACCGGGAGCGCTGCGGGCGGCGCGCGAGCTGCTCGCCGCGCAGGCGAGCGACTGGGCCTTCCTCGACAAGCGCGGGCAGGCGGGCGACTACGCCTACCGCCGCGCCACCGATCATGCCCGGGCGATGCACGAGGCCATAGACTGCGGGGCCAGCAGCAACCCCCGCATGCGCGCCCTAGCCCCGGATCTGAGCCTCGCCCCCCTGCTGGAGCCCTGAGCCCGAGCTTCCCGCCCGACCTGCGATGACCCGCGTGCTGATCCTTTCCTGGGAGTACCCGCCGCTGATCGAGGGCGGCCTGGCGCGGCACGTGCGCAAGCTCTCCGAGGCCCTGGTCGAGCGCGACGTCGAGGTGCACGTGCTGACCCGCGGCGGCGAGGAGTCGCCGGCCGAGGAGCGTCGCGGCGGCGTCCACATCCACCGCATCCGCGAGCCGCAGCGCCCGACCGAGCTGGGCGAGTTCGTCGCCTGGGTCGAGCGGATGAACTCCGACATGCTCGCCGCCGGGGTCGAGCTCGGCGACCGCTTCGAGTTCGACCTCGTCCACGGCCACGACTGGCTCGTCGCCAACGCCTGCGATCACCTCGCCAAGCGCTTCGAGGCGCCGCTGGTGACGACGATCCACGCCACCGAGCACGGCCGCCACCAGGGCTGGGTCGACAAGCACCCGCAGACCTACATCCACGGGGTCGAGCGCTGGATAACCAACCGCTCCGAGCGCACGATCGCCTGCTCGCATTACATGCGCGAGCAGATCGCCGACATCTTCGGCGTCGAGGAGGAGCGGGTCAGCGTGATCCCCAACGGGATCGACCCCGATGACCTGCAGGTCCCCGACGCGACCGAGCTGACCCGGCTGCGGGCCGAGTTCGCCGCGCCGGAGGAGAAGCTGGTGCTGCTGATCGGCCGGCTCGTCTACGAGAAGGGCTTCCAGCTGGCGCTGGAGGCGATGCCGCGGGTGATCGAAGAGGCGCCGGGGACGCGCTTCCTCGTCGCCGGCTCGGGCACGCACGAGGAGGAGCTGCACCGCCAGGCGGCCGAGCTCGGCCTGATGGACCACGGCACATTCCTCGGCTGGATCGGCGACGACGTGCTGCACTCGCTCTACCGGATCGCCGACCTGACCGTGGTGCCCTCGATCTACGAGCCCTTCGGCCTGGTTGCGCTCGAGGCGATGGCCTCCGAATGCCCCTGCATCGTCGCCGACACCGGCGGCCTGCGCGAGGTCGTCCCGCACGAGGAGGTCGGCCTGCGCTTCCGCTCGCACGACCCCGAAGCGCTGGCCGAGGTCGCGATCCGCGTCCTCCGCGACGACGAGCTGGGCCAGAAGCTCGTCGCCGAGGCCTACGAGCACCTGCGCCGCTTCGACTGGGACGACGTCGCCGAGCAGACCGCTGCCGTCTACGCCGAGCTCGCCGGCAACCAGACCCCCGCCTGAACCCGTAAGAGACTTCAGTTAGAGCGCGGGTCGCCCGCGGGGGCGATCGCGAAGCTGCCGTCGGTGGTGACCGTCGCGCCCAGGTTCCACTCGATCCCGACCAGCAGCTCGCCCGGCTGGATCTCGAGCGCGCTGGCGACCTTGATCAGCGTGTCGATCCGCGGCACGCGCTCGCCGCGCTCGAGCAGGCCGATCTCGGTGCGGTGCAGGGAGGACCGTGTGCCGAGCTCTTCCTGTGAGATACCGACGCGCCTGCGGGCGCGTCGAAGGTTCTCGCCAAAGCGCTGGCCGACGTTCATCGGCGCGATTCTGATGTCAGTCAGGCTGGTGATCTACAGAACTCCCTCGGTCATATGGCGCGGTTTCACCCTGTACCTCTGGGCGACTTGAGTCTTACAGACAATAGATCGTAGGTAGGACAGAAAGACGCGGCGCTGCCGGTCAGCCCGCCTGCAAGGTCGTGTGCGCGACCGGGTCCGGCTCGACGGGGTGGGGCCAGCGCAGGCGCTCGGGGGTCTCGCGCATGCGCACGATCCGGGCCGGGACGCCGGCGACCACGGCGTTGGCGGGCACGTCCTTGGTGACGACGCAGTTGGCGCCGACGATCGCGTTGTCGCCGACGCGGACGCCGCGCAGGATGCAGGCGCCGTAGCCGATCCAGACGTTGGAGCCGACCTCGACCTCGCGCGTGTAGATGCCCTGCAGGCGGATCGGCCGCTCGACCTCGACCACCCCGTGATCGAAGTCGATGAACATCGCGCGGTCGGCGATCACGCACTGCTCGCCGATCCGCACCCGCCTGTAAGCGGAGATGGTGCACTCCTGGCCGAGCACGGTCTTGTCGCCGATCTCGACGACCCCCTCGTGGCAGCGGATCTTGGTCCCGTGGCCGAGCCAGACGAAGCGGCCGAACTCGATCCGCCCGCGGCGCGCGATCTGCAGCTCCAACCGGCTGCCGAGGAAGAGCGGCCCGTGGGTGCGCCAGCGCCGGCCGGCGGGGGTGAGCAGGCGCCGCCACAGCCAGCGCAGCGCCAGCAGCGCGTATTTCGGCGTCAGCATTCGGTGGCGGGCGCAGAAGCGGAGGAAGCGAATCACGGCGGGCCGCACTTTAGACTGGCGCCCCCGTGCCCGACGCCGCCAAATCCGCGCCGCTCGCCGAGCGCCTCGTCGCCGGCGACAAGCGCGCGCTGGCGCGGGCGATCACGCTGATCGAGTCCGACGACCCGGCCGGCTGGGAGCTGGTGCGCGAGGTCTACCCGCGCACCGGCGCGGCGCGGATCGTCGGCTTTACCGGACCGCCCGGGGTCGGCAAGAGCACCCTGATCGGCGCGCTCACCGCCGAGCTGCGCAAGGCCGAGCGCGAGGTCGCCGTGCTCTCGATCGACCCCTCGAGCCCGTTCACCCGCGGCGCCCTGCTCGGCGACCGCATCCGCCTCTCCGATCACTTCCTCGACCCCGGCGTCTTCATCCGCTCGATGGCCTCGCGCGGCGCCCTCGGCGGCCTCTCCGAGGCGGCGCTGCAGGTGGCGCTGGCGATGGACGCCGCGGGCAAGGACGACGTCCTGATCGAGACCGTCGGCGTCGGCCAGGCCGAGATCGACATCGTCGACCATGCCGACACGATCGTGCTCGCGCTGATGCCGGGCTCCGGCGACTCGATCCAGGCGCTGAAGGCGGGGGTGATGGAGATCCCCGACGTGATCGTCGTCAACAAGGCCGACCACCCGATGACCGACACGATGGTGCGCGAGGTCCGTGGCGTGCTGGCGCTCTCGCACGAGCCGGGCAGCTGGCAGGTGCCGATCCTGCGCACCGAGGCCGCCCGCGGCGAGGGCGTCGAGGAGCTGGCCGAGAAGATCGCCGAGCACCGCGAGCGGATCGAAGCCGAGGGCACGCTGGAGGAAAGGCGCGCCCGCAACCTGCGCAGCGAGGTGCTGGGGATCGCGACCTCGCGCATGCGGCGCCGCATGGAAGCGACGGCGGAGGCCGATCCCGGGACCGCGGCGCTGCTCGACCGGGTCGTGCGCCGCGAGCTCGACCCGGCGAGCGCCGCGAGCGAGCTGCTGGAGCGTCAGACCGGTGACTGAGGCGATGCCGGCAGCGCCGCCCGAGGCCGCCGAGGCGCTCGCCTGGCGCGGCTTCGAGCTCGACGACCGGGGGGGTGCGACCGTCGGCCGCGTCGAGGGGGTCTACGTCGACGCCGAGGGCGGTGCGCCCGCCTGGCTGGCGGTCGCGCTCAACAGCCGCCGTCGCCTCTTCCGCCGCGGCAGCTCGAAGGCCGTCGCGGTACCGCTGCGCGAGTGCGCGGCGATGCCGGGACGGGTCTGGACGGCGCAGGATGCGGCGGCGGTGCGCGGAGCGCCCGCGATCGACCCGGCAAGGCCGCTGCTGCGCGAGCACGAGACGGCGATCTGCGCCCACTACGGGATCGGCGCAGGCATCGGCCGCCACGCCGAAGTCGCCCCCCGCCCCGAGGGCGCCGTAACCGCGCACCCCGCCTGACTGCGGAGTTTCTCTCCTCGTCACATTTGCTCCCTAGCGTCCCCACCCGGATCCGCATATCTGGAAATCGACGAAGGGAGAACGATGCGTGCGCGAAACTCGATCCTGGCCCTGCTGGCCGCGATGCTGGTCGCCGTCGGAGGCATCGCGGTCGCAGGCTGCGGCAGCGACGACGACGACTCGAGCGCCGGCAACGAGACGACGCTGCAGTCGCAGAACGCCGCCGAAACGGGCGAAAACGGCAGCGACGACGCGATGACGAAGGACGACGACGGCGACGCGATGAAGGCCGACGGCGATGCGATGAAGAAGGACAGCGACGACGCGATGAAGGCCGATGGCGACGCGATGAAGAAGGACGACGACGCGATGAAGGCCGACGGCGACGACAAGATGAAGCACGACGACGATGCGATGAAGAAGGAATGAGAATCGTCATCTCCATGTAATCGCGGCCTGCCAAGGTTGACGCGATGGCATTGCTGATCCTCTTCGGATTCGTCGCGGGGGCGGCCACGGCGCTCTCGCCCTGCGTGCTGCCGGTGCTGCCGATCGCGCTCTCAGCGGGCGCGACCGGCGGCCGGCGGCGGCCGCTCGGCATCGTCGCCGGGCTCGCCGTCTCCTTCACCTTCGCCACCGTGGCGCTGGTCTACGTGATCTCGGCGCTCGGCCTGCCGGACAACTTCCTGCGCACGCTGGCGATCGCGGTGCTGATCGGTTTCGGCGTCTCGCTGATGATCCCGCCGCTGGCGGCGCGGATCGAGGCCTACATGAGCCGCTTCGCCGGCCGCGCCGGGGTCAGGACCGGCGGCGACGGCTTCTGGTCGGGGACTGCGGTCGGCGCCAGCCTCGGGCTCGTCTACGCGCCCTGCGCCGGCCCGATCCTCGCCGGCGTGATCACCGTCTCCGCCTCGCAGCCGTTCACCGCCGGCCGGCTCGCGGTCGCGCTCAGCTACGGGATCGGCTCCGCCGTCGTCCTCTACTTCCTGATGCTCGGCGGGCGCCGCGTGATGGCGCCGCTGGCCCGCCGCGGCGCCGGTCTGCAGATCGCGATGGGCGCGGTGATGGTCGTCGTCGCGCTGGCGATGCTGAACGACTACGACATCAGATTCCAGAACAGGATCGCCAGCGACCTGCCGAGCTTCCTGGTCAACCCCTCGGAGGCGATCGAGGACACGTCGAGCACCCGCGACGCGCTCGCCGACGTGCGCGGCGCCCGGGGCGGCGGCTTCGAGGCGACCGCCGAAGCGGCGGCCCCCTCTCCGCACGGCGGCGGGGGCGGCAACGGCGGTGACGCGGGCGGAGGGTCCGGCAAGCCCTCCGGCCTGCCGGTGCTCGGGACCGCGCCGCAGTTCGTCGACACGCAGGAGTGGTTCAACACCCCCGGCGGCGAGCCGCGACCGCTGAGCTCGCTGCGCGGGCGCGTCGTCCTCGTCGACTTCTGGACCTACAGCTGCATCAACTGCATCCGCACGCTGCCCTACCTGACCGCCTGGGACAAGCGCTATCGCAAGGACGGGCTGACGATCGTCGGCGTCCACTCGCCCGAGTTCCCGTTCGAGAAAGACGCCGGCAACGTGGGGGAGGCGATCGAGCGCAACGGGATCGAGTATCCGGTCGTGCAGGACAACAACCTCTCGACCTTCACCGCCTACGGCACCGAATACTGGCCGGCCGAGTACTTCGTCGACGCGAACGGCAAGGTGCGCTACTTCCACTTCGGCGAGGGCGAGTACGAGGAGAAGGAGCGGGTGATCCGCCGGTTGCTGGCCGAGGCCGGGCGCAAGGTCGGCGGCCCCGAGGCGGGCGCCGAGGGCATCGAGGCCTCGGCCGGGGTGAGCACGCCGGAGAGCTACCTCGGCTCGCTGCGCGCCGACCGCTTCGTCAACGGGCCGATCGCCTCCGGCGCTCAGAACTTCGGCAGGCCGCCGGCGCCCCCGCGCGACCACCTCGCCTACAGCGGCCGCTGGAAGGTCGGCCCCGACTCGGCGACCGCCGAGGGCGGCGCGCTCGAGCTCAACTTCGGCGCTCGCCGCGTCTACCTCGTGCTCGGCTCGCCTGGGCGGAGCCGCAGCGTGCGGGTGCTGCTCGACGGCAGGCCGATCCCCGCCCGGCTCGCCGGCGAGGACGTCGAGAACGGCACGGTCGAGGTCGATGGCCAGCGCCTCTACGACCTGGTCGACCTGCCCAGGGTCGAACAGCGCCGGCTGCGCCTGGTGCCCGAAGCGGGGGTCGAGGGCTATGCCTTCACCTTCGGCTAGACGTGCCGCCGCCGGGCGGTCAAATATGACCCTCCAGCGGCGGCACGTCCACTCGGGCGGGACAATGGGGGGCGTGAGCGACGCGCCGCGTGGCACCGTGCTGGTCGTCGACGACGAGCCGACGATCGTCGAGGTGGTCGGCCGCTACATGGAGCGGGCCGGCTACGAGACGCACAGCGCCGGCGACGGCCCCGAGGCGCTGCGGCTGGCCGGCCTGCACCGCCCCGACCTCGTCGTGCTCGATGTGATGCTGCCCGGCTTCGACGGGCTCGAGGTGATGCGCCGGCTGCACGACGGCGAGGGCGAGCGCACCGCGGTGATCCTGCTCACCGCGCGCGGTGAGGAGTCCGACCGCCTCGTCGGCCTGCGCCACGGCGCCGACGACTATGTGATCAAGCCCTTCTCCCCGGCCGAGCTGGTCGCCCGGGTCGACGCCGTGCTGCGCCGCGTCTCGCCGCCGCCCGAGCTCGCGCCGGAGCCGATCGAGCACGGGCCGCTGCGGATCGACCCCGGCGCGCGCAGCGTCGCCCTCTCCGGCGAGGAGATCTCGCTGACCCAGCGCGAGTTCGACCTGCTCGCCTACCTCGCCGCCCACCCCGGCCACGTCTTCTCCCGCGACCAGCTGATGGAGGCGGTCTGGGAATACCCCTTCTTCACCGACACCAGCACGGTCACCGTCCACGTCCGCCGCCTGCGCGCCAAGCTCGGCGACGACCCCTCCGAGCCGCGCTTCATCGAGACCGTGTGGGGCGTCGGCTACAGGCTGAGGCCGTGACCCGATGAAGCGCTCGCTCGCGATCGCCGTCGCCGCCGCCCTGGCCGGCGCCGCCGCGGTCACCGTGCCGCACAAAATGGGCTGGCCGCAGATCGCCCTCATGCTGCTGGCGGTCGCCGGCGGCGCGCTGGCGGCCTGGCTGGCGACCCGCCTGGTCGCCGAGGAGCGCTCGCGCCGCGACGTCGAGGCGGCGCGCCGCCGCCTCGTCGCCTCGGTCTCGCACGACCTGCGCACGCCGCTGGCCTCGCTGCGGCTGCTGGTCGAGTCGATCGACGACGGCGTCGTCACCGGTGAGACCCGCGATCGCTACCTGGGTGAGATCCGCACCCACGTCGCCGCGCTCAGCGGCCTGATCGACGACCTCTTCGAGCTCTCGCGGATCGAGGCCGGCGACATCTCCTGGACGATGAGCCAGGTCGAGCTGCGCGAGCTGGTCGGCGACACGGTCGCGGCGATGCGGGCGCCGGCCGCGGCGCGCGGCGTCGCCCTCGCCGCCGAGCTGCCGCCCGGGGAGCTGATCGCCCGCGCCAACGCGGAGAAGCTGCAGCGCGTGCTCTTCAACCTGATCCAGAACGCGATCCGCCACACCCCGGCCGACGGCAGCGTCACCGTGCGCGCCCGCACCGCCGCGGGCGGGGTCGAGGTCGAGGTCGCCGACGACGGCGACGGGATCTCGCCCGCCGACGGCCGCCGCGTCTTCGACCCCTTCTACCGCGGCGAGGAAGGGGCGGGCGACGAGGACGGCGCCGGCCTCGGCCTGGCGATCTCGCGCGCGATCGTCGAGGCCCACGGCGGTCGCATCTGGCTCGAGCCGGCCACGCCCGGCACGCGCGTGCTGTTCACCCTGCAGGCTTCCTAGCAGCCGAGCTGGCGGGCTATGACCATCTGCTGCACCTCGTCGGTGCCCTCGCCGATCGTGAGGATCTTGGCGTCGCGGTAGAAGCGGCAGACCGGGTACTCCTCGATGTAGCCGTAGCCGCCGTGGATCTGCACCGCCTCCTCGGTCGCGCGCACGGCGAGGCGCCCGGTGATCAGCTTCGCCTGCGCGGCGGTCAGGGTGAAGGACTGGCCCGCGTCCTTCTCCAGCGCGGCGCGCCAGGTGAGCAGGCGGGCGGCCTCGATCTGGGCCGAGAGGTCGGCGATCTTCGCCTGGATCGACTGGAACTTGGAGATCGGCTTGCCGAACGCCTGGCGCTCCTTGGAGTAGGCGATCGCCTCGTCGAGGGCGCCCTGGGCGAGGCCGACACCCATCGCGGCGACACCGATCCGGCCGCCGTCGAGGATGTGGAGGAAGTTCTTGAAGCCCTCGCCGCGGCGGCCGAGCAGGTTGGCCTCGGGGACGCGGCAGGCGTCGAAGGTGAGCGGCCGGGTGTCAGAGGCGTTCCAGCCCATCTTGCGGTACGGCTCGCCGGCCTCGTAGCCGGGCGTGCCGGTGGGGACGATCAGGTTGGAGATCTCCTTGCGCCCGTCGACCTCGCCGGTGACGGCGGTGATCGCGACGCAGCCGGATATGTCGGTGCCGGAGTTGGTGATGAATTGCTTGGCGCCATCGATGACCCACTCGCCGCCGTCCAGCCTGGCCGCCGTCCGCACGTTGCCGGCATCGGAGCCGGCCTCGGGCTCGGTCAGCCCGAACGCGGCCAGCTTCCGGCCGCTGCAGAGCACCGGCAGCCACTCGTCCTTCTGCTCGTCGCTGCCCCAGAGGTAGATCGGCATCGTGCCCAGCGAGGTGTGCGCGGCCATCGTGATGCAGACCGAGGAATCGATCCGCGCCAGCTCTTCGACCGCGAGAACGTAGGACAACGTGTCCGCCCCGCCGCCCCCGTACTCCTGCGGAAACGGAATCCCCATCAGCCCCAGCTCCCCCAGCTTGGCCACGATCTCATACGGAAACCGCTTCTCCCGGTCGAGCTCCTCCGCTACGGGCTTGACCTCCTGAAGCGCAAACTCCCGCACCATGTCCCGAAGGTTCTTCTGCTCGTCAGTCAGGCTGAAGTCCACAGCCCGAGCCTATTGCGCCCGCGAGGAGGGCCGTGTTCCCCCTCCCGGAAACTCCAGGAACCACGCCTGAACCCATGACCACGCCCCAGCTGCGCGACGGTTTCCGG
>DASTVL010000208.1:0-8323 GCA_035759115.1 Solirubrobacterales bacterium | reverse complement strand
ATCGCCGGGAACATGTCGTACATCCGCGTCGGCGCGATCATCGGCGTGCGCACCAGCGGCATGTAGATCGTCGTGATGTCGACGCCGTCATCGACGATCTCGGAGGCGATCACCCGGCTGAAGGCGTCGAGCGCGGCCTTCGAGGCGACGTAGGCGGAGAAGCGCGGCGGGTTGGTCTGCGACCCGATCGAGCTGATGTTGATGATGTGGCCCGACTTGTGCGCCTGCATCGAGGGCAGCAGGGCGAGGATCAGCCGCACGGCGCCGAAGTAGTTGACCTGGATCGTGCGCTCGTAGTCGTGGAAGCGCTCGTAGGAGAGCTTGACCGAGCGCCGGATCGAGCGGCCCGCGTTGTTGACGAGCACGTCGACCCGGCCGTGGTAGGCGAGCACCTCCTCGGCCATCCGCTCGACGTCCTCGGTGTCGGACATGTCGCAGCGGTGGATGTGCGCGACGCCGCCGGCTGTTTCGATCTCGCGCTTGGTCTCCTCGAGCTTGTCGACCGAGCGGGCGACGAGGAGCACGGTGGCGCCGGCGTCGGCGACCTTGACCGCAGCCGCCTTGCCGATCCCCGAGGAGGCGCCGGTGATCAGCACGACCTTGCCCCGCACCGCGGCCGAGAGCGTGCGGTCCTTGAACAGGCCGGGATCGAGGTTGCGCTCCCAGTAGTCCCAGACGCGGTCGGCGTAGCTCTCCAGCGGCGGCACCTCGATCCCCGAGCCGGCCAGCGCCGCCTCGGCCTGGGTCGAGTCGAAGTGGGTCGGGTAGTTGACGTAGTTGAGCACCCCGGCCGGGATCCCGACCTCGCCCAGAGCCCGCTTCACGACCTGCCGCGCCGGCGGCAGCAGGCGCAGCCCGGTGCGGGCCAGGTTCGCCACCGGCTCGGTCAGGCCGGAGTCGAGCTGCAACGCCGCCCGCGGCGCGTCGGCGACGTGGGCGAAGATGTTGAGCACCTCGCCCGCGGTCTTCGCCCGCGGATCGGTGAGGTGGAAGGCGCGGCCGTCGAGGTCCGGCTCGTGGGCGATGTGGTCGATCGCCGCGGCGACGTAGTCGACCGGGACGATGTTGATCTCGCCGCCTTCGACCCCGACCGTCGGCAGCCACGAGGGCAGCACCCGCCGCGCCTGCTGCAGCAGCTTGAACATGTAGTAGGGGCCGTCGACCTTGTCGATCTGGCCCGTGCGCGAGTCGCCGACCACGATCCCCGGCCGGTAGACCCGCCAGGGGCGGCTGCTCGTCTCGCGCACGACGCGCTCGGACTCGTGCTTGGTGCGGAAGTAGGGATGGGTGTCGAGGTCTTCGGCCTCGTCGAACATGTCCTCGGTCCAGGTGCCCTTGTAGAGCCCGGCGGCGGCGATCGAGCTGACCTGGTGGAAGCAGCCTGCCTCGATCGCGCCGGCCAGTTCGACCGCGTGACGGGTTCCCTCGACGTTGGCGACCTCCTGGGCCTCGGCGCCGGCGGCCATGTCGTAGATCGCCGCCAGGTGGAAGAAGTGGTCGACCTCGCCGCGCAGCGTCACGAGGTCCTCCTCGGAGACCCCGAGCGAGGGCTGGGAGAGGTCGCCGGAGATCGGCACGACCCGCGCCCCGTCGGCTCCCCAGGCGGTTCTCAGCTCCTCGAGCCGGCCGCGCGAGCCGGCCCGGACGAGGGCGTAGATCGTGCCCTCGCGCTGCAGCAGACGGTCGACGAGGTTGTGGCCGATGAAGCCGGTGGCGCCGGTGACGAAGTAGTTCATCGTTGTTTCATACACTCAATCGAGAGATGGCGCAAACGGCGACCGTGCAGATCCAGATGCCCGAGATGGGTGAGTCGGTCACCGAGGGCATCGTTCTCGAGTGGCACGTGGCCGAGGGCGACTTCGTCAAAGAGGGCGACACGGTCGTCGAGGTGTCGACCGACAAGGTCGATGCGGAGGTGCCGGCGCCGGCCGACGGGGTCATCACCAAGCTGATCGCATCGGTCGACGACGAGGTGCCGGTCGGGGCGCCGCTGGCTGAGATGGAGCCCGGCGAGGGGACGACCGAGGGTTCAGACCATTCAACCGCGGGTCCTGTCGGAGGGGAGGGGGGTGTTAGCGGCCTCACCCGGCCGACCACCCCCCTCCCCTCCGCCACCCGCGGGAGTGAGGCTGAAAAGCCCGGCGACGCAAACGGTGCCGATGGAGTCCGGGCCACCCCCGTGGCGCGTCGCGTAGCTGCTGAGCGCGGAGTCGACCTGGGAGCCGTCGATGGCAGCGGGCCGGGGGCGAAGGTGACCAAGGGCGATGTGCTGGCGGCTGCCGATGGGGGGAATGGGGCGAGTGCCGCGCCGACGGCCGCGGAGGCGAAGGCGCTGCGCGGGCCGGCGGCGATGTTGGCTCAGGCCATGGACGAGAGCCGGGAGGTGCCTACGGCGACCTCGTTCCGGACCGTCGCTGTCGACACGCTGGACGCGAAGCGCAAGGCGCTCAACGCGCAGCTCAACGAGCGCGGCCTCAAGGTCTCCTTCACCCACCTGATCGCCTGGGCGATCGTGCAGGCGGCGAAGGAGTGGCCGGTGATGGCGCGCAGCTTCGAGCAGCGCGACGGCAAGCCGTTCGCGATCGAGAACGGGCCGGTCAACCTCGGGATCGCGGTCGACATCGAGCGCAAGGACGGCTCGCACAGCCTGATGGTGCCGGCGATCAAGGGCGCCGACGGGCTCGACTTCGCCGCCTTCCACTCCTACTACGAGGAACTGATCACGAAGACGCGGGAGAGCAAGCTCACCGCCGACGACTTCCAGGGCACCAACATCTCGCTGACCAACCCGGGTGGGATCGGCACCGTCGCCTCGGTCCCCCGCCTGCTCAAAGGCCAGAGCGCGATCGTCGCCGCCGGCGCGATCGCCTACCCACCCGAGTGGGCGCACGCCGCGCCCGACCGGCTGCGCCAGATCGGCGTCTCGAAGACGATGACGCTGACCTCGACCTACGACCACCGCGTGATCCAGGGCGCCGAGTCGGGCGCCTTCCTGCGCCGGATCGAACAGCTGCTCGAAGGCGAGGACGGCTTCTATGAGACGGTCGCCGCCGACCTCGGCATCGACGCCGCCCCGCTCGCCGCCGCCCACCCCGCCTCGGCCTCGGCGCCGCCGCTCGGCGCCACCCCGGCGCCGGCCACGCCCGGCGCCCCCGACGAAGAGCTGCTCGGCGCGGTGCAGGCGGCGACCTCGCTGCTCAAGGGCTACCGCACGCACGGCCACCTCGCCGCCCGGCTCGACCCGCTCGGCAGCGAGCCCAAGGGAGACCCGGCGATCCAGCCCGAGAACCTCAACCTGACGCCGGAGCTGATGGCGCGCGTGCCGGCCTCGATCCTGCGCATCGGCGTCCCCGGCGAGACCCTGCTCGACGTGCTGCCACGGATGCGCGAGTCCTACTGCGGCCCGATCGCCTACCAGTTCGAGCACCTCTCCTCGCACCAGCAACGCACCTGGCTGCGCGAGATGGTCGAGACCGGCGCCCACCGCCAGCCGCTCGCCGACGACGAGAAGCGCCGCCTGCTCGACCGCCTGATCGACGTCTTCGAGTTCGAGCGCTTCGTCGAGAAGGCCTACCTGGGGCAGAAGATCTTCTCGATCGAGGGCCTCGACGCGATCGTGCCGATGCTCGACGAGCTCGTCACCCTGGCCGGCCGCTCAGGCGCCGAGGAGGTCGTCTTCGGCATGGCCCACCGCGGCCGGCTCAGCGTGCTCGCGCACAACCTCGGCCGCTCGGTCGAGTCGATCCTGGCCGAGTTCGAGGGCGCCAAGCAGATCGAGATGGTCAAGGCGGTGGCCTCGATCCCGCACGGCGGCACCGGCGACGTCAAGTACCACTACGGCCACCAGGGGACCTACGAGACCCACGAGGGCGAGAAGATCGACGTCCGCCTCTACCCCAACCCGAGCCACCTCGAGTTCGTCGACCCGGTGGTCGAGGGCGCGACCCGCTTCCTGCAGTCCGAGCTCGACGGGGCCGGGCTCGAGCACGAGCCGAAGCGGGCGGTGCCGGTGCTGCTGCACGGCGACGCCGCCTTCCCCGGCCAGGGCGTGGTCGCCGAGACGCTCAACCTGCAGTCGCTGCGCGGCTACAGCACCGGCGGCACCGTCCACATCATCCAGGACAACCAGGTGGGCTTCACCACCGACCCCGAGGACGCCCGCTCGACCCCCTACGCGGCCGACATGGCGAAGGGGTTCAACGTGCCGATCGTCCACGTCAACGCCGACGACGTCGAGGCCTGCACAGCGGCGATCCGGCTGGCGATGGCCTACCGCGAGCGCTGGCAGCGCGACATCGTGATCGACGTGATCGGCTACCGCCGCTACGGCCACAACGAGACCGACGAGCCCGCCTACACGCAGCCCGCGATCGCGGCCAAGATCAAGGCCCACCCGCCGGTCTCGGAGATCTACGCCGAGCGACTGGTCGAGGAGGGCACGATCGCCGGCGAGGACGTCGAGGCGGCCCGCACCGAGCGCCACGACGAGATGGCGAAGGCGCTCAAGGACCTGCGCAAGAAGATGGAGCTGGGCGAGTACGAAGACCCGACCGTGACCACCTCGAGCACCGGCGAACTCGACCGCAGCGCCAGCCCGCCGGTCGAAACCGCGGTCGCGAACGAGAAGCTCGGCGAGCTCAACGAGGCGCTGCTCGAGGTGCCGGAGAGCTTCACGATCCACCGCAAGCTGCGCAAGCCGCTGGGCAACCGCGCCGAGGCGCTCGCCGGGGAGAAGATCGACTTCGGCCACGCCGAGGCGCTCGCCTTCGCCTCGCTGCTCGACGAGGGCGTCCACATCCGCCTCACCGGCCAGGACACCGAGCGCGGCACGTTCTCCCACCGCCACCTCGTCCTCCACGACGAGAAGACCGGCCTGCCCTACACGCCGATGCAGAACCTGCCGACCGCGAAGGCGCCGTTCGAGCTCTACAACAGCCCGCTCTCGGAGACCGCCTGCCTCGGCTTCGAGTACGGCTACTCCTCGGCGACGCCGAGCGCGCTGGTCCTCTGGGAGGCGCAGTTCGGCGACTTCGGCAACGCCGGCCAGGTGATCATCGACAGCTTCATCGTCTCCGGCGAGGCCAAGTGGGGACAGACCAGCCGGCTCACGCTGCTGCTCCCGCACGGCTACGAGGGCTCCGGGCCCGAGCACTCGAGCGCCCGCATCGAGCGCTTCCTCGCGCTCGCCGCCGAGGGCAACATCCGCATCGCCAACCCCAGCAACGCCGCCCAGTACTTCCACCTGCTGCGCCGCCAGGCGCTGATCCGCAAGCCACGTCCGCTGGTCGTCTTCACCCCCAAGGGGCTGCTGCGGCTCGACCGCGCCGCGGCCACGATCGACGGGCTGACCGGCGGCCACTTCCACTTCATCCTCGACGACCCGAGCGCGGTCGATCGGCGCGAGAAGATCGAGCGGCTCGTCCTCTGCACCGGCAAGGTCTTCTGGGACATCGACGCCAGCGACCGCCGCGAGGCGGCGGAGAAGGTCGCGATCGCCCGGGTCGAGCTGCTCTACCCCTTCGCCAAGGAACAGCTGACCGAGCTGATCGCCTCCTACCCCAACCTGAAGGAGATCGTCTGGGCGCAGGAGGAGCCGCGCAACATGGGCTGCTGGAAGGTGATGTCGCGGCGGCTCCCCGACCTGATGCCGGAAGGGGTCGAGCTCGGCTACGTCGGGCGGCCCACCCGGGCCAGCCCGGGCGAGGGCTACTCGATCGCCCACGCGCGCGAGCAGGAGCGGATCGTGCTCACCGCGCTCACGCCCGGGGCGTAGTGCGCAAGCCCGTCCCCGGAAAGCTGTTCGCCCGGGTCAAGGTGCTCTCCTGGGTGGAGCTGGCGGTGTTCGGTGGGTTGCTGTTCTTCTGGCTGATGCCGGGCTTCGACACGCCGACGATGCTGTTCGGGTGGGCGCACGGGCTGGGGTTCATCGCCCTCTGCGTGCTGATCTGGGTGGCCTGCGTGCAGCGCGAGGCGCCCTACACGTTGTTCGCGGCGACGCTCACGCCGGTCGGGCCGGTCGGCAGTGTGATCGGGATCGAGCTGATCGAAAGGCGCGGCTGGGGCGTGGGTAGTTCGCCGCAAGAAGTGTCAGAAACGTCATAGTTTCGCTCAAGGCACCTTGACCCAGAGGCCGATAGGCGCTATAGGTAACAGTTGACTGTTTCCATCGGGCAGTCCCGCTCGTGGGGGCAGGCGCGTCGGCATCCCTCCCTGGCTACCGACGCATTAGGTGCAGTGAGGGTCGCGCGGACCCCCTGCCTCCCGCGGCCCCGCTGCGCCATGGGCAGTTTGGCGGCGGCGCACCGGCGCGATGCGGCGTCGTCAGTCGCCGAAGTAGCTTGCTACTCCGGCTCCCTCCTTCTTGCCTCGCTTGGTCCGGCGCTCGCCAAACTGCCCATGGCGACTAATTCTTAAGGTGCCTCAGGACCGTCTGCAAGATGCCGCCATTCTGGAAATACGCCACCTCATTTGGCGTATCCAGCCGCACCGTCGCGTCGAACTCGGTGTCGCCGGCGGTGACCTTTACGGTCTTGGCCCGGCCGTCTTCGAGGTCGCCGACGTCGATCGTCTCCTCGCCGCTCAGCCCTAGCGAGGAGATCGACTCGCCGTCGGGGAACTGCAGCGGCAGCACGCCCATGCCGATCAGGTTGGAGCGGTGGATGCGCTCGAAGGACTCGGCGATCACGGCACGCACGCCGAGCAGCTTCGTGCCCTTCGCCGCCCAGTCGCGCGATGAGCCGGAGCCGTACTCCTTGCCCGCGAGGACGACCAGCGGCACGCCTTCGGCGGCGTAGACCGTCGCCGCCTCGAAGATCGTCGTCTCCTCGCCGTCGGGAAAGTGACGGGTGAAGCCGCCGGCCTTCTCGACCAGAAGGTTGCGCAGGCGGATGTTGGCGAAGGTGCCGCGGATCATCACCTCGTGGTTGCCGCGGCGCGAGCCGTAGGAGTTGAAGTCGCGCGGCTCGACCCCCTGCTCGATCAGCCACTGCCCGGCCGGGCTCGCCTGCTTGATCGCGCCGGCGGGCGAGATGTGGTCGGTCGTGATCGAGTCGCCGAGCAGGGCGAGCACGCGGGCGGCGGCGATCGGCTCGACCGGCGGTGGCTCGGCCGGCATCCCGTCGAAGAAGGAGGGCCTGCGCACGTAGGTCGAGTCGGGCCAGGTGTAGCGGTCGCCCTCGGGCACGTGCACCGACTTCCAGGTCTCATCGCCCTCGAGCACGCCGCCGTAGTTGCGGGTGAACATCTCCGAGGCGATCGAGCGCCCGATCGTCTCCTTGATCTCGACCGGGTCGGGCCAGATATCGCGCAGGTAGACGGGCTCGCCGTCGCTGTCCTCGCCCAGCGGCTCGGTGTTCAGGTCGATGTCCATGCGGCCCGCCAGCGCGTAGGCGACGACCAGCGGCGGGCTGGCCAGGTAGTTGGCCTTGACGTCCTGGTTGATCCGGCCCTCGAAGTTGCGGTTGCCGGAGAGCACCGAGCAGACGGCGAGGTCGTTCTGCTCGACCGCAGCGGAGATCTCCGCCGGCAGCGGGCCCGAGTTGCCGATGCAGGTCGTGCAGCCGTAGCCGACCAGGTTGAACTGGAGCGCGTCGAGGTGCTCGGTCAGGCCGGCCCGCTCGAGGTAGTCGGTGACCACGGTCGAGCCCGGCGCCAGCGAGGTCTTGACCCAGGGCTTGCGCCGCAGGCCGCGCCGCAGCGCGTTGCGGGCGAGCAGGCCGGCGCCGATCATCACCGAGGGGTTGGAGGTGTTGGTGCAGCTGGTGATCGCCGCGATCACGACGCGGCCGTGGTCGAGCTCGACCGTGGTCCCGTCCTCGAGCGTGACCTCGATCTCGTCGCCGCTGGCGTGCTTGGGCATCGTCGCCACGGGAGCGCCGCTGACCGCCTGCCGCGGCCGGCCGCGCTCGTTGTCGGGCTGCTCGGCGGCGGGCGGGTCGGAGGCGGGGAAGGACTCTTCGCCGGCCTCGTCGACGCCGTTGCCCATCCGCTCGGCGGCCTCGGGGTCGAATTCGCGCATCGCCTCGAGGAAGGCCTCCTTCGCCTGCGCCAGCGGCACCCGGTCCTGCGGCCGTTTCGGCCCGGCGATGCTGGGCTCGACCTCGCCGAGGTCGAGCTCCAGCGTGGCGGAGAAGACCGGATCGGGGCTGGACTCCTCGTGGAACATGCCCTGCTCGCGGGCGTAGGCGTCGACCAGCTCGAGCGTCTCGGTCGGGCGCCCGGTCAGCTCCAGGTAGCGCAGCGTCTCGGCGTCGACGGGGAAGATCGCGCAGGTCGAGCCGAACTCCGGCGACATGTTGCCGATCGTCGCCCGGTCGGCGAGGCC
>DASTVL010000207.1:0-16104 GCA_035759115.1 Solirubrobacterales bacterium | reverse complement strand
TTCACCGTCTCCGAAGCCATAGAAGCCCTCCACCCCTAGCGTGGTCGAGCTTTCAAGCGCATAGCGCGCCAAACCTCGACCACCCGGCAAGCCGGGATGGGGATGCCCTCCCAGGGAGGCTCCTGGGCAAGCGCTCCGCACCCTGGTCCGCGATCCAGCTGCGCGACGGCCTCCATGGGAGGGCATCCCCATCCCTACCCCGTACGCTTCACACGTGGTCCTGAAACGAGTAATCCCCTGCCTGGACGTAGACGCCGGCCGAGTCGTCAAGGGCACGAACTTCGTAGACATCCGCGACGCCGGCGACCCGGTGGAGCTGGCCGAACGCTACGACGCCGAGGGCGCCGACGAGCTCGTCTTCCTCGACATCACCGCCTCGCACGAAAAGCGCGACACCATCGTCGAGCTGGCGCGGCGGACCGCCGACAACGTCTTCATCCCGTTCACGATCGGCGGCGGCATCCGCTCGGTCGAGGACGCGCAGGCGGTGCTCGACGCGGGCGCCGACAAGGTCTCGGTCAACTCCTCGGCGCTGGCGCGGCCCGAGCTGCTGACCGAGCTCGGCGACCATTTCGGCGCCCAGTGCGTGGTGATCGCAATCGACGCCAAGCGTGAGGCCGATGGCTGGGGCGTCTACGTCAACGGCGGCCGCAAGCGCGTCGAGGGCCGGGAGGCCGTCGCCTGGGCGCGCGAGGCGGTCGAGCGCGGGGCGGGGGAGGTGCTGCTGACGAGCATGGACCGCGACGGCACCAACGACGGCTACGAGATCGAGCTGACCCGCGCGGTCGCCGACGCCGTCTCGGTGCCGGTGATCGCCTCCGGCGGCGCCGGCACGCTCGACCATCTCAGCGAGGCGATCGCCGAGGGCGGCGCCGATGCAGTCCTCTGCGCCTCGATCTTCCACTACGGCGCCTACCGCGTCCGCGACGCGAAGCTGCACCTGGCGGAGGCCGGCATCCCCGTACGCGCGTAGGCTCGCGGGCGATGCCGCAACTCGAGACCGACGACATCGCCGCCGCGCTGCGCGCCTCCTATCCCGAGCTGGACGCGGTGCGCGAGGCCGCGGCCGGCGCCCCGCTCTACCTGGTCGGCGGCGCGGTGCGCGACCTGCTGCTCGGCCGCGGCCGCGCCGAGCTCGACCTCGTCATCGTCGGGGATGCCGCCGCGATGGCGGCGAGGCTGGGCGCCGAACCGGTCGAGCACGAGCGCTTCGCGACCGCCAAGGTGAGGCTCGACGGGCACGAGATCGACGTCGCAACCGCCCGCACCGAGCGCTACGCCCGGCCGGGAGCGCTGCCCGACGTGGCGCCCGCGGAGACGATCGAGGCCGACCTCGGGCGCCGCGACTTCACGATCAACGCGATCGCCCTTCCGCTGCAGGGCGAGGCCGAGCCGATCGACCCTCACGACGGCCGCGCCGACCTCGAAGCCGGGCTGCTGCGGGTGCTGCACGAGCGCTCCTTCGCCGACGACCCGACGCGGGCACTGCGCGCTGCGCGCTACGCATCGCGGCTCGGGTTCGGGCTGGCGGAAGAGACTGCGGAGCTGATCAAAGCGACCGATCTCGACACGATCTCCGCCGAACGCCGCCGGTTGGAGCTGCTGCGGCTGGCGGCCGAGCCGGAGGCGCCGCACGGCTTTGCGCTGCTCGCCGAGTGGGGCCTGGTCGAGCTGCGCGGCGGCGACGCCGCCCTCGCCGGCCGTGTGGCCGAGCTGCTCGAATCGCCGCTCTGGCAGGGCGCCGTCCCCAGGGACCGCGCCCTGCTCGCGGCCGCGCTGGGGCCCGAGGGCGGCGAGGTGGATCTCGCCGCCGCCAATCCGCAGAAGCCCTCGCTCGCGGTCGAGTTGGCCGGCCGCCGCGACCCGGTCGAGCTGGTGCTCGCCCGGGCGCTCGGGGCCGAGTGGCTCGACAGCTACATGGGAGAGTGGCGCGCCGTCGCACTCGAGATCGGCGGCGAGGACCTGCTCGACGCCGGCGTCCCGCAGGGGCACGCGATCGGCCGCGGCCTGAAGGAGGCGCTGATCCGCAAGCTCGACGGCGAGATCGCCGGGCGCGAGCAGGAGCTGGAGACGGCGCTGGCAGCGGCACGGTGGAGCGGCGGCGAGTGATGGAGTGGCGCGAGCAGAGCGGAATCGAGTGGCTGCAGGTCGCCCTGCCCGGCGGCGGGGCCGCCTTCTCGACCCGCTCCGCCGGTTCTCTGAAGGAGAGCCACGCAGCGTTCGCCGGCGCGCTCGGGCTCGACCCCGCTCGCGTCGCGATCGCCCGGCAGGTGCATGGCGACCGCCTCCTCTTCCACGACGGGCCTCCAGGCCTGCCGGTCGAGGCCGACGGCCACGTGCTCACCGCGCCCACCACGGCGGCGCTCGTCTTCACCGCCGACTGCCTGCCGGTCGCCCTCGCCGGGCCGCGCGGCGTGGCGATGCTGCACTGCGGCTGGCGCGGCCTCGCCGCCGGGATCGTCGCCCGCGGCTGCGAGGCGGTCGGGGCCACGCAGGCCGCTATCGGGCCGGGGATCGGCCGCTGCTGCTACGAGGTCGGCGACGAGGTGCTCGGCGCCTTCGCCGGGCTCGGCGACGGGATCGCCGACGAGCGCATGCTCGACCTGAGCGAGGCGGCGCGCCGGCTGCTCGCCGGGGCCGGGGTCGAGGAGGTCGAGTCGGCCGGGCTCTGCACCCACTGCGACCCCGAGCGCTTCTTCTCGCACCGCCGCGACGGCGGCCCCGGGCGCCAGGGCGGGATCGCCTGGACCGAGGCCGGTGACTGAGCGATGCCCGGCCTGATCCACGGGCTCGAACCGGCGAAGATCGCCGCCAACCTTGCGCGCGTGCGCGCGTGCGCGGGCGACGGCGTCGAGATCCTCGCCGCGACCAAGTACGTCCCGGTCGAGGAGATGGGCGCCCTGGCCGAGGCCGGGGTCGAGCTGGTCGGCGAGAACCGGCTGCAGGAGCTCGAGGCCAAGCACGAGCGCTGGGGGGACGCCTTCACCTGGGACTTCATCGGCAACCTGCAGAGCCGCAAGGTCAAGCGGATCCTGCCGCTCTGCCGGCTGATCCACTCGGTCGCGACCGACTCGGCCCTGGCCCAGCTCGAGCGCCACGCCGGGAAGGAGACCGAGATCCTGGTCGAGGTCAACATCGCCGGCGAGGAGGGCAAGGCGGGGATCGCGCCGGGCGAGCTCGGCGACTTCATCGCCCGCAGCCCCGTCCGTGTCGCCGGCCTGATGACGATGCCCCCGTTCAGCACCGACCCCGAGGACTCGAGACCCCACTTCGCCAACCTCGCCCAACTGGCCGCCGACCACAACCTCACCAGACTCTCAATGGGCACCTCCCAGGACTGGCAAGTAGCTCTAGAGGAGGGCGCAACGCTCATCCGCCTCGGCACCGCGCTGTACGTATGACGCGCCATAATGGGTAAAGGAATCGCGCCCTCTGGGCCGAAACAGCCGAAATATGGCTTTCAGAGACACTTGGCATAAAGCGCTGGTCTACTTCGGCCTTGCCGAAGACCACGACTACGGCCCCGAGTACGAGGAAGACTTCCCCGATACCTCGGAAGAGGAAATCGAGGCGCGCCGCGAGTCGGCGCAGGTGAGGCGGCTGCCGACCTCGCGCCGCTCGCGCCGCGACGAGATCGACGACATCTTCGCCGACGACGAGCCGATCTCGGCCTCGCGCACGCGGACGCTGCGCCCGGTCGGCGACGACGGCGACGTCAAAGTCCACCTCGTGATCCCACGCAACTTCAACGACGCCCAGCAGGTCGCCGACCAGTTCAAGCGCTCGGTGCCGGTGATCCTCAACCTGCAGACGACCGACCACGAGCTCTCGAAGCGGATGATCGACTTCTGCTCCGGCCTGACCTACTCACTCGACGGCGGCATGCAGCGGATCGCCGAGAAGATCTTTTTGCTCACGCCGCGGAATGTGGAGGTTTCGGCGGAGGAGAAGGCTCGGTTGCTTGACAAAGGGTTCTTCAACCAGTCGTAGCGGGCAGGACGGGCGGGTGCCCCTCTCCCGGAGGCCGTCGCGCAGCTGAGTCGTCTTCCAGGGTTCTATCGTCTGTCCTGAGCCTCCAGGAGAGGGGCACCCGCCCGTCCTACTAGGCTGCGGCTGATGATCATTGGCTTCTGTGGGTCGGGGAACATGGCTGCGGCTATTGCTCGGGGCTGGGCCGGGAATCGGGATCGGTTGCTTTTCTTCGATGCTGACGTCGACAAGGCTCGGAAGCTGGCCGGGGAGCTGGGGGGAGAGGCCGCCGACTCCAACGCGGAGCTTGCGGAGCGGGCCGATGTTGTCGTGCTTGCGGTGAAGCCGGGTGCTCTCGAGCAGGCGGCCGGTGAACTCACCGGAATGAGGGCGGTGATCTCGATCCTGGGGGCGACGTCACTGGAGAAGGTCGAAGCGTCGTTTCCCGAAGCCGAAGTCGGGCGGATCATGCCGAACCTCGCCGTCGAGGTGGGTCAGGGCGTTCTTTGCATTGCCGGGAGCTTCAGCGCCGAGGTGCGGGGAAAGCTCGACACCCTTGGGGCCGTCGTCGAGTTGCCGGACTCGCAGTTCGACCTCGCCACCGCCCTGATGGGCTGCTCGCCGGCCTATTTCGCTCTTGTCGCCGAGGCGCTCGTCGAGGCGGGGGTCGCCGCCGGGCTGGACGAGGAGCTGGCCGAGAGGCTGGTCGTCGGGGCCGCTGCGGGCACCGGCGCGCTGATGCGGGTTCGCCGCCCGGCCGACCTGCGGGTCTCGGTCACCTCACCGGGCGGCAGCACCGAAGCGGGGCTGGACGCGCTCGAGCGCGAAGGGGCACGTGAGGCCTTCGCCGCCGCCGTGCGCGCCTCGCTGGAGCGGATGCGGGGATGACCCTGATCGCCGCGATCACTCGCGATGACGTCGCCGAC
The DNA here is from genome assembly GCA_035759115.1 of Solirubrobacterales bacterium. Taxonomy (GTDB): domain Bacteria; phylum Actinomycetota; class Thermoleophilia; order Solirubrobacterales; family 70-9; genus VRUE01. The sequence continues at coordinate 11,209 of DASTVL010000207.1, read as the reverse complement.
TACGTCGGTGCGCTCTTCCTCGTCTACATCATCCTGATCCTGATCCGGGTGCTGATGTCGTGGATCCCGCGCATGCCCTACAACCCGACGCTGCGCACGGTGCTCGACTTCGTCACCGAGACGACCGACCCCTACCTCAACCTCTTCCGCCGCATCATCCCGCCGATCGGGGGCGGCGGCTTCGGGCTCGACCTCAGTCCGATGATCGGGATCATCGTGCTCGTCGTGCTGCGCTCGCTCGTCGTCGGCCTGATCGCCGGGTGAGCGCCCCCGGGGCGGCACGCGCCTGGCGCCTGGCCGGGGCGCTCGCCATCCTGACGATCGCGCTCGACCAGGGCGCCAAGGCGCTGATCGAGTCCAACCTGGTGACGGGCGAGCAGGTCGAGGTGCTCGGGCCGCTCAGCCTCACGCTCGCCCACAACAGCGGCGTCGCCTTCGGCCTCGCCAGCGGCGGCGGGGCGGCGCTGATCGCGCTGACCGCGATCGCGCTCGGCTTCGTCGTCGCGCTCTTCGCCCGCAGCCCGACCCGGCCGGGAATGTGGCTCGCGGTCGGCCTGCTGGGCGGCGGCGCGGTCGGCAACCTGATCGATCGCGTGCGGGCCGGCGCCGTCACCGACTACATCGATGTGCTCTCCTGGCCGCCGTTCAACCTGGCCGACGTCGCGATCACGCTCGGCGTCGTCGTGCTCGCGCTCAGCTACCTGGCCGAGGGCGGGGACAAGTGAGCGGCGAGCTGAGCATCGTCCACCTCGACGAGGCGCTGGCGGTCGTCGACAAGCCCGCCGGCCTGGTCGTCCACCCGGCGCCCTCGCACAGCGGCCCGACCCTGGTCGACGAGCTGGGCGAGATCCTCGCCGGGGGCGGCGACGCGGAGCGGCCCGGCATCGTCCACCGGCTCGACAAGGGGACCAGCGGCCTGCTCGTCGTCGCCCGCGACGACGAGACCCACGCGGCGCTGCAGGAGCTGGTCCGCCGGCGCGAGGTCGAACGCGTCTACCTCGCCCTCGCCGGCGGCCGGCTCGCCTCGCGCACCGGCACGATCGATGCGCCGATCGGCCGCGCCGCCAGGCAGCGCACCCGCATGGCGGTCTCCGGCGCCGCCTCGCGCCAGGCCCGCACCCACTTCGAGGTGCTGGAGCTGCTCGCCGCCGAGAGCTACCTGGAGGCGAAGCTGGAGACCGGCCGCACGCATCAGATCCGCGCCCATTTCGGCGCGATCGGCCACCCGCTCTGCGGCGACGCGACCTACGGCGGCGAGCAGAGGTACGGGCTCGAGCGCCAGTTCCTCCACGCCCACCGGCTCGCCTTCGTGCACCCGGGCAGCGGCGAGCGGATGAGCTTCGCCTCCGAGCTGCCCGCCGATCTCGCGGCGGCGCTCGCCGCCGCCCGCGCAGCCTGAGCCGGGATACCGCTCTACAATCCCTTCGTTCGAACCCCTACCCCCGTCGCGCCACCCGGATCCTGACCCGCCTCACGATGAGGCCGAGTCCCCGGCCACGGCAGCCGGGGCTTCACCCAAAACCAAGGAGATTCACCGACGATGCCAGAGGCAGGCCTGAGAGAGCTGCTGGAGGCCGGAGTCCACTTCGGCCACCAGACCCGGCGCTGGAACCCGAACATGCGCCGCTACATATTCACCGAGCTGGACGGGATCCACATCATCGATCTGCTCCAGACCGAGGCGCTGCTGGAGAACGCGCGCCGCTTCGCCGGCGAGCTCGCCAGCGGCGGTGGCACGGTGCTCTTCGTCGGTACCAAGAAGCAGGCGAGGGGACCGGTCCAGGAATGGGCCGAACGCTGCAAGATGCCCTACGTCAGCCAGCGCTGGCTGGGTGGGCTGCTGACCAACTTCAACACGATCTCGCAGCGCATCGGCCGCCTGCACGAGCTCACCGAGTGGCGCGAGGAGGGCAAACTCGAGCTGCTGCCGACGAAGGAGCGGATGGGCCTGCTGGCCGAGCTGGCGAAGCTCGAGTTCAACCTCGGCGGCGTCCGCGACATGGACCGGCTGCCCGACGCGGTCTTCGTCACCGATCTCAAAACCGAGGAGATCGCAGTACGCGAGGCGGTGCGCCTGCGGATCCCGATCATCGGGCTGGTCGACACCAACTGCGACCCGACCCAGATCGACTACGTGATCCCCGGCAACGACGACGCGATCCGCTCCTGCCAGCTCGTGATCGGCACGATCGGCAGCGCCGTCGAGGAGGGCGCCGGCGCCTGGCGCGTGCAGGAGGAACGCCGCATCGCCGAGGAGATGGAGCGGCGCAAAAAGGAGGAAGAAGAGCGCAAGAAGCGCGAGGAGGAAGAGAAAGAACGGGTCGCGGCGGAGGAAGCCAAGAAAAAGGCCGAAGAAGAGGCTGCCGCCAAAAAAGCCGCCGAAGCTCCACCCCAGGCCCCGCAGGCTCCGGCCTCTCAGGCCGCGGGTCCTGTCGGCGCAGGGGACCCACCGCCCCCTCCGGTAGCTAAAGCTTCCTCAGGGGCGGTTCCCCCTACGCCGCCACCCGCGGCAGAGAGGTCTCAGAAAGACGCCGGAGATCAGCCGAAGGAGGGGTCGAAATGAGCGTTACTGCTGCTGATGTGAAGGCGCTGCGGGAGCAGACCGGGGCAGCGATGATGGATTGCAAAGCGGCGCTCTCGGAGGCCGAGGGGGATGTCGAGCGCGCGGTGGAGATTCTCCGCGTCAAGGGTCAGGCCTCCGCCGCCAAGCGCGAAGGTCGAGGTACCGGCGAGGGCGTCGTCGCCTCCTACATCCACGCCAACGACAAGGTCGGGGCGATGGTCGAAGTGCAGTGCGAGACCGACTTCGTCGCCCGCAACGAGGACTTCAAGGCCTTCGCCTACGAGGTCGCGCTGCACGTCGCGGCGACCGCGCCGCAGTACGTCACCGCCGAGGAGATCCCGGCGGAGGAGCGAGCGGCCGAGAAGAAGGTTTTCGAGGAGAAGGCGCGCGAGGACGGCAAACCGGACAACGTGGTCGAGAAGATCGTCGAGGGCCAGCTCGCCAAGTGGGCGAAGGAAGTGGCGCTGCTCGACCAGGCGCACGTCAACGCCGAGAAGCACGACTCGAAGTCGATCGAGGAGCTGCGCCAGGAGCTCGCCGCGAAGACCGGCGAGAACATCCGCGTCGCCCGCTTCGCCTACTTCCGCGTCGGAGATTGACCGGGCCCGAACCGAAATTCGGCCGCATCCTCCTGAAGCTCTCGGGGGAGGCGCTGATGGGGGAGCGCGAGCACGGCACCGACGCCGGTGAGGTCGAGCGGATCGCGCGCCAGGTGGCGGCCGTGCGTGCGCGCGGGGTCGAGGTCGCGATCGTCGTCGGCGCGGGCAACATCTACCGCGGCCTGGCCGGCGCCGCGGCGGGGATGGACCGCGCCACCGGCGACTACATGGGGATGCTGGCGACGGTGCTGAACGCGCTCACCCTGCAGGACGCGCTGGAGAAGCGCGGCGAGCACACCCGGGTGATGTCGGCGATCGACGTCAAGGAGGTCGCCGAGCCCTACATCCGCCGCCGCGCGATGCGCCACCTCGAGAAGGGCCGCGTGGTGATCTTCGCCGCCGGCACCGGCAACCCGTTCTTCACCACCGACACCGCGGCGGCGCTGCGCGCGTTGGAGATCCATGCGGAGACGATCCTGATGGCCAAGAACGGGGTGGAGGGGGTCTACGACTCCGACCCGGCGACCAATCCCGAGGCCGAGTTCATCCCCGAGATCGGCCACCGCGAAGCGATTGAGCGCGGGCTCAAGGTGATGGACTCGACCGCGCTCTCTCTCTGCATGGACAACGAGCTGCCGATCTACGTCTTCAACATGGGCGACGAGACCAACATAGATAGGATCGTCAGCGGCGAGAGGGTGGGCACGCTGGTCGACAGCGTCCCCGCCTGAGACAGGAGAGGAACCAGTGGAGCTGATCGACGAGCTGCTCAAGGACGCCGAAGACCGCATGCAGTAGTCGGTCGAGTCGAGTCGTGGCGAGCTCGCGACCGTGCGCACGGGGCGCGCCTCACCGCACCTGCTCGACCGGATCACGGTCGACTACTACGGCTCGTCGACGCCGCTCAAACAGCTCGCCAACGTCGCCACCTCCGACGCCCGCCTGCTCACCGTGACTCCCTTCGACAAGGGCTCGATCGGCGAGATCGAGAAAGCGATCCAGGAGTCCGACGTCGGCCTGACGCCGAGCAACGACGGCAGCGTGATCCGCCTGCAGATCCCCGAGTTGACCGAGGAGCGCCGCCGCGAGATGGTCAAGGTCGTGCACGGGGTCGCCGAGGAGGGGCGGATCGCGATCCGCAACATCCGCCGCGACACGATGAGCGACCTGCGCGATCTGAAGAAGGAGGGTGAAGCCGGCGAGGACGACGAGCGCCGCGCGGAGAGCGCCCTGCAGAAGCAGACCGACGAGGCGATCTCCGAGATCGACCTACACCTGAAAGGGAAGGAAGAGGAGATCCTCGAGGTGTGAGCGCCTCCGCGCGGTACGTCGCGATCATCACCGACGGCAACGGGCGCTGGGCGCAGCAACGCGGCCTCCCGACGATCGAGGGCCACCGGGCGGGCGCCGACACGGTCAAGGCGCGCCTGCGCGATGCGGCCGAGCTCGGGGTCGAGGAGCTGACCGTCTTCTCCTTCTCGACCGAGAACTGGGCGCGGCCGAGCGAGGAGGTCGAGGGCCTGATGCGGATGTTCGGCGAGCGGATCGAGAGCGAAACTCCCGAGCTCGACTCCGAAGGCGTGCGGATGCGCTTCGTCGGCCGCCGCGAGGGCGTCGCCCCGGAACTTGTCGAGCGTATGCACCAGGCCGAAGAGACGACCGCCGCGAACGAGCGCATCGTCCTCTTCGTCGCCTTCAACTACGGCGGCAGGGCGGAGATCGTCGACGCGGCGCGAAGCTTCCAGGGAGACTCCGAGGAGGAGTTCCGCCGCGGCCTCTACGCACCCGAGATGCACGATCCAGACCTCCTGATCCGAACCAGCGGCGAGCAGCGGGTCTCCAACTACCTGCTCTGGCAGTGCGCCTACTCGGAGCTGGTCTTCCGCGACGAGCTCTGGCCCGACTTCGGCCGCGAGGCCTTCGAGGCCTCGCTGCGCGAGTTCGAGTCGCGGCGGCGGCGTTTCGGGACGAGGGAATAGATGGCCCGCGACCTCTTCGACGAGGAGATGTTCTCCGAAGAGCCGCCGCCTCCGCGCGAGCGGGTCCCGCGCGAGCCGCCGCCGCGACGGCGCGGCTTCGCGCTCGGCGGCGAGACGATGCGGCGGATCGTCGTCGCGATCCCCTGGATCGCCTTCGCGATCGCGATCGTCGTCGCCGGCGACCTCGTCTTCGCCGGGGCGATGGTCGCGATCGGGCTGCTCTGCCTGCGCGAGTACTTCCTGATGACGGCGGAGCTGCGGCCGCTGCGCATGGCCGCCTACATCGCCGTGCCGGCGCTGATCGCCGCCGCCCATTTCGGCACCGCGTTCAACGTGCTGCTGATCGCCACCGCCTCCTTCCCGCTGCTCTTCCTCTTCGGCGCCCGGCTGCAACCGCGCACGGGCGTGGTCGTGGCGATGGCGGTGACGCTGCTGGGGGCGATCTGGATCGGCCTGCCGCTGGTCCACGCCGTGCTGCTGCGCGACCTGCCCGACCACGGCGCGGCGCTGCTGATCGACGTCCTCGTCGGCACCTTCGCCACCGACACCGGCGCCTACGCGACCGGGCGCATGTTCGGCTCGCACCGGATCGCCCCCGACCTCTCGCCCAACAAGACGATCGAGGGCCTGATCGGCGGCTTCCTGATCGGCACGATGGCCTTCTGGTTCGCCGGCCTCTACCAGGACTGGCTGAGCGGGATCGACGCGCTGATCATCGGCGCCGCCGTGGCCGCGATCGGCCCGGTCGGCGACCTCTTCGCCTCGATGGTCAAGCGTGACCTCGGGGTCAAGGACACCGGCAGGCTGTTCGGGCCGCACGGCGGCCTGCTCGACCGGCTCGACGCCGTCTTCTTCACGATCGTCGTCGGCTACTACCTCTCCGTCCAGCTGGTCTACTGAGACTCCTAGAATTTCGTCCAATGAACGCCCCTTCTGAGCCGTCCAGTCGAATATGGCGTAGTGCCCTCGCGCCGGGCAAGGGTACGGACCTAGAGGGACGGCACCGAGATCAGCTGAGGGTCTCACTCGCACAGGCAAGAGCATCTTCTGACGAACTTGCGGGACAGATCGCGAGCGATTTCCCTGAGCTCACGATTCATGACGGCAAGCACCTTGATGGCCTGTGGCCGCTGATCGATCTGGTTTGCACCGACGACTTGGACCTAACCCCAACCGAGGCATGGACTCTAGGGGTGGCGATCATCCTTCACGATCTCGGCCTAGCCGTTGCCGCCTATCCAGGTGGCAGAAGACAGATCCGCACGGACCCTGGCTGGCCAGACGCGCGCGCCGCAGCACTGCGTTACGAATTGGGGCGGGCTCCCTCGGCCGACGAGTTGGCAGCCAATCTTCCGGAGCTCGATCTGGCCGCTGATCGAGTTGTGTTGCGCAAACAGCATGCAAGCCGCGCCGCCGATCTGGTCACCGTCGAATGGGAGGGACACCACCTCATCTCCGACGTGGCTCTACGGACCGAACTCGGCCCTACCGCAGGGCGAATTGCGGCTTCCCACTGGGAGGCACCGCAATCGCTCGTCGAGCTACCGGAAATAGAGGGAGCCCCGGCCGGCATGCCGCAGAGTTGGACGATCCGGCCAGTCCTCCTGGCAACGCTACTACGCATTGCCGATGCCGCACATATCGATCCGCTGCGTGCACCCACGTTCTCCCGAGCCATGCGCCAACTCGGCCCCGAGGCCGAACGACACTGGGACTTCCAGGCCCGACTCCGCCAACCAGTACTTGAAGGCGACCGCCTTCGCTTTGTTTCAAACCAACAGTTCCCGATCGAAAAGGCAGGTTCTTGGTGGCTCTGTTTCGAGTACCTCCGCCGACTCGACGACGAACTCGCCGCCGCAGACTCGATGCTGCAGGCGCAGGGGCAGCCGCGACTAGCCGCCCGGTCCGTACAGGGAGCGCGCGACCCGCGAGAGCTCGCCCGTTTCATACGTCCAGAAGGCTGGGAGCCTGTTGATGCACGCATTGGGGTCTCTGACCTAAAAAAGGTAATTCAGAGATTGGGCGGTAAGGCCCTCTACGGGAATACTCAAGCCGTGCCGTTGCGCGAGTTGATCCAGAACGCATGCGACGCTGTGCGGATTCGCGAAGCGGTTCAACCCGGGTTCGAGGGGTCGATTAAGGTTCACGTTACCGGCGACATCCGAGAGATCACTATCTCGGACAACGGGGTGGGCATGGCGCCCGCAGTACTTACCGGAGCCCTGATCGACTTTGGCCGCTCATTATGGGAATCAGATGAGCTTGCCACGGTCTTGCCCGGCCTCCAAGCGGTCGGTTTTCAACCAATCGGCCGCTTCGGAATTGGATTCTTCTCCGTCTTCATGTGGGCAGAGGAGGTCACCGTTATCAGCCGGCCACGACACCTTGGAGTGAACGAGACGAAGGTCTTGTCATTCCCACGTGGTCTCGATGACCGACCCATCCTCCGAAGCGCAACCGAGGCAGAGCAGCTTCATGAGCCGGGCACCCGCGTGCGACTCCACCTTCAGGGAACGAGCCCGGAGCTTGCCGCTTTGGTCGGCGGTGATCCCCGGGCGGGCAGTGATTCGGATGAGGCGCAGGCTGACCCGCTCAAGCTGCTTGCCCTCGCCCGCTGGGTTGCGCCTGCCTTGGATGTCAATTTGCATGTGGCTGTTGACGAGGCGCCTCCAGTTCAGGCCATTACTGGCGGGGACTGGAGAACCGTGGGGGCTTCAGATCTGCTTTCCCGCTCTAGACAGGACGGAAAGCCGCCGGACCTGCCTGCGGACGTACTTGCGCGGGTCGCTCCAATCGGGCAACACGACGAGCCGGCCGGTAGAGCTGCCCTCCTTGCAAGCAACACGTTGTGGCTGCATGGGGAGCCGGGGGCCCTGGTCGCCGGTGGCCTACGAGTCGGGGGCACGGACTTCTTCGCTGGGCTACTGAGCGTCGATGATCTCGATGCTTCACGTGGACGCGGAGCTCCAGTGGCTACTCCTGTTGAGCTCATGCGATGGGCGACCGCGCAGTCTAACCTGGCCGGCGCGCTAACGATCAATGACGCCCGCGCGCTAGCGAGCGCCATCCTCGACCTCGGCGGGGACCCGGGATCCCTTCCTCTTGTCAAGAGTGCAAGTGGCCTCTTGAATCGGGATGAGATCGCAGAGTGGGCCGAGGGGCGCGAACGTATATATGTCCTCAATATCGAGGAGGAGATCGACCGCCTTAGAGACCTTCAGTGGATCCCGCCGGACCCAGTCGTCACACTGTCCGATGGAGTTCTCGATATTGCTGAGTCATATAGAGAATACGCCCGTAAGCGATTAAACCTCACCGTCGAACCGTCGCTTAGCCTCTACGAGGAAGTCGTCGCTGCAATCGCACGTGGCTGGGATTGCGATCCAGATGAGATCGAAGTCTGGGACGCCGAAAGCTTTGATCTGATCTCGGTGAAAGAGTCAGAGGACATCGAGGCCATGGCACAAGAGCTGGTTTGCCCCCGCCAGCTCGGGCTAGACGTTTCGACCGAGTGATCGACCTACTAGCGGTGCGATTACTCACGCGCCGAGCCCTAGACTTCCCAAGATGAAGAAGCTCGTCATTCTCGGCTGCACCGGCTCGATCGGGCGGCAGGCGCTGGAGATCGTCGCCGCGAGCGAGGAGCTGCAGATCGTCGGGCTCGCCGCCGGATCGAGCTGGGAGCCGCTGCTCGAGGCGGCGCGGCAGCACGGCGTGCCAACTGTCGCGCTGGCCGATGCCGAGGCCGCCGGCAAGGCGCGCTCGGCCTGGGATGGCCGCGTGCTCGACGGCGAGGAGGGCGTGCGCCGGCTGATCGCCGACTCGGGCGCCGACCTGGTGCTCAACGGCATGGTCGGCGCCGCCGGGCTGAGGCCGACCGTCGTCGCGCTCGGCGAGGGGATCGACCTCGCCCTCGCCAACAAGGAGAGCCTGGTGATCGGCGGCGAGCTGACCATGGCGCTGGCCGAGGCGACCGGGGCGCGGCTGCTGCCGGTCGACTCCGAGCACTCGGCCCTGTTCCAGCTGATCGGCGCCGAGCAGCCGGGCACGGTCGGGCGCCTCGTGCTGACCGCCTCCGGCGGCCCCTTTCGCGGCCGCACCGAGCTCGCCGGCGTCGGCGTCGAGGAGGCGCTCGCGCACCCGACCTGGAAGATGGGCGGGCGGATCACGATCGACTCGGCGACGCTGATGAACAAGGGCTTCGAGGCGATCGAGGCCCACCACCTCTTCGCCGTCCCCTACGAGCGGATCGAGGTCGTCGTCCACCCGCAGTCGATCGTGCACTCGCTGATCGACCTCAACGACGGCGCCACCCTGGCCCACCTCGGCTACCCCGACATGCGGGTGCCGATCTCCTACGCCCTGCACTACCCCGAGCGGGCCGACGTGGCGGTGCCGCGCCTCGACCTCGCCGCGGTCGGCGAGCTCGGCTTCGAGCAGCCCGACCTGGAGACCTTCGCCTGCCTGCGCCTGGCGCTCGAGGCCGGCGCGGCGGGGGGGACGGCGCCCTGCGTGCTCAACGCCGCCGACGAGGTCGCGGTCGCCGCCTTCCTCGACGGCCGCATCGAGTTCAGCGCGATCGCCGTCGCGATCGAGGCGGTGCTGGCGGACATGCCGGCGCTGCCGGTGACCCACTTCGACGACCTGTTCGCGGTCGACGCCGAGGCCCGGCGCCGCACCGAAGAGCGGGTCGGGGGGTTGGCGAAGGTATGAACTGGGTGCTGATCTTCCTCGGCTTCTCGCTGCTGATCATCCTGCACGAGGCCGGCCACTTCCTCGCCGCCAAGGCGACGGGGATGCGGGTCGAGCGCTTCTTCCTCTTCTTCCCGCCGAAGCTGGTCTCGATCAAGCGCGGCGAGACCGAGTACGGGATCGGCGCGATCCCCGCGGGGGGCTTCGTGAAGATCAGCGGCATGAACCCCGACGAGGAGCTGCCGCCCGAGGCCGAGGGGCGCGGCTACTACGACCAGCCGGTCTGGAAGCGGATCGTCGTGATCGGCGCCGGCCCCGCGGTCAACATCGTGCTCGCGTTCGCGATCCTCTTCGTGCTCGCCTTCAGCGTCAACGAGCCGAACCAGTCGGTCGGTGAGGTCTTCCCCGACACGCCGGCGGCGGCGAAACTGAAGGCCGGGGACGAGATCATCGCGGTCGACGGCAACCGCTACCCGAACCTCGACCTCGAAGGGCGGCTCGAAGCCTTTCGCGACGACGTCGCCGCCCACCGCTGTCCGGGCCGCCAGACCGACGGCTGCCGCGCCACCGACCCGGTCACGCTGACCGTCGCCCGCGACGGCCTGTTGAAGACCGTCGCGGTGCGGCCCGAATACGACGGCGAAGCGAAACGCGCCCTGGTCGGCTTCGGCTACGGCGTCGAACCGGCCGAATTCGGCGCCGCCGGCGCCGCCGGCTGGGCTGCCGACACGATGTGGCTGGTCGCCAGCCGCACGGCGACGGTCTTCGCAAAGCTGTTCGAACGGGAGAAGCGCGAGGAAGTCTCCGGCATCGTCGGCGTCAGCGCCGTCGCCAACGACACGATCGACCTCAGCACCGAGCGCTCGTTGCTGCTGCTCGCCCTGGTCAGCCTCTCGCTCGGCCTGATCAACCTCTTTCCCTTCCTGCCGCTCGACGGCGGCCACATCTTCTGGAGCCTGGCCGAAAAAGCGCGCGGCAAGCCGATCCCCTTCTCGATCCTCGAGCGCGCCAGCGCAGTCGGCTTCGTGCTCGTGATCATGCTCTTCTTCCTCGGCCTCAGCAACGACATCGGCCGCCTCACCGGCGAAGGCTTCGGCGTCCGCTAGGACGTGATGCACCGCCCAGATAGCCTGTAGGCATGAGCTCTAAGCGGCAGATATTCGTCGGCAAGGTGCCGGTCGGCGGTGGGGCGCCGGTGGCGGTGCAGACGATGACCAAGACCGAGACCGCCAATTTGGCGGCGACGATGGAGCAGATCCGCACCGTCGCCGACGCCGGGGCGGACATCGTCCGGGTCGCGGTGCCGCGCGACAAGGACGTCGAGGCGCTGAAGACGATCGTCGTGGACTCGCCGATCCCGGTGATCGCCGACATCC
>DASTVL010000206.1:0-2316 GCA_035759115.1 Solirubrobacterales bacterium | reverse complement strand
CCGCTGAAGGCGCGCTGGATGGGGATCTACGAAGGCGCCGGCATCCACGGCACCGAAGAAACCTCCTCGCTCGGAACGGCCGCCTCGCACGGCTGCGTGCGGATGGCGGTGCCCGACGTCGAAGAGCTCTACGACGAAGTTGAAGTAGGTACGCCCATCTACATAGGTTGAACGCAGGCGCCCTGTCCTGTGCGGCGAAGCTGACTCCGATGACCTGGGACGAAGCCTCGAGTGCCTATGACCGCGACCTCCGCGCTCGCAGCATGGCGGAGCGCACGCGCCGCGCCTACGCCGTCGACCTCGGCCAGTTCGCCGAATGGGCGGGGGAGAGGGGGCTCGAGCCCGCCGATGTCCGCCACCGCGACGTGCGGCGCTACGGGGCCGGGCTCTCGTCCGGCGGCGCGGCCGCGGCGACCGTGGCTCGCAAGCTCGCCGCCGTGCGCGGGCTGTTCGATTTCCTCGTGCGCAGCGAGCGGGTCGGCCAGAACCCGGCCGACCTCGTCTCCAGTCCGAAGCGCGAGGAGAAGCTGCCGCAGGTGCTGAGCGGCGAGCAGGTGCGCTCGCTGCTGGAGCGGATCCCGGCGCGCACGCCACTGGAGCTGCGCGACAGGGCGATGCTGGAGCTGGCCTACTCCTGCGGGCTGCGCTGTGAGGAGATCGTCAACCTCGACCAGCGCTCCTACGACTTCGAGTCCGAGCAGCTGCGGGTGCTCGGAAAGGGCTCCAAGGAGCGGCTGCTGCCGGTCGGCGAGCCCGCTCAGCGCGCCCTGCGCCGCTACCTCGAGCGCGGCCGGCACGCGCTGGCGGGAGACCCGCGCGAGCGGGCGCTCTTCCTCTCCAAGAGCGGCCGCCGCCTCTCCAACTCCGACGTCACCCGCCGCCTCGGCCTCTGGGTGCGCGAGGCGGCGCTCGCCGCGGGCGTCTCGCCGCACGCCCTGCGCCACAGCTTCGCCACCCACCTGTTGGAGGGCGGGGCGGACCTGCGGGTGATCCAGGAGCTGCTCGGCCACGCATCGATCTCGACCACGCAGGTCTACACTCGTGTCGATGCGGCCCGTCTGCGAGAGGCCTACGCCGCGACCCATCCCCGCGCCTGATCTCCAAAAGATGCCCCAGCGGCCATAGAATCGAGCCAATTCCATGGAAACCGGCGTAAAAGAGGTTGAGCTCCGCGATCTGTGGCGTCGCTACAAGGACGACGGCGACAAAACCGCACGCGAGCGGCTGGTGGTCGCCTACTCGCCGCTGGTCAAGTTCGTCGCCGGCCGGCTCGGCGCCGGGCTGCCCTCGCACGTCGAAGACGCCGACCTGATCTCCTACGGCCTGATGGGCCTGATCGGCTCGATCGAGCGCTTCGAGCCCGAGCGCGGGATCAAGTTCGAGACCTTCGCGATGACCCGGATCCGCGGCGCGATCATCGACGAGCTGCGCTCGCTCGACTGGGTGCCGCGCTCGGTGCGCTCGCGGGCGCGTGAAATCGAGACCGCGCAGTCGAAGCTCGAGCACCAGCTGCAGCGGGCGCCGACCGACGCCGAGCTCGCGGCCAAGGTCGGGCTGACCGAGGAGGAACTGCAGAACTCGCTGCTGGAAATCGCCAACTCCTCGGTCTACGCGCTGGACGAGCTCTGGAACATCTCCGACTCCTCCGGCGACTCGGTCTCGCTGCTCGACACGATCTCCGATCCGCGCGCCGAAGACCCGCAGGAGTCGCTGGCCAGCAGCGAGGTCAAGGACCGGCTGACCGAGTCGATCGGCGGCCTGCCCGAGCGCGAGCAGCTGGTCGTCGCGCTCTACTACTACGAGAACCTCACCCTGCGCGAGATCGGCGAGGTGCTCGGCGTGACCGAGTCGCGCGTCTCGCAGCTGCACACGAAGGCCGTCATGCGACTCAAATCTTCGTTGCAGGAGGCGTAGGCGCCACTGCTAGCTTTGCGGGGTGAGCCCCGACGAGACCTGCGCGGTGTGCGGCCGCACGATTTTGGCCGGCGAGCGCACCCGCCTCTACATGAGCCCGAAGGACGGCGCGCGGCGGGTCTGCGAGCTCTGCCGCTCGCAGGCTGAGCGGCTCGGCTGGGTCGATCCGGCGGCGCCCGGCGCCAACGTCGGCCGCCGTCCGGCGCCGGAGGTGGTGGAGAGCCCGCGCGGCCGGCTCGAGCGGGCCGCGACGCGCTTCAACTCGAGCGACGCGGCGCGCACGGTCGCAGGCCTGATGCGGACCCTGGGCGAGCCCCGGGTCTCGATCGGCTCCGCCGCCGGCGCCGCGGGGGCGGTGCGGGTCACGGTCGCCTGGGAGCTCGGCTGGTACCAGTGGGGCGT
>DASTVL010000205.1:0-2317 GCA_035759115.1 Solirubrobacterales bacterium | reverse complement strand
AGGCGCTGGCGAAGCAGCCGGGGGAGCGGTGGGACACGCCGAGCGCGTTCGCGCAGGCGTTGAGCTGGCCGGCGGGGGGCACGACGCCGCCCGGGAGCCCGGCGGGAACGGCCGGCAAGTCGATCGCGGTGCTGCCGTTCGAGAACATGAGCGCCGACGCCGAGAACGAGTATTTCACCGACGGGATCGCCGAAGAGATCATCAACGCCCTCACCAAGATCCAGGCGCTGCGGGTCGCCTCGCGCGTTTCCTCGTTCGCGTTCAAGGGGAGGAACGTGGACATCGGCGAGATCGGCCGCAAGCTGAAGGTCGGGACGGTGCTCCACGGCAGCGTGCGCAAGTCGGGGAACCGGCTGCGCGTCACCGCCCAGTTGGTCAACGTCGCGGACGGGTTCCAGCTCTGGTCCGAGCGCTACGACCGGCAGCTCGAGGACGTGTTCGCGATCCAGGACGAGATCGCGGAGAACATCGTCAAGGCCCTGCGGGTGGTGCTCAGCCCGGAGGAGAAGCGCCAGATCGAGAAGCCGCCGACGGAGAACGTCGAAGCCTACGACTACTATCTGCGGGGGCGGCAGTTCTTCCATCAGTTCCGGCGCACCAGCATCCTGTTCGCCCGCCGCATGTTCGAGCGTGCCATCGAGGCGGACGCCGACTACGCTCTCGCGCACGCGGGCGTCGCTGACTGCTGCGCGTACCTGTACATGTACTGGGACTCGAGCAAGGCGAACCTCGAGGGGGCCGAGGCGGCGAGCCGCAAGGCCATGGAGCTGCGACCCGAGCTGGCGGAGGTCCATGCCTCCCGCGGCTTCGCGCTGTCGCTCAGCCGACAATACGAGGACGCGCGCCGCGAGTTCGAGACGGCGATCCGGCTGGACCCCAAGCTGTTCGAGGCCCACTACATGTACGCCCGCGCATGTTTCCAGGAAGGCCTGCGCGACGAGGCGCTCCGGCATTTCGAGGAAGCGGCGCGGCTGCGGCCGGAGGACTACCAGGCTCTGCTCCTGATGCAGGCCCCCCTCAATGCGCTCGGCCGGCCGGCGGACGCCAAGGCGGCCGTGCGCAAGGGACTCCAGGTCGCCGAGCGCCATCTCGAGCTGAACCCGGACGACGCCCGGGCGCTGTACCTCGGAGCCCAGGGACTGATGCTGCTCGGCGAGCGCGACAAGGCGCTCGAATGGGCCCGACGGGCCCAGGCGATCGATCCGTCCGACTCGCTGGCGCTCTACAACCTGATGTGCGTGTACGCCCTCGGCGGGCAGACCGACGACGCGCTCGACTGTCTCGAGCGGGCCATCCAGAACGGCTACGGCCATCGCGCCTGGCTCGACATGGATACCGACCTCGATTCGATCCGTGATCACCCGAAGTTCCAGTCGCTGCGCGCGCTGATCTGAGCCCGACCCCCCCGAGCGGTCGCCCCGAGGCGACAGAGCGCCTATCTTTCCCGGCCCATGACTGACCTGACCGATCGCCTCCGCACCGCTCTCGCCGACCGCTACGAAGTGGAGCGGGAGATCGGGCGCGGCGGGATGGCGACGGTGTTCCTGGCGCGGGACCGCCGCCACGGCCGCCCGGTCGCGGTGAAGGTGCTGCACCCCGAGTTGTCTATCGGGCTCGGCCCCGACCGGTTCCTGCGCGAGATCCAGATCGCCGCCCGCCTGCAGCACCCCCACATCGTGCCGCTGTACGACTCGGGGCAGGCCGGGGACCTGTTGTACTACGTGATGCCGTACGTGGAGGGGGAGTCGCTGCGCCAGCGGCTGGAGCGGGAGCGGCGGCTGCCGATCGAGGACGCGCTGGGGATCGCGCGGGCGGTGGCGGCGGCGCTGGACTACGCGCATCGCCAGCAGGTGGTGCACCGGGACATCAAGCCCGAGAACGTGATGCTGCACGAGGGCGAGGCGGTGGTGACGGACTTCGGGATCGCGAAGGCGGTGACGGCGGCGGCGGGGAAGAATCTGACGCAGACGGGGACGGCGGTGGGGACGCCGGCGTACATGAGTCCGGAGCAGGCGGCGGGGGAGGCGGAGCTGGACGGGCGGAGCGACATCTATTCGCTGGGAGCGATGTTGTACGAGATGCTGGGGGGGACGGCGCCGTTCACGGGCCCGACGGCGCAGGCGATCATGGCGCAGCTGTTCACGGAGCCGATCCGGCCGTTGAGCGAGAAGCGGGCGGAGGTGCCGGACTGGCTGGACACGGCGGTACAGAAGGCGCTGGCGAAGCAGCCGGGGGAGCGGTGGGACACGCCGAGCGCGTTCGCGCAGGCGTTGAGCTGGCCGGCGGGGGGCACGACGCCGCCCGGGAGCCCGGCGGG
>DASTVL010000204.1:0-2221 GCA_035759115.1 Solirubrobacterales bacterium | reverse complement strand
GCTGGGCGAGGCGCAGGCGGGGACGACGGTGCGGCTGTATGCGGGTGGGTGCTCGGGGGAACTGCGAGCGACCGTAGGGGCAGGGGAGCTCGACATCGGTGTCGAGGTCACGGTCGACGACGACTCGACGACCGTGTTCCGAGCCACCGCGACGACCGACGCGGAGAACACCTCCGGGTGCTCGGAACCGCTGACTTTTGTGGAGGACTCGACGGCACCCGAGACGGCGCTCGATTCCGGGCCGCCCTCGCCGACCAATACCGCGACCGCAGCCTTCGAGTTCTCCGGCGCAGACATCGGGGGCTCGGGCGTGGCCTCCTTCGAGTGCCGGATCGACTCGACCTCCCCCGCAGCATGGTCTCCCTGCGCCTCGGGCATCGAACTCACCGGGCTGAGCGAGGGCGCGCACAAATTCGAGGTCCGCGCGCTTGATCAGGCCGGCAACGCCGATCAGAGCCCTGCAACCCACGAGTGGCAAATCGACCTGACCGCACCGCGGCCGAGCATCGACTCCCTCTCCAAAGCTCTACTGAAAGCCGGTGAGAGCAGCCAGATCCAGTGGCACGGCGACGAGAACGGGGCCTTCGAGCTGCGCGTCGGCGGCGCTGACTGCGAGACGGGGCCCGTCGCTGACTCGGGCGCCTACGACACCCAGCCTGCCGCCCGCATCTCGAACGTGAGCGCTGCCCAGCTCGTCGAGGGGACCAACACGCTGCGCCTCTGTGTCACCGACGCGGCCGGCAACCGCGGCTCGGCGACGACGGCGATCGTCAAGGACAGCATTGCGCCTGACACCGCGATCGATGCGAAACCCGTGCCGCTGACCAGTGAGACCGACGCGGCGTTTGAGTTCTCCGGCACCGATACCGGAGGCTCGGGCGTCGCCTCGTTCGAGTGCCGCGTCGACTCAACCGCACCCGGAGCGTGGGCGCCCTGCGGATCGCCAACCCCGCTCGACGATCTGAGCGACGGGCAGCACAGCTTCGAGGTCCGCGCGATCGATCAGGCGGGGAACCTCGATCCAACTCCCGCGAGCCACACGTGGACCGTCGACACGACTCCGCCGGCGGTTCAGGTCACCTCCGGTCCCGACGGGCTGACCAACGACGCATCGCCGACGTTTGGATTCAATGCGGAGGCCGGCGCGGCGGTGGTGTGCTCGATCGACGAGGGGACGCCGGACTTCGGCCCCTGCTCAGGCGCCGGGTCCCACGGTTCCGCGGAACCGCTTGCCGACGGGGCGCACACCTTCAGGGTGCGGGCGACGGATGCCGCGGGCAACCAGGCGGTCGCGACGCGCGGGTTCGATCTGGACGCGACCGAGCCCGATACGGCGGTTGATTTCGGTCCGCCCTTGCTCACCGACAGCGCCGACGCGGCCTTTGAGTTCTCCGGCGCCGATCCCGGCGGCTCGGGCGTGGCCTCATTCGAGTGCCGGATCGACTCCAGCGCACCCGGGGCGTGGTCGTCCTGCGCGTCGGGCATCGAGCTCAACGGCCTGGGCGAGGGCGCACATGGCTTCGAGGTGCGCGCGATCGACGAGGCCGGCAACGCCGACCCGACCCCGGCGATCTATGAGTGGAGCGTCGACACCGTCGCCCCGACGACCCAGATCGACTCTGTGCCACCCGAGCTCACCGACAGCGCCGACGCGGCGCTTGCGTTCTCGGGCGCCGACCCTGGCGGCTCTGGCATCGCCTCCTTCGAGTGCCGCGTCGACTCAACCGCACCCGGAGCATGGGCGCCCTGCGGATCGCCAACCGCACTCGACGATCTGAGCGACGGGCAGCACAGCTTCGAGGTGCGAGCGATCGATCAGGCGGGGAACACCGATGGAAGCCCAGCGGGTCACACGTGGACGGTCGACACGACGCCGCCGGCGGTTCAGGTCACCTCCGGTCCCGACGGGCTGACCAACAATGCCTCCCCCAACTTTGGATTCGACGCCGAGGCCGGCGCGGCGGTGGTGTGCTCGATCGACGAGGGGACGGCTGACTTCGGCCCCTGCTCGGGCACGGGGTCCCACGGTTCCGCGGAACCGCTTGCCGACGGGGCGCACACCTTCCGGGTGCGGGCGACGGATGCCGCCGGCAACCAGGCGGTCGCGACGCGCGGGTTCGAGGTCGACACCGCGTTGCCGCCGGCGCCGGTGCTGAGCGCGACCGCGCCGGGCTCGCCGGCCAACCACAACTCGCCGCTGGTGCTGGGCGAGGCGCAGGCG
>DASTVL010000203.1:0-3072 GCA_035759115.1 Solirubrobacterales bacterium | reverse complement strand
CGCCATAACCGGGTCGCTCCGCCCCCCTCATCGGCAGCGGAGGACGCACGGTTTAGCCCCGGCCTCCTCATTATTGGGTGTTGTTATGCGCTGAGGCGCACCAGGGCGGCGTCTATGCGCCGCAGCGATTCCTCGCGCCCGAGCACGGCCAGCGACTCGAAGATCCCCGGCGAGACGGTGCCGCCGCTGATCGCCACCCTGATCGGCTGATAGACCTTGCCCGGCTTCAGCCCAAGTCGCTCCGGCAGCGGCGCGAGCGCCGCCTCGACGGCCGCCGGGTCGAAGCCGCCGGCCTCGCCCAGCGCCTCGCGTGCAGCCGCGAGCGCCTCCGGCGCCCGATCCTTCATCGTCTTGCGCCAGGCCTTCTCGTCCTCGCCCGGCGGCTCGAAGAGGAAGCGGATCAGCGGCCAGACCTCGGCCAGCGTCTGCGCTTTCTCCTGCACGATCTCGCAGGCGGCGCGCAGGCGCTCGTCGGGCTCGCGGCCGAGGTGGCGGGCGACCGCCTGCAGGTACTGATCGAGCGGCAGCTCGCGCATGTAGCGGCCGTTGACCCAGCGCAGCTTCTTCTCGTCGAAGATCGCCGCTGCCTTGCCGACGTCCTCGACCCGGAAGCGCTCGATCAGCTCCTCGGTCGGGATCAGCGTCGCGTCGTCGTCGGCGCCCCAGCCGAGCAGAGCCAGGTAGTTGCGCACCGCGGCGGGCAGGTAGCCGGCCTCGCGCAGCTCCTGCACCGAGGCGGCGCCGTGGCGCTTGGAGAGCTTCTTGCCGTCGGGGCCGTGCAGCAGCGGCAGGTGCGCGTAGCGCGGCGGCTCGAAGCCGAGCGCCGCGAGCACGAGCAGCTGCTTCGGCGTGTTCGAGAGATGGTCGTCGCCGCGCACCACCTCGGTGATCCCCATCTCCGCATCGTCGACGGCGACGGCGAAGTTGTAGAGAACCGAGTCATCGCCGCGGGCGATGACGAAGTCGTCGTAGCTGCGGTTGGGGAAGCTGACCGGCCCGCGGATCAGGTCATCGACCACCGTCTCTCCGTCATCGGGCACGCGCAGGCGCACCGCCGCGCCGGGCTCCTCGGTGGGCTCGCCACGGTAGCCGCGCCCTACCCCGTGCTCGGCCTTCCAGGCCTCGACGTCCTTGGCCGTGGCCGAATCGCGGTAGGCGGCGCCGCTGTCGAGCAGCCGCTGCAGCGCCTCTCCATGGCGCTCCGCCCGCGAGGCCTGCGAGATCGGCCCCTCGTCCCAGTCCAGCTCCAGCCAGCGCAGCGCGTCGAGGATCTGCTCGACGTTCGCCCCGGTCGAGCGCTCGCGGTCGGTGTCCTCGATCCGCAGCACCAGCGAGCCGCCCTCGTGACGAGCCGCGAGCCAGTTGTAGAGTGCCGTCCTCGCGCCGCCGATGTGGAGCGCACCGGTCGGCGAAGGAGCAAACCTCAATCGGGGAGTCTGGGCATTCATGTTGATCGGCGCGCATGTTTCCACGTCTGGCGGCCTGGCGAAGGCGATCGAGCGCGGTACCGAGCGCGGCTGCGAATCGATCCAGATCTTCAACCAGAGCCCGCGCATGTGGCGGCCGACGAAATACGGCCCCGACGACTTCGCCGAGTTCAAAGAGGCGATGGCCGATTCGCCGGTCGAAGCCGTGGTGATTCACGCCGTCTACCTGATCAACTGCGCGACCAAAGACAAGGAGCTGCGCAAGAAGTCACAGGCCTCGCTGACGCACGCGCTGCGGATCGGCGACGG
Organism: Solirubrobacterales bacterium; assembly: GCA_035759115.1. Classification (GTDB taxonomy): domain Bacteria; phylum Actinomycetota; class Thermoleophilia; order Solirubrobacterales; family 70-9; genus VRUE01. The sequence continues at coordinate 1,336 of DASTVL010000203.1, read as the reverse complement.
GATCGGCGCCGCCGGGGTCGTCCTCCACCCGGGCGCGCAGAAAGGCGAGCCGCACGGGCCGTCGATGAAGCGCGCCGCCAAGGTGATCGCCGCTGCGGTGAAGGACAGCGACAGCTGCCCGCTGCTGCTCGAGCAGACCGCCGGCCACAAGGGCCTGCTCGGCCGCGACTTCGACGAGACCGCCGAGCTGATCGAGCTGGCCGGCGCCGGCGAGCGGCTCGGCCTCTGCCTCGACTCCTGCCACCTCTTCGTCCAGGGCTACGACGTCACCGATCCCGACTCGCTCGCGGCGATCGTCGACGAAGCCGACGAGAAGGTCGGCCTCGACCGCCTGCGCTGCCTGCACGTCAACGACGCCGCCGCCCCGCTCGGCTCCAACCGCGACCGCCACGCGAACATCGGCAAGGGCGAGATGGGCAAAGCTGGCCTGCGCGCCTTCCTCTCCGAGCCCCGCTTCGAGGGCCTTCCCGCGACGCTGGAGACCCCCGGGCCGAACAAGAAGGGCGCGGACAGGAAGGAAGTCACGGCCGCCAAGCGCCTCAGGCGCGAAGGGCTCAAGCGTCGCAAGGGGTAGCCCCGCCGGTGTGCCCTCGCGGGAATTGATGTCGCACGCCCCTACGGGGCTTAGCGACGAGGGTTGAGCGCGGCTACGCCGCGCAGGAAACAGATTGCATATCGCCGCTTCGCGACATTCCCGCGAGAGCACACCGGCGGGGCGTCCGCTGGCGTCGTCAGGAACTTCGGAGCTAGAGTCGGGCTCCTCATGAGCCATCCACAGAGCAGCACGATGCCTTGTCGTCCAACACCGCGGTTGGCATCAGCTATTACCTAGAAGAGTTGGCACGGCGTCGGAGTCATCGACAAGAGCGCTTGCTTGTGCGGCTAACGTGGATTATCGCGATTCTCACGGCCATCAATCTTGCTGTCGTGGCGATAAGCGTGGCGCAATAGCAGGGGAAAGAGAACCCCGGTCGTCCTCCGGGCGAATGTCGCGAAGCGGCGATATGCAATCTGATGTCGGGCGCGGCGTAGCCGCGCAGCATCTTCGTCGCTAAGCGCGAAGCGCGTGCGACATCAATTCGCCCGGAGGACGACCGGGGTTCCTGCCGCAAGGCTTCCGGTGTGCTTTTTGTGCCCTATAGGGCGGAAACGAACACCGGAACGCTTGGGGTGGTGGTGCGGTCGAGATTGACCCCTCTATGGGTGGGGTCAATCTCGGATGCGCGGTTGGGTGCGGCTATTTGACGTGGACGCCGGAGATTGCTCGGCTTATGACCAGGCGCTGGATCTCGGAGGTGCCCTCGAAGATCGTGTAGATCTTGGCGTCGCGGTGCAT
>DASTVL010000202.1:0-11318 GCA_035759115.1 Solirubrobacterales bacterium | reverse complement strand
GCCCGGCGCAGCACCGGGCCTTCTCCGAACCGCCCGAAGAGGGTCACGACTCGCTCGCGCTGCGCATCGCGGTAGTGCGCGACGAGCGCGTCGAATGCCCGACGCTCGGCGGCAGTCGGCTCCCGATCGTCAAAGCGAGCGTTGAGCGGTTCGGCAAGCATCCCCGCGAGCGCCGCCAACGTGTCGCGTTCTACGCCGTCGGGCACGCCGTTGTGCTCCAGCATGATCTTGAAGGCGACGCCCAAGGCTCCTTCGGCGGTATCCAGCTGCGGAGTGCGTCCGCGCCACGAACGCAGGTGAGCGCGGAGTGCTTCGGGGTCGGAGCGCAGGCGCTCGCGCTCGGCGTCCTGCTCCTGGCGCTCAATTTCCTCGCGCGCCAGCTGTTCGTCGTACGGACGCCGGGCCTCCTTCAGCACGGCGAGCAGGTCGACCGCCTCCCCACCCTGGGGATCGATCCGCCAGCTCCGCGCGGTGGCGCAGAGCTTCAGCCCGCGGGCGAGGTCGCAGACGCAGGTGAGGAGCAGGGCGTCGACCCCAAGGTCCCTGTGCATCATCGATAGGAAGGAGTCAGCACGCTTTTTGGTGGTCGTGATGAACAGAAGCGCTGGGCAGAAGCGGTGGCGCTCGCGCCAGGCATTCGCCCGCGCGTAGTCCGCATAGCCCCCGACCTTCTTCTTCAGCTGGCGATGCGACATCGTCCCCATGTCCAACTCGATGAACGCGCGGAGCTCGCGCCCGTCCGCATTGGAAATCTCGATGAACGCGTCAGGCGCGATCGCCCGCTCCTCGCGCGCGGCCAACCTGGTGAAGACCTCGCGCGCGTCGGCCTCACGCTCGAAGCGAGCGAGGTCGACCCCGGCGGGCAGCCCCGTCTCCAGCGCGACGTAGACCTCGCTGAGCCCGGCGGCGTGAGCAAGGAAGAGCGGATTCGGCTCATGCCTCTCCCCTCCGCGCGGCGGCGGCCCGCCCGTGACGACCGCCTCACCCCTGCGGGTCGGCCACAGATGATGCGGAGCGGAGCCGCGTTCTCGGTAGGGCCGAGTCCACCCCAGCAGCCCATGCTTCGCCAGGCGGCCACAGCGGTAGCGCAGCGTGCGGGCCGAGACCTCCGGCGCGAGCGCAGCGAGCTGGGGCGAGGTCAGCACCCGCTGAGAGCAGAGCAGGTCGAGGATGCGCAGGTCGAGATCGGTGAGCGAGGCGCTCTGAGACTTGCGACCCGGACTACTGCGGCGATTCCCCGCGGAGGAGGCCTCAGCGCTGATCGCTGGCCTCCCCTCCGAGTTTGTTTCGCGCGGCGGTCAGCCGCGCCGCCGGACGGGGCGGGCTAGGCGCAGAAGCGTTGTGGAGCCAACGCGGAGGCGATAGCGGAGGTGCCGGAGGAGCGAAGGGCACGAGCCATGAGGCGATGAACGAGAAGCGCGGTGCGGCGTGGCGTCGGTCGGCGGACAAAGCATCGACGGCCATTGACGAGCTTGAGTACGAATGGGATAGAGACTCGGGCGCGTGTGCGGGGCTGCCATTCGGCGTCCCCATGCGGAATTCGGCCCGGTTGACCTTGCCAATCGCGCTCTGGCCGATTGGCAAGTTTGGCGCGCTGCAAGGCGAGGGAAATTTGCGTCCTTCATACCCCTTACACGCCTGAGGAGCCATCGGCGCCACCCCCCGACAGGGTCCCCACGCCCGAACCTGGACATATCTCGGATAGGTCTCACTACCCATACTCCGAATGAGACCTCCTCCGCGCCACCCCTGAACAACTACAGCTGGCTGGATGCTCTAGTCGTCTTCGTCGCAGTCCCTCCCTTCCATCTCGTCGCGGACCTCGCGGACGAGCCCGGCGGCGTCGGCCCCGCCGCTCTGACCCCCGCGAGCCTTCGCGGCCAGCCTCATCGCCTCGGCGTGTTGCTCCGACGGGGTCGAGAACGCGAACGATCCCGGCGTCGTGACCACGGTGCCCGCGGCCCAGGAGATCCCATCGAGCAGCGGGCACTCGATCTTGACGCCGAGCCCCGTGGCGACTTTGATCATGGTGTCGATGCGGGGGACCCGTTCGCCGCGCTCCAAGAGTCCGACCTCGGTGCGGTGAAGGCCGGAACGGAAGCCCAGCTCTTCCTGGCTGATCCCAGCCCGTTTGCGCAACCGGCGCAGGTTGTGGCCGAAGTGGTGGGCCACCTCCCCGGCCGATCTCATCTTCCCGCCTCCAGGCGGGCGAAGGCGAGCGCGGCGCGGGTCGGGGCTACGCGGACGCCGTCGCTGCACAGCAGGCCCGCGAGGGCGAGGTCGCGAACCGCCTGAGCGAGGGTCAGCGCGTCGGCGACGTCGCCGGGGTCGGCCGAAACCCCGGTCGCGAGCGCCGCGTAGGAAAGCGGCTCGGGGTGCCAGCCCAGAACAAGATCGAGGACGCGGCGCCGGGCCTCCTCCTCGCTCAGGTCGACCAGACGGCGCTCCTCGCGCCGTGAGCGGGCGCGCCACATCAGGATCGCCCTCCTTCCAATGCAGCGAGCAGGCCGTGCATCGCGTCGTGTTCGGCGACGACCCGCTCGTATTCGCTTTCGCTGTCGTGCGCCTCGGCGGCGGCGCGCAGGACGCGCAGAGCTTCGGCGTCGGGGACGCGAAGCTCGCCGATCTCGACCGCGGCACAGAGGCGTTCGTAGGCCTCCGCTTCGGCGCGGGTGCGATCGGGGTCCTCGAGCCGGTCGGGCTCTCGCAGGTCGCCCCGTAGGTCGGCGGCCCAACTCGCCAGGTCACGGCGCAGGATCGCGGCGTGCTTCTCGGCCAGGTTGAGGGCGACGGACGCACCGTCACCCATAGGGTTTGGACAGGACATGGGAGCTTGTACCTCCTGTGTCTCAGGCGGCCCGTCGTGTGCAAGCACTTCGGGTCGCCGCTTTCTGAGGCCGGTAGCCCGCTACCGTTCCCGCTGCGACGGGGCGAGTTCGTCTTGACCCGTCGCCACGGGGCCGGCGTCACCAGCGCGCGGCCCCACTTATGTTTAGAGCCGAAGCCTAGCAGTTTCTCCAAATCTATTGTGGTACCGCGCACCCCTCAAGACCCGAAATCCCAGGCCGCCCTCGGCAAGGCGATCCGCCAGCTGCGCAACAAACAGGGCAAGAGCCAGGCGACCCTGGCGACCGAAGCAGGCATCACGCCGAATATGCTGTCGCTGATCGAGCGCGGCGAAGCAAATCCCTCCTGGGCCACGGTTCAGGGCATCGCCCACGCGCTCGATATCTCGATCACCAAGATGGCGGCGGCTGCGGAGAGATTGGCAGATCGGTAGAAACGCGCCGTCAGCTCGCTACGGGGCCCACTGTGCAGCGGCACGGACTCGGCGCCGCTCAGTGCGATTGAGCTTACGAATTCGGCGCTGCGTGCATCGGCGCTTTGAAGCACCCCTGCGCTTCCTGCATGCCCTACGGGCGACGGCCCGCGCTCGCCTGCACCGATTCTGTCTGCGAATCATGCCCCTACCGCAAGGAGTCGCGGTAGGGCGGCCTAGACCGACAGGAGCTGGTGCGGGGGCAATCTCTTCCGGCCCCAAATCCGGTTCCGGCTCGGGCTCGGGTTCGGGTTCCGGTTCCGGCTCGGGTTCGGGTTCGGGTTCGGGCTCGGGTTCGGGCTCGGGTTCCGGTTCGGGCCCTTCCGATTGCAACCCTTCCAAAACCGCCGCATCCAGCGTGAGGTATCGAACAAGCGAGTTGACAACTATCAGAACGCAAACATCGCTCCCAGGCACATATGGGCACGGTTCCCATACGTTTTCGACGAGTGACAGGCACACCAGCTGGCCCGGTTCGCCGGAAATCGGCACGTCGGCCAGATCAAATTCAACCGTCCCAGCCGACTGGCTTGCTTTCCCGTACCAAGCGGCAGTGACTACGTCGCCGCCCCTACTCCAGCGGCGGCGTTCAGGGGTTTCGCAATCGGCGGGCTCGGAACCAGGGCCGACCGTGACGTACGGACGCCAGCTACAAATCGTATTGAGGCCCCAATCCCATGGGTGAATACACGGTCCACTCCACGAAGCAGTACCGGCAATGCTTGCCAAGATCCAATCGCCGCTTGCCTCTGCCCGCGTGATTTCGCCACTCGCGGTTGATGCACTTGCCGGCGACGCCATTAGCGCATGCGCAGCTAAAGCAATGACTAAGAGAACCGGGATGTGCACACGTCGCCAACTCATTCTCGCCTCCAGAAACACCCCTAGTATTTTCAAGATACTAGCAGTGCCGACCTTGATCGAGGCCGGGCGCTCCGCTATTCCGTCGCTGCTGCTCCTCCTTGCTAGTATCTGGCCTTACTCAATGATCTATTGAAACCTTTCATCGCGGCCACCATGCCGACCATCAGCAGCGAGACGAGCAGGATCAGGCCGACGTACTCGACCGTGCCCTGCCCGCGCTCGCCGCTGACGAGGTTGCGGATCGCCCGCAGCCGCCACTCGATCGTGGCCTGCGCGTAGCCCATCAGCGCGTAGAACATCGAAGCCTCCTCGGTTGGATTTGCCGCGATGCTGGAAGGCCTCGACGCACGGATCTAGACCTGATTGGGCCAATTTGGCGGCGGGAATGTAAAAAGTCCGCGCAGGGCGGAACCCCGAGAAGGCGTCGGCTGCGGGCCCCATACTTCCGCCCATGATTGACGGGACGGTGGGCCAGAGTAAAAACAAAGAGCGTCCAGGTTGGCTGAAGAGCTGGCTCGGCAACGTCACAGACGCCAAGCAGAACGTTAAATGGCGGCGCCAGAACATGCGTGCCTTCCAGCTCTTCTTCCTGCTGGCGACGGCTGTCATGCCGCTGCTGGCGGCCGTTTGGTTCCTCTGGCTGGACAGGCCATCCGAAGGAGCCGCAGTCGCGATCTTTGCCTATTTCCAGCTCTTTTTCCTGGCCGGCTTCGTCACGTGCCGCGCGCAGGCCCGCGACCTCGGCTCCGAGTATCGGACCATGGATCTCGAGGACAAAATCCTCCCCGACCCACCGGTCCGCGACGAAACCGATTCGATGCTCCTTTTCCTGAAGAACGAGGTCGAGCTAAAACGCTATTACGATCAGGCGCTGAGACAGAGTTCTTTTGTGTTTGTGCTCGGCGTCGTCTGCGTTCTTGCCGGCCTTGCGGTCGTCGTCGGCGCCGGGAAGATCGTCTACTCGACGGACGACCTCGACAAGACGGCGCAGGTTGTGGTAGGCGCGCTGGGCGTGGCAGGTGGGCTGTTGAGTGGCTTTGTCGCCCAGGTATATCTTGGCCTCCATAGGGGAACCGTCAGCTCAATGACCGACTTCCACACGCGGTTCGTGCTCACCCATCACATGCTGTTCGCCAACGTTCTCGTAGCCCGAATAGGAGATGAGCGACTGCGCGACGATGCCTTGTCCGACGTTGCGAACGCGATAGCCGCGGATGGATCCGTCGAGGCATCGAATTCGCACGAGGAAAAGCCTTGAGCCCCGAGGCGGCAGTGCTGGAGGGCTATCGCGGGGGCGTGGTTCACGCAATCGACGAAGAGGAGACGCGAAGGCTCTGGGAGCGCTACTCGAAGAGCCATGAGCCCTTCTACCGCCCGCCCACCCACGAGAACCGCCTCCTCGACTGGGTGATCGGACGCTCGTTTCTCCGCCGCGAGTTCGGGGCCGCCGAAGCAGAGGGCTGGCTGGACAGCTCGCTCGGGACGTTCGCTGAATTCGTCGACGACCCAGACCTCCTCGAGGAGGTCAAACAGGGAACCATCTGGTTCGTCTGCGACTCGCCCCCACCAGACCGCAATGTCTGGTCGGGCGAGTGCTGGCTCGATCGGGACCGTGGCCGCCCCCCGATCACGTTCCTCTACACGCGATCGATTGCCAGCAGGCTCCCCGGAGGGGTCTTCGACATCGGCTGGAGAGGAGCCCTCGATCACTTCGTGGGCCATCTTTACCCCTACTTCCAGGAGCGGGGGGGCGATCCAGATTTCTATGACGAGACGGCAGCCTGCCGGAACCAGCATCTGGCAGCTCAGGTCCGCTCTCGAAGCGACCGGCGCTTTCTCATCGTCGTCTTCATGCTGCCGCTCGTGTATCTCCTCCACAAGCGCATTGCCCTCAGCGCATATGGGTGGCTGCGAAAGCACCGGCCCGGGCTCCCCGGACCCTAGGCTCGGCACCCTCCATAACCGACCGGTTCGCCCCGGCGGCGGGTACGCTCAGCGACCGATGCGGGTGCTGGTCGTGACCAACTTCGTCCCTGACGCTGCGGCGCCGCAGCGCGGTCGTTGGGTGCTCGACCAGGTCGACGAGCTGCGCGGGCTCGGGATCGATGCAGAGGTATTCAGCTTTCCTCCCGGCTCCAGCCACTACCTTCCTGCCGCCTTTCGCCTGCGCCGGCTGCTGCGCCGCCAGGACTACGACCTCGTCCACGTCCACTACGGGCTGACCGCCTGGTCGGCGTGGCTCGCCGGGGCGCGGCCGCTCGCGGTCACCTTTCACGGCACCGACGTGCGCCACCCGGTGGTCGGAGCGCTCTCGCGGCGCCTCGCCTGGCGCGCCGATCTCGTCGCCGCGGTCTCGCGGGCGCTCTACGGGCCCGAGGACGGCCGAGCCGGCCTGCCCCCCGTGCCGGGCCGGGCGGTGCTGCCCTGCGGTCCCGACCTGGACCGCTTCCGGCCGCTGCCGCGGGCCGAGGCGCGGCGCGAGCTGGGGCTCGACCCCGACGGCCGCTACCTGCTCTTCCCGGCCAACCCGGAGCGCCCCGAGAAGCGCGCCGACCGGGCAGAGGAGGTGGCCGCGGCATGCGGCGCCGAGCTGCTCACCGGCGGCGCGATCGAGCCCGACCGGATGCCGCTCTGGGTCAACGCCGCCAACGCGGTCCTGGTCACCTCCGACTACGAGGGCTTCGGGCTCGTCTGTGTCGAGGCGCTCGCCTGCGACGTGCCGGTCCTCTCCACCCCGGTCGGCATCGCCCCGTTCGCGCTCGCCGGAGTTGCGGGCACGCTCTGCGCGGAGTTCGACGCCGACACCTGGAGCGCCGCCGCCGAGCCCCACCTGGCGCAGCCCGATCCGCGGGTCGAGGGCGCCGCCCGCGCCGCTTCCCTGTCGGCGCGGCGAATGGCCGAGCGGACGCTCGCCGCCTACGGCGACCTGCTGGCCCGGGACGGCGTCGCCAAGTAATAGATTGAGCGGGATGAGCGAGGAGAAGCGCGACCCCGGCAGCGAGCAGCTCGGAGCCCAGGTCGAGGCGGCGGAACGCCGGCTGCGCGAGGCGACCGCGGCCGCCGACGCCGCCGAGGAGCGGACCACGGCCGAGATCCGCGCGCTCGAAGCCGACCTCGAGAAGGAGCGGCAGGCGCACGCCGAGGAGCTGGAGCGGATGCGGCGGGAGCACGCCGAGGCGCTCGAGCGCGAACGGGGCGCCAAAGACCAGGCGATCGCGGCAGCCGAGCGCCGCCTGGCTGAGATCGAGACACAGACCGAGGCGGCGGAGAAACGGGTCGAGGAGGCCCAGCGTCAGGCCGCCATGGCCGAGGGCACGACTGCCGACGTCGAGGCGCGCGCCCGTGAGGCCGCCGCCGCCTGGCTGCGAGGTCAGATCGAGGCTCTGCGCCGAGATGCCTGATTGCCGACTGACGTGCCCGCGGGGGCGCGGCTGGCCAAGCTGGGCGGTGCACGCGGCCGCTGCGCGTAGCAGCGCTACGCGCGAGGTCGCGGGCGCCGATCCAGCGCCGCGCCAGACGCGTCATCCGTGGGTGCGGCAGTCGGGGATCAGGCATCTAAGAAAGGCGGCAGGCCGATAGCGGCAGACACCGAGTGCGACGTCGCCGTCGTCGGCGGCGGGGCGGCGGGACTCTGGACGGCGCTGCGCGCGGCTGAGCAGGGCGCCGCCGTCTGCCTGATCTCGCGCACGCCGCTCTCGCAGAGCGCAAGCTTCTGGGCGCAGGGCGGTCTGGCCGCGGCGCTCGAGCCGGACGACTCGCCCGCCCAGCACGCCGCCGACACGATCGCCGCCGGCCGCGCGCTCTGCCGCCCCTCGGCCGTGCAGACGCTGGTCGACGAGGCGCCGGCGGCGGTGCGCGAGCTGCGCGAGCGCGGCGTCGAGTTCGACCTCGAAGCCGACGGCGAGCCGGCGCTCGGCCTCGAGGGCGGGCACACGCGACGGCGCATCGTCCACGCCGGGGGCAGCCAGACCGGCCACGAGATCACCTCGAAGCTGGCGGCGATGGTCGCCGCCGAGCCGCGGATAACCGTGCGCGAGCGGACCTCGGCGGTGACCCTCTGGGGCGATGGCGAGCGCTGCCACGGCCTGCTCACCGACTCCGGGCCGATAGGCGCTGCCGCGACGGTGCTCGCCACCGGCGGCGCCGCGGCGCTGTGGCAGCGCACCAGCAACCCGCGCGGGGCGATCGGCGCGGGGCCGGTGATGGCCGCGGCGGTCGGCGCCGAGCTCGCCGACCTCGAGTTCTGCCAGTTCCACCCGACCGCGCTGGCGCTGCCTGGGAGCCGGTTCGACGGAACGCTGATCACCGAGGCCGTGCGCGGCGAGGGGGCGACCCTGCTCGACGCCGCCGGGCGCCGCTTCACCGACGAGCTCGCCCCCCGCGACGCCGTCACCGCGGCGATCCTCGACCGGATCGACGCCGACGACGGCGCCGGCGTCCGCCTCGATCTGCGCCGGGTCGACCCCAAGCGCTTCCCCAATGTCTTCGCGACGCTGCGCAAGGCCGGCCTCGACCCCACCGGGGAGCCGGTGCCGGTCGCCCCCGCCGCCCACTACACGATGGCCGGGGTCGCCACCGACCTCGACGGCCGCTCCTCGCTGCCGGGCCTCTTCGCCGTCGGCGAGTGCTCCTGCACCGGCCTGCACGGAGCCAACCGGCTCGCCTCCAACTCGCTCAGCGAGTGCTTCGTGTTCGGCAGCCGCGCCGCCCGCGCCGTGCTCGACGAGCGGCCGGCCTCCGATCGGCCGCAGCCGGGCGCCTGGCGCTTCCAACCGCCGAGCAAGGAGACCAGGGCCTCGGTCTGGCGCCTCGCCGGGCCGATGCGGCGAGCCGAGCAGCTTGCCGAGCTGCTCGGCGACCCCTACCCGCTTGCCGCCGCGATCGCCACCTGCGCGCTCGAGCGCACCGAGTCGCGCGGCGGCCACCTGCGCGCGGACTTCCCCGAGATCGACCCCGGGCTCGACGGCGTCCACATCGTGCTCGCCGCCGATGGCACGACCCGCAGGGAGCAGTGGCGCTGATGCTGCTCGGCGTCGACGTCGGCGGCACCTTCACCGACGCCGTGCTCTTCGACGGCGAGACGCTGCACACGGCGAAGCTGCCGACGACGCCGGAGGACCAGTCGCTGGGCGTGATCGGCGCAGTCGAGGAGGTGCTGCGGCGGGCCGGCGCGGAGGCGGCGGCAGTCGAGTCCTTCGCCCACGGGATGACGGTCGGCACCAACGCCCTGCTCGAGGAACGCGGCGCCCGCACCGCGCTGATCGCGACCGAGGGCTTCGCCGACCTGCTCGAGATCGGCCGCCAGGAGCGGCCCGAGCTTTACCGGCTCTGCGCCGCCAAGCCGGCGCCTCTGGTCGAACCGGAGCTGCGCTTCGAGGCGGCCGGGCGGGTCGGGTCCGAGGGGGAGATCGAGCCGCTGCCCGACGGCGAGGCCGAGCGGCTGGCCGAGCAGGTGCGCGCCGGCGGCGCCGAGTCGGTCGCGATCTGCCTGCTCTTCTCCTACCTCGACCCAGGGCACGAGCGGGCGCTGGCCGAGCGCCTGCGCAGCGAGCTGCCCGGCGTCCACGTCTCCGCCTCGCACGAGGTCCTGCCGCGCTTCCGCGAGTACGAGCGCTGCTCGACGACGACGATCGACGCCTACCTCTCGCCGCTGCTCGGACGCTACCTGGGGCGGCTCGGGGAAGCGGCGGCCGAAGCCGGCCTGCCCGACCCGGTGGTGATGCAGTCCTCGGGCGGCGTCGCCGCCGCGGAGGAGGCGGCGAAGGCGGGCGCCTGGAGTGTGCTCTCCGGGCCCGCCGGCGGCGCCGTCGGCGCCGGCCTGATCGCCGCGATCGGCGGCGACGGCAACGTCCTCGGGCTCGACATGGGCGGCACCTCCTGCGACGTCTGCGTGGTCGAGGACGGTGCGGTCAGGCGGACCGACTCGCGCCGGCTCGGCGGCCGCACGATCCAGCTGCCGATGGTCGACGTGCACACGGTCGGCGCCGGCGGCGGCTCGATCGGGTGGCGCGACGGCGGCGGCGCGCTGCGGGTCGGCCCGCGCTCGGCCGGCGCCCAGCCGGGGCCCGCCTGCTACGGCCGCGGCGGCGAGGAGCCGACCGTCACCGACGCCAACCTCGTGCTCGGCAACCTCGCCGCCGACTCGACCCTGGCGGGAGGCGTCGCGCTCGACCTCGACGCGGCCGGGCGGGCGGTCGGCGGGCTGGGCGAGTCGCTCGGGCTGGGCACGCTGGAGACGGCCGAGGGGATCGTGCGCGTCGCCGACCAGGAGATGGTGCGGGCGCTGCGCGTGGTCACGGTCGAGCGCGGCATCGACCCGCGCCGCTTCGCCCTGCTGCCGTTCGGCGGCGCCGGGCCGATGCACGCCGCGGCGATCGCCGCCGAGCTCGGCATCGAGCGGATCCTCTGCCCGCGAGCCGGCGGCGTGCTCTCGGCGCTCGGCCTCTGCGCCTCCGACCGCCGCCGCGACACGACCCGCACCGTGATGCTGAGCGGCGCGGAGCTCAGCGCCGAGCGGATCGCCGCCGAGGTCGACGAGCTGACCGCCCGCCTCGACGGCGGCATCGACGGCGAGCCCGAGGTCGTCTATGAGCTGCGCTACGCGGGCCAGGCCTTCGAGCTGCCGGTGAGCGGCACGACGCGTCCCGACCCGGACGATCTCGCCGCCCGCTTCGAGCAGGCCCACGAGCGGCGCTACGGCCACCGCGACCCCGACGGCGAGGTCGTCCTCGTCCACATCCGCCTTGCGCTGGTCGAACCGGGGCCGCGGCCCCGGCCTGCAGCCGCCGCGGCCGGAGGCCTGCGCGAAGGCAGTCGCGCAGTGCGCTTCGGCGGCGAGTGGGTGCAGACGCCGGTCCTGCGGGGCGAGCCCGTCGCCGGCTTCGGCGTCGAGGGCCCGGTTGTCTTCGAGCTGCCAGAGGCCACCTTCGTCGTCCCCCCCGGCTGGGCCGCGGCGGTCGACGAGAGCGGCACGATCGGAGCGCAGGCGCGATGAGCCTCGACCCGGTCGACCTGCAGGTGATGATCGGCGGCCTGCGCGCCGCCTGCGACGAGATGGGCGCGACCCTGATCCGCTCCGCCTACTCGGCCAACATCAAGGAGCGCCACGACTGCTCGACCGCGCTCTTCGACGCCC
>DASTVL010000201.1:0-4411 GCA_035759115.1 Solirubrobacterales bacterium | reverse complement strand
TTCAGCGAGTCGGCGACGAGCGGCGCGTTGAAGCGGGTCAGGTGGGAGATCGGCGGGTCGACGTAGAGCACCGGCGCGTGGTTCGCGGCGAGCTGCTCGGCCATGTGGCGGTCGGCGAGCTTGACCTCGTCCCAGTTGTTCGCCGCGCAGAGCACGACGAGGCCGTCCCAGGCGCTCATGCCGTTGCCGCGACCCCGGGGCGGGCGGTCGAGGCGCCGGGGCTCTGCGCCGCCGCCAGCCGCTCCGCCTCGGCGGCGCCGAGGCGGCGCTTGCGGCGCGGGTCGTGGTTGTCGATCTCGAGGCGCAGGGCGCGCGCCGCGGCGGTCGCGGCCTCGCCCCAGCTGTGGCCCGCGGCCTCCTCGAGCGTCGTGTCGTAGATGCCGAGCTGGATCCGCGTCGCGCGCTCGAGTGAGAAGCGCCGGGCGACGGTGCGGCGGCTGAAGGCGCCGAGGTCGGCGCGCCGCTGCGGGTCCTCGAGCAGGGCGCGGATCTGGCCGGCGAGGCGGACCGCGTTGGGGCCGCCGTCGCCGACCCCCCAGAAGCCGTGGCGGAGGAAGTAGTGGCGCCCCTCGGGCTCGAAGACGCGTGAGAAGCCGGCTTCGCCCTGCACGATCACGGGCTTGCCGATCGCCATCGCGCGCAGCGAGGAGCCGCCCATGCCGAGCACGAGGTCGGCGGCGGCGTAGGCCGGGCGGGGGTCGGCGAGCGCGCCGGCGAAGCGGATCGCCTCGCGGCCGAGGCGATCGTTGACGCAGGCGGCGCGCTCGCGCAGCGGGGCGGCGGCCGGGCCGTCGCCGACGACGAGCAAAGTCAGCGGGAACTCGGCGCCGAGCTCGCCGACCGCGTCGACGGCATCGACCAGGGCGTCCAGCTTCAGTTCGAGCGATAGCCGCGAGACGGTGACCAGCAGCGGGTGCTCGGCGTCGATGCCGAGGTCGCGGCGCAGCGGTCCGCCGTCGATCGCCGGCGAGTCGGTTGTCGTGTCGACCGGCGGCTCCAGCGCCCAGACGGGGGCGCGGTGGTCCCAGGCGGCGCGTTCGCCGAGCGCCACGGTGCCCATCACCAGCGGCACCGAGGGTGGCACGTATGGGGAGGGCGACATCGAGAGCACCGTGCAGAGCAGCGGCACGCCGCCGAGCAGGTGGGCGCCGTAGTAGGCGTCGAGGCAGGGCGGCCACTCGTAGGCGTGGATCAGGTCGATCTCGCGGCGGCGGGCCAGGCGGGCGAGTTGGGCGATGCGCGAGGGTGCGGGGCGGTAGCGCAGGCGGCGGGCCGGGACGAACTCGAGCCCGCGCGCCTCGATCCGCTCGACCAGCGGGCCGGGCCTGCCGTAGACGATCACCTCGTGGCCGGCCGCGGCGACCGCCGCGGCGAGGTCGATCGCGTTGATCTGGCTGCCGCCGATGCCGAGGTCGTGCGGGGCGACCAGGATCCTCACCGGATCGCCTCCAGGGCGGGCGCGCGCAGGGCGGGCCGGGCCGGCGAGCCGTACCAGACCTCGCCAGCGGGGACCGGGCGGGTGACCACGGAGCCCATGCCGACCGTCGCCCCGGCGCCGATCCGCAGCCGCTCGCGCAGCAGCGCCCCGGCGCCGATGTAGGCGCCGGCCTCGATCGTCACGTCGCTGGCGGCCTTCGCCCCGGCGGCGAAGGTGACGCCGTCCTCGACCACGTCGTCGTGGGTGAGTACGACCGCGGGCATGATCGCGACGTGCCAGCCGACCTCGACGTCGGCGGTGAGCACGGCGTTGGCGTGGATCACCGAGCCGGCGCCGATCGTCGCCGATTCGGCGATCGTCGCCCGCGGGTGGATCAGGGTCGCATAGCGTTCCAGCGGCAGGCCGAGCCGGGCGACCAGGCGCAGCCGCCGCAGCGGGTCGCGCGGCGAGGCGACGCAGGCGGCCAGCTTGGCCTCCGGGTACTCGGCGACGTTTGCGCAGGGGCCGAGCACCGGCACCCCGAGGATCTCCTGCCCGCGCAGCTCGGGATCGTCGTCGAGCAGGCCGACGAGCTCCCAGGTGGGCGCCTCGCGGCCGATCGAGCGCACCAGCTCGATCGTCTCGCGCGCAAACCCCCCGGCGCCGATCAGGATCAGTGGCGTGGGCATGACCCAGAACAAACGTCCGCCAAGCGGGCGTTCTTGCGGGTCCGAGTTGCTTCCCGTACGGGAAAATCACGAGGGACCTGACGTCTCAGGTGCAAGATTTTCCCGTACGGGTAAATCACATCTGGTTCAGCCGCTAAACTCGCTACTTTTCCCCGAACGGGAAAATGACTGCCAACCACATCGACAGCCCCGCGGCCCTTGGCCAGCTGATCAAGTCGCGTCGCAAGAAGCTCGGCCTCAACCAGACCGAGCTGGCCGACGTCGCCCGCACGACCCTTCGTTTCGTCAGCGAACTGGAGCGCGGTAAGCCGACGGCTCAGCTGGACGGCATCCTGCGGGTGCTCGCGGCGCTCGGGATCGAGCTGGAGGCGAGCACGCGATGAGCGAGGCGCTCGACGTATATCTCCACGGCAGGCGCGCCGGAACGCTCGAGCGCCGCGAGCGGGCGCGGCTGCGCTTTGCGTACGCGGAGGCCTGGGTCGAGGCGGGGGAAGCGCCGATCTCGCTCAGCCTGCCGGTGCGCGAGCGAGCCTACGGCCACGACGAGTGCGCGCCGTTCTTCGAGGGTCTCTTGCCCGAGGGCGACTTCCTCAAAGCGATCTCGCGCACCCTGCACGTCTCCGCACGCAACCCGTTCCAGCTCTTGGCCGAGATCGGCGGCGAGTGCGCCGGCGCTGTCTCGGTCGGCCCGGTCGGCGGGCCGGTGCCGGGCCTCGCCGGAGGCCGGCCGCAGTGGCTCGACGACGGGGATCTCGGCCGCTTGCTCGGTGACCTCCCCGAGCGGCCCCTGCCGGCCACGATCGACGAGGAGGAGGGGTTCCGGATCTCGTTGGCCGGCGCCCAGGACAAGCTCGGCGTCCTCTTCGACGGCGGGCGGGTCGGCCTCACGCGAGGCGACCCGCCGAGCACCCACATAGTCAAGGCGCCGATCCCAGGCGTCGCCGACGCGGTCGCCAACGAGGCCTTCTGCATGGCGCTCGCCGCTCAGGCCGGCCTTTCCGCCGCCGCGGCCGAATCGCGCCTCGCCGCCGGCAGCGAGTATCTGCTCGTGCGCCGCTACGACCGCGAGGAGTCCTCGCCGGACGGGCGCCTGCACCAGGAGGACCTCTGTCAGGCGCTTGGCCTGGTCCCGGCGGTCAAGTACGAAAGCGAGGGCGGACCGACCATTGACGATTGCGCCCGGCTGATCCGGCGCCACTCCGCCGCACCGGCGCGCGACGTGATCGCCTTCCTCGACGCGCTGCTCTTCAACTTCCTGATCGGCAACCACGACGCCCACTCGAAGAACTACTCGCTGCTGCTCGACGGACCGGAGGCGATCCGCCTCGCACCGCTCTACGACCTTCTCTGCACCGCCGTGATCGACGGCACCAGCCGCAGTCTGGCGATGAAGTACGGCGGCGAGAAGCGCCCCCGCTACCTGCGTCGTCGCCATCTCGAGCGCCTCGCCGCCGATCTCCAGGTCAGGCCTGGTCTGGTCGAGCGCCGCGCCGCGGCCCTCGCCGACCGGGCTCTCACAGCTTCTGAGGACGCCCGCCGCTCGCTTCCGGTGGCCTTCCAGGAGCGCCCGATCATCGACCGGATCGGCGAGTTGCTCGTCGAGCGCGCCGACCGCCTTCGCAAAGACCTTTGACAGAAGCCTGGAGAGGCGCTACCAGTGGGCGGTGGGGGGCTTGCGGTAGCCGATCGGCTCGGCGCCGGCGGGGTTGCAGTTGGCGGAGGTGCAGTTGCCCCGGGGGTTGAGGGTGACGGCGGATTCTCTGCCCCAGATGTTGTCGGCGAAGCTGGCGGCGGATTTGGAGCCGGCGAAGCCGCCGTCGGGATCGACGGCGATGTTGCGCTCGATCGTGTTGTTCGAGCCCGACGTGCAGTCCCACTCGAAGCCGGGGAAGCCGGTGAAGTTGCGGCCACCGTCGACCCAGGTGTTGCGGCGGATCGTGATGTTGGAGCGCGAGCTGCCGCCGGTGCCGAGGCCGCAGATCTCCGTTCGCCCGAGGTTGGTCTGCACGAGGTTGTTCTCGTAGAGCAGCGAGCCGCTGCTCCCCCCGTGGATGTAGGTGGAGCCGGCGTTGTCCCCCGGCGTGCCGTCGTAGTAGCCCTGGTGGTGGATCCAGTTGTTGGTGATCCGCAGGCCGGGGCCGTTGCCGGTGATCTGGATGTTGTCGGAGTGCTCGCTCGAGCTCGGGTTCGCTCCCACCGGACCGATCTCGTTGCGGTCGATCGTCACGTCGACGCCGCCGACGCCCTGGAAGCCGTCGGCCGCCAGGTCGTGCAGCTTGTTGCCGACGAAGCGCAGCCGGTCGAG
>DASTVL010000200.1:0-10053 GCA_035759115.1 Solirubrobacterales bacterium | reverse complement strand
GAGCGCCTCGAAGTGGCTGCGCAGCTCCTCATTCTTGCGCCGGCGGTAGCCGAGGTTCATGCCCCGCAGGAAGGCGACGTAGCGGTCCATCAGTGGAGGCGCCGGGATTCGAACCCGGGTGTCTGGTCGTAGCGCGAAGGCTTCTACAGGTTTAGCCGGCGCTTGAATCTCGTCTCCCGGGGTCCGCGCCGGCGGGCACTACGGGAGACAGAGCCCTCTGAAATGTCCCCTGGCGGACGGGGCGATCCGCTCGGGTAAGCCCGCAATTGAAGCCGGTGCCCCTCCCCGCGGGCGGGAGAGGGCCGACTCTCACTCACCTAGATCTAACTAGGCAGCGAGGGCGAACTCATGGTCCGCACGTATTGGTTGGTGCCGGTGTTTTACGAGGCCTCCGGCAACCTCGACCTGCGACCGTTCGCACGGACCGACCAGATCGAAGCCTGTCGCCCCCGTGCTATGTGCATTCGATTGTACGCTGCCGGGTAGGCAAGCGGGATGGCGGAGCGAGAATTCGATGCGATCGTGATCGGGGCCGGCGCCCCGGGCGAGGTCTGCGCGGGCCGCCTCGCCGACGGCGGCCTCTCGGTGGCGATCGTCGAGCCCCACCTGATCGGCGGCGAGTGCTCCTACTACGCGTGCATGCCCTCGAAGGCTCTGCTGCGCCCGGGCGAGCTGCTCGGCGAGGCGCGGCGCGTGCCCGGCGTGAACGCCGCCGTGACCGGCGATCTGGACCCGCAGGCCATCCTCGACCGGCGCGATGAAGTCGTCCACGATCTCGACGACTCGACGATGCTCCCCTGGCTGGAAGAAAAGGGGATCGAGCTCTTCCGCGGCGAGGGGCGGCTGGACGGCGAGCGCCGCGTCGCCGTCGCCGAGCAGACGCTGACCGCGCACAGGGCGGTCGTCGTCGCCACGGGCAGCGGCGCCGCGATGCCGCCGATCGACGGCCTCGACTCTGTGCGCGCCTGGAACAACCGCGACGCGACGACCTCGAAGCGGATCCCGGCGAGCATGGTCGTGCTCGGCGGCGGCCCGGTCGGCTCGGAGCTCTCCCAGGCCTGGTCGACGCTGGGCACGAAGGTCACCCTGGTCGAGGGCGAGGGTCAGCTGCTGCCTCGCGAGGAGCCCTTCGCCGGCGATCGGGTCGCCGCCTCGCTGCGCGACAACTATGGAGTCGACGTGCGCACCGGCGTGCTCGCCGAGCGGATCGCCCCGGCCGGCGACGGAGTCGCGGTCGAGCTCGACGACGACAGCCGCGCCGAGGCAGCGGAGCTGCTGGTCGCGATCGGCCGCGTGCCGCGGACGAAGGGCATCGGCCTCGACTCGGCCGGGGTCGAGCCGGGTGAGCACGACTTTCTCGAGACCGACGACGCGCTGCGGGTCGGCGGCCGCGACTGGCTCTACGCCGTCGGCGACGTCAACGGCCGCGCCCTCTTCACCCACATGGGCAAGTACCAGGCCTGGGTCGCCGCGGAAAACCTGCTCGGCCACCCGACCGAGGCGACCGCCGAAGGCAATGCCCTGCCCCGCGTCACCTTCACCGACCCCCAGGTCGCCGCGGTCGGCAAGACCCTCGCCCAGGCCGAAGAGGCCGGCATCGAAGCGCAGGCGATTGACGTGCCCACGGACGGCACCGCCGGCGCCAGCTTCTACGGCAAGGACACCGGCGGCACGAGCCGCCTGGTGATCGACCGCTCCAACCAGACGATCGTCGGCGCCACCTTCACCGGCTTCGAGACCGCCGAGCTCCTCCACGCCGCCACCATCGCCTTGGTCGGCGAAATTCCCCTAAAGCGCCTGCGACACGCCGTGGCTGCTTACCCCACGCGCAGCGAGATCTGGTTAAAGCTCGTGGAGAGCTACGGACTCTAGATCGAGTTCTAACAACTCGCGACTCGCGTTGTGAGCTTATCGATATAGAGCAGCACCTGATAGCGCAATAAATAGATCAATAGCGACAGCGATAGGGCTAAAAACCATATTTTCGATATATCTATTCGTAAGGTAATGAACAACCTATATCGATAATGATGCTGGTAATTGCGCTCGCCAAGGATGTCGATAGCCGTGCTGTCGGGATTCTCCGCAACCTCGACGACCTGAAGATCGTCGAGAACTCCCCACAGACCGTGCTGATAACGCCAGATACGGTGACGCCATTGCGGATCGGACTCGCAGAGGCCGGCGAGCTCGATGAGCGCGCGCAAGGCGAGCAACGTGACGACGAGCTACTCGTAGTAAACGCGGTGCTCGACGACAGTGCCGCTGCAAGGCTGGAGGACGCGAACGTCAGCTACGTGGATGTCGGCGGACGGCGCTGGCTGCGCAACTGGACGCGTACGAAACGAGCAAGCGAGTCAATGGCCAGAGGAAAGCGAAGGCTCTATCCGGCGAGCGTGCGCCTTGCGCAGCTGCTTGCCGATCACCCAGGGGAGCCCTGGACCGAGCGAGGGTTGGCGCAACGCGGCCAGACGACGCAGACGACCGCCCACCGGCTGCTGGGCCGACTGGAGAGCTCAGATCTGCTCCGACGCGAGGGACGAGGGCCCAGCACCCTGCGCTGGGTTCGAGACGCGGTTGCAATGCGAAGCTGGCTGGCGCGGGAGGCGCGGCCGCAAAAGGTCGCGCGTCTGACCTGCTTTGTCGAGAACCCGGAGCGCCAGCGCGACATGGTCGGGCGTAGCCTCGCCTTGACCGGTGCGGCCGGTGCGACGGCGATGGGAATGCCGGTCCTGACCCGAGAGGCGACCCCGACCCTGCGCGTGAGCACCAGACCCGAGGAGCTCGAGGACGTGCCCGAGGCGCTCGGCGGATTCCGCACCGAGCGCGGGGCGAACCTGATCTTGATCGCCGACCCGGACCGGCTCGCTTTCGTGGATGCCGTCGCGAGGCCCGGCAGGTTGCCCTTGGCGCCACCCAGCCGGATCATGCTCGACCTTTTCCTGGAACCCCGCGGCGAAGCTGCCGTCGATGTCTTCCAAGACCTCTGGAATAGCTCCGGCGATTAGCCATGAACGGCACGCCGCAGCCACCCCAGGTCATGCAGGTGGAGTTGGCCAGCCTGATCCACCTGCTCGGAGGGATGGCACCCAAGCACCTCGTTGCCGTCGGCGGGATCGTACCGCCGCTGCTGGTGCCGGAAGCGGCGAGCCCACACCGCGGAAGCGCCGACATCGACCTGTCGCTCTCGATGGCGATCACCAAGGGCGAGACGAGCGAGTACTACCGCTCGCTGGAAGCCGCGATCCGGCCTCACTTCGAACCGTTCGAAGCCGGCTTTCGGTGGCGCAAGCGCGGTGGTGTGGGGGGAGTCCGGCTGCTGGTCGACTTCATGGGCCCCGACACCGAGGCCACCCACCTCGAGGACGGGACGTTGCAACTCGAGGATCCACTGGCCGCAGGCAACACCGGTGCGGTCCTGAAGCCGTATCCGCTTCTTGCGGCTGCAATCGTCGAGGAAGACGCGCGCTCGGCAGAGATCGAGCGAGTGCCGCTCATCTATCGAGAGGGCGTTCACGCCGACGTTACGATCAGGCACACCGGCCCAGTCGGATTCCTCGCCTCCAAGGCCGACGCATTTGCCGGCAGGGACGATGCCAAAGACGGCTACGATGTCGCCTGGGTCTGCCTGAATGCGGCGGAGAGCCCCGCCGAGGTTGCGGCATGGGTGGCCGAGTGCCCGGCATTCCGCAACGAGTATTTCCCAGAGAGCGTCGCAAAGCTCAAGCGGGCCTTCAAAGAGGTTGACTACCCCGGACCCAGTGGCTACGCAGCGGTGATGAACCCAGACCTCGCCCCCGGCGACGACGAATTCGAGCGCGACCGCAACACCGCCTACCTGCGGGTCTCGAGGGTGCTCGACACCCTCCGCGACCAACTTTGGGAATGACCCCGCCGCGCTAAACCCGGGCGCGGCGCTTCAGGTCTTCGGCGAACTCGCGCGGCAGACCTGGGATCTCGTCCAGCTCGTCGATCGACTGGAACCGCCCCACCCGCTCGCGATGGGCGAGCAGCCGGGTCGCCTGGGTGACCGAGAGCCCCTGCGCGCGCAGCTGCTCGAAGCTGACGTTGTTGAGTTCGATCGTCTCGCCCGACGGCTGCTGGGCGACGGGCGGCGAGGGGGAAGGCGGTGGCGGCGGGCCGGGCTCGGGCTGCGGCTGCGGCGGGGTCGGCGGCGGGCCTGGCTGCGGCTCCGGGGTCGGTGGCGGCGGCGCGGGCGCGGGCGGCTGCGGTGACTCGCTCTGCACCGAGCCGAGCACGGACTGCTCCGCTTCCACCGCTTTGCGCTCGGCCTCGCGGGCGCGTTCCTCCGCCTGGACGACGCTTTCCTCGATCTCGCGCAGGCGCTGCTGGCGCGCCTCCTCCTCGGCCTTCAGCTTCGAGAGGCGCTCGGCCTCGGCGGCGCGGCGTTCCGCCGCCTTGGTCCGCTCCTCGATCTGGCGCAGCCGCTCCTGCGCCTCGGCGAGCGAGCGCTCCTGGGCTTCGCGCTCCTGCTGCAGGCGCTGTTCGGCGGTCTGCATGTCCGGCGGCGGCACGGCGGGCTGCTGCTGGGGCTGCGACGGCGGCGCGACGGCGCCCATGCTCTGGGTCGTCTGGCCGGCCTCGGCCTGGGCGCGGCGCGCCTCCGCCTCGCGCTGCAGCCGCTCGGCCTCCTCGATCCGGCGATCGGCCTCGGCCCTGATCCGCTCCTCCTCGCGCTGGATTTCGGCGACCTTGTCCTGCACGCGCTGTTCGGCCGTCGCCGGGTCGTAGTCGGGCGGGGCGGGCGGCGGTGGCGGGGTCGTGGCGGCGGCCTGCGCCGGGGTCGTGCCCGGCGGCGTGGGCGGAATCGGTGGCGGCGGCACGGGCGCCTGCGGCACGGGCGCTGCCTGCGGCGGCTGCGGTGCGCCCGGCGGCTGCTGCGGCGGCATCGAAGTTCCCTGCTGTTGCGCGCCGGCGGCGTTCTGCTGCTCGAACAGCGCCCGCTCCTGCGCGGCGCGCGCGCTCGCCAGCTCGCGCTCGGCCTTCTCGGCTTCCTTCTTCGCCTTGCGCGACGAGCGCCGCCCGCCGCTCGGCCTGTGGCGCTTTTCGGCCCGCTTCTTGGCGCGCTCCTCGCGACGCCGCTTGCCCTCTTCCTGGCGCCGCTTGCGGTGGTCGCCGCGGGCGGCGCGCTGCTGAGCGCGCGCCTGCTTGCGCTTCTCCTTCGCGCTCAGCGGCTGTCCGGGGGGCGGCGGTGGCGGCGAAGCCGGTGACTGCGCCGGCGGCGCACCCTGCGCGGGAGGCGGAGGCGGCGCTCCGGCCGGCCCCTTCTTGGCGGTTTTTTCCTTGCTGCGCCGCTGCACGACGCTGATCGCCAGCAGCAGCACCAGGACCGCAACCACCAGCCCGGCGACGAAGTACTCGACGTTGTCACTGACGAAATCAGCCATACGCCCTCCTCATACCACGCGAAGCTACCTCATCCTGCTCTTGAATTCGCGCTCAACCTCGCGGCGCACGTCGCGGTCGGCGATCTCGCGACGCCGGTCGCGCCCCTCCTTGCCCCGCGCCAGGGCCAGCTCGACCTTCGCCCGCGCGCCCTTGAAGTAGATCCTGGTCGGGATCAGGGTCAGGCCGCGCTCCGCCGTCTTGCCGATCAGGCGCTCGATCTCGGCCCGGTGCAGGAGCAGCTTGCGCGGGCGCTCCGGCTCGTGGTTCTCGCGGCTAGCCGGCTCGTATGGAGGGATGTGCAGGTTGCGCAGCCACACCTCGCCGTCGTCGATCACCGCGTAGGCGTCGGTCATCTGCGCCTTGCCGGTGCGCAGCGACTTGACCTCGGAGCCGCGCAGGACCATCCCCGCCTCGATCTTCTCGATCCACTCGAATTTGTGCCGGGCGCGGCGGTTGGTGGCGACGTCGCCGGAGGCCGGCTCGCGTTTCTTCTTCGCCTTCTTCGCCATCTCAGTCCTCCACCGGCTGCAGGTCGGTCCGGCCCCGCGCCGCTTCGACGCCGCTCACCCGGACGGATACCGGATCGCCGAGCCGCAGCTTGCGCTTCGAGTCGGCGCCGACCAGGGCGGTCTCGCTCGCGTCCAGCGCGAAGTACTCGGCGCCGCCGATCGTGCGGGCCGGGAGGAAGCCTTCGTAGACGTCGCCCAGCTCACCGCCGAAGGCGACGAAGGCGCCGGCCGGGATCAGCCCGGCGACCTCGCCCTCGAACTCGGTCTCGGGGCCGCGCTCGCGCAGCTCGCGCTCGAGCAGGAAGGCGGCGCAGATGTCGTCGGCGCGGCGCTCGACCCGCATCGAGTCGCGCTCGCGCTCGCTGCAGTGGGCGGCGACCTGGCGCGCTTCGGCGGCGCTCGGCGGCGGCTCGCCCTCGCCCAGCGCCGCCAGCAGCGCACGGTGGGCGATCAGGTCGGGATAGCGCCGGATCGGCGAGGTGAAGTGGCAGTAGGCCGGGCTGCCGAGGCCGGCGTGGCCGCTGTTGCGCTCGCTGTAGGCGGCTTGCTTGAGGGAACGGAGCACGAGCGATGTATACGCGGCGCGACCGTGCCCGCGTCGCCTCGCCTCGCGCGCGACCAGGCGGCTCGCGTCGGCGGCAAGCTGCGCCGCCTCGCTCGGGGCCGGCGTCCCGCGCAGCGGCGGCGTCGGGATCTCGAGCGCCTGCAGCTGCGCGAGCAGCCGCTCGACCGAGGCCGGGTCGGGCTGGGCGTGGACGCGGTAGATCGCCGGCGCCCGCTTGCGCTCGAGCAGCTGCGCGACCTGCTCGTTGGCGAGGATCATCAGCCGCTCGATCAGCCGGTGCGCCTCGGTCTGGGCGACGCCGCGGGCGCCGGTGACGTCGCCGCCGGCGTCGAAGCGGAACTCGGGCTCGAACGACTCGACGTCGAGGCTGGTCGCGCCGCGCCGCTCGCCCAGCGCCGCCGCCGCCTCGCGGGCGGCGGCGAGCGGTTCGGCGATCTCCGCCGGCGGCTCGACGCGCCCGGCGAAGATCAGGTCGAGCCGCTCGTAGTCGAGCCGCGCGTCGGAGCGGATCCGACTGCGGTAGAAGCTCGCGGCGCGCGGTCTCCCGGCGCCGTCGAGCTCGATCTCGGCCGTCACCGCGAGGCGCTCGACCCCGGGCGCGAGGCTGCACGCCTCCGAGCTCAGCGCGTGCGGCAGCATCGGCTCGACCGCCCCCGGCGCGTAGGTGCTGTTGGCCCGCTGTCGCGCCTCGCGGTCCAGCGGCGAGCCCGGCGGCACGTGGGCGGCGACGTCGGCGATGTGGATCCAGAGCCGCAGCGCGTCGCCCTCGCGCTGGGCCGAGACCGCGTCGTCGAAGTCGCGCGCGGTCGCCGGGTCGACGGTGAAGGTCGCCAGCGCGGTCAGGTCGCGCCGCTGGGGACCGCGCGATCCGGCCCGCTCCGCGGCCGCGCCCGCTTCGCGCTCGAGCGCGGCCGAAAACCCCCGGCCGCCGAGCTCCTCGCGCATCAGGCCCTCGACCGCCTCCGCGGCGGTCTTCGGCTCGGCCCGCCGGCGCCCGCGCCCACGGGCCCGCTGCCGCGCCCGGTGGTGGCGCCAGTCTCGCTGCGGAGTCACTGCGCCGCGAGCACGCCGAGCGCCCGGTCAACCGCCTCGTCGCGCGCGGTCCCGGGCCGGTCGGCGACCTTGACGTCCGGCTGGATCCCGGCGCCGGCCAGATTCGTCCCGTCCGGCGTGAAGTACTCGCCGACGGTCAGCTTCAACGCGCCACCGTTGGAGAGGTCGATCTCCTGTTGGAAGACACCCTTGCCGTAGGAGCGGGTGCCGACGATCTTCGCCCCGGCGTCGTCGTGCAGCGCCGCGGCGAGGATCTCCGCCGCGGAGGCGGTTCCGCGGTCGATCAGGACGACGGTCGGCAGCGGCGGCAGGTTGCCGCCCGCCGCCTCGTAGCCGGCGTCGCCCTGGGTCCGCGACTCGGTCGTCACCACGGTCTCGCCCTCGGGCAGGAAGACGCTCGCGCTCAGCACCGCCTCTTCGAGCAGGCCGCCGCCGTTGTGGCGCAGGTCGAGCGCCAAGCCCTCCACCCCGCGCTTCTGCAGCCTGCGCACCGCCTGCCGCAGCGCCCCGTGGGCGCCTTCGCTGAAGGCTGCGAGGCGCACGTAGCCGAGCTTCTTCCCGCCGGCCCGCTTGATCTCGCTGTCGACCACGGGCACGGCGATCTCAGCCCGGGTCAGCCGCACCCGCCGCGGCTTGCCGCCCTTGCGGCCGCGCACGCCGAGCGTCACCTCGGTCCCTTCCGGGCCCTTGATCAGCGCCGTCGCCGCGTTGATCTCGAGGCCCGCGATCGAGCGGCCGTCGACGGCGACGATCGTCTCGCCGACCTCGATCCCCGCCCCTTCGGCCGGCGAGCGCTCGAACACCTCGGCCACCCGCAGGCCGTCCTCGGCCGAGTTGACGCTGAGGCCGACGCCGGAGAAGCGGCCCTCGATTTCCTCGTTGAAGCGCTCGAGCTGATCGGCCGAGAAGTACTCGGAGAAGCGGTCGCGGTTGCGCCGGCGCAAGCCGCGCACCATGCCGCGCAGCGAGGAGTCGGTGAGCTCGCCGGGCGACATCTCGCGGTAGTAGTTGTCCTCGATCAGTTCGCTCGCTTCCGCCGTCAGCCCGGCGGATTCGTCGACGAGGGCGTCGCGCAGCGGCGGCGGCAGCTTCGCCGGGTGGCCGCCGAGCCAGGCGCCGGCCGCGAGCATCAGGAGCAGGGCGGCCAGCAGGCCCACCGTCCGCGCGGCGCTCACCTGAGGATCAGACCTTGAGGAAGCGGCGCAGGGTGACGCCGGAGCCGATCGCCGAGACGATCACCGCGGCGGCGAAGAGGATCGCGACCAGGGCCGGGAAGGAGAGCGTCGTGCTGTTCTGCGCGGCGAGGAAGCCGATGCTGTCGCTCAGCGGGTCGACGATCGTGAGCTTGCCCAGCCACAGGATAAGTATGGCCACCAGGCCGCCGAAGAAGCCGACGACGACCCCCTCGATCATGAACGGCCAGCGGATGAACCAGCGCGTCGCGCCGACCAGGCGCATCACCTCGACCTCGCGGCGGCGGGTGTAGATCGAGAGCCGGATCGTGTTGCCGACCAGCATCAGCGAGGCGACGATCAGCAGCGCCGTGATCACGGTCAGGACGATCTTCAGGGCGCTCGTCACCTGCTCGATCTTCTGCGAGTCTTCCTGGCGGTCGAAGACCTCCTGGACGATCGGTGAGATCGGCTGCGGCTTGCCGTTCGGGCCCGGCGGGGTGACCGCGGCGCGCACCGCGTCGAGGTTGGCGGCGTCATCGGCCTTGACCTGGAAGTTGGCCGGCAGCGGGTTCGACTTGAGCTGGGTCAGCAGTTCGCCGCTTTTCTCCTTGCCCAGGTCCTCGCGCAGTTCGGCCAGCGCCTCGCCCTTGGTGATGAAGTTGACCGACTCGACGTTGGGTATCTCGCGCAGCTCGCGGTCGAGCGCGCCGATTTCGGCGCGGGTCGCGTCGTCGTAGATCGCGACGCGGAACTCGAGGCTGTCGCGCACCTGGTCGCTCTTCGCCTGGGTCGTCTGGAAGACCGGGATCAGGACGCCGAGCAGGATCACGGTGACGACGGTGGTCACGACCGCGGCCATGCTCGGGGCGCCGTTGCGGCGCAGGGCGCGGAAGGCCTCCTGGGTGAAGAAGAGCAGGCGCGACATCTAGATCCTCAAAAGAGCGACTCGTTGGCGTGGCCGTTGGTCTGTCCCTCGGGGGCGACGCCCATCTCGGCCCGCATGCGCAGCCCGAACTCCGAGGTCGACTCCTCGGTGTAGCCGCCGCTGACCTCGTCGCGGACGACGCGGCCCTCGTAGAGCTCGATCACGCGGCGGCGCATGTTGTCGACCATCTCGCGGTCGTGGGTGACGACGACGACGGTCGTGCCGGTCCTGTTGATCCGGTAGAGCAGCTGCATCACGCCGATCGAGGTGACCGGGTCGAGGTTGCCGCTGGGCTCGTCGGCGAGCAGCAGCGGCGGGTGGTTGACGAAGGCGCGGGCGATCGAGACGCGCTGCTGCTCGCCGCCGGAGAGCTCGTCGGGGTAGCTGTGCAGCTTGGTCGAGAGGCCGACCAGGCGC
>DASTVL010000199.1:0-4148 GCA_035759115.1 Solirubrobacterales bacterium | reverse complement strand
ACGAGTTCGAGCTGCACCCGTAGCTGTAGCTCGAAGGGGGATCCCTCCCTTGCGTGCTGGAGCTACAGCAGCACGAAGCGGTCGCGATGGATGACCTCATCCGCCGCGTGGGGAAGCAGCTCGCGCACTTCGGCGCTCTTCATGCCCGACACCTGAGAGATCTCCGCCGCCGAGTAATTGACGATGCCCTTGCCGAGCACCAGTCCAGCCGCCGCCACCTCGACGGCATCTCCGGCTGCGAAGCTGCCGTCGACCGTGGTGATGCCGACAGGCAGAAGGCTGGAGCCACTTTCTCGCAAGACACGAGCGGCACCATCGTCGACCGTGAGCCGTCCTCGTGACGGCTTGGCGTACTTGAGCCAGAGCTTGAAGCTCGAGGCACGCCCCCTTTTGGCGGTGAAGCTGGTCCCGGCGGGCTCCCCACCGGCCGCCGCCAGCAGCGTGCCCGACTTCGTGCCGTTGCAGATCGTCGCTGAGATGCCGGACTCCGCCGCCATCTCGGCCGCCGCGACCTTGCTGCGCATGCCGCCCGAGCCGAAGGCCGAGGTGCGATCGCCGATCTCCATTCCCGCAAGCTCGCCGAAGTCCTCGACGGCCGGAATCAGCTCCACCTCCGGATCTGTGCGCGGATCGCTCGGGTAGAGCCCGTCGACGTCGGAGAGCAGGACCAGCAGTCGGGCATCGAGCAGGATCGCCACCTGGGCGGCGAGGAAGTCGTTGTCGCCGAAGCTGATCTCATCGGTCGCGGTCGTGTCGTTCTCGTTGACCACCGGCACGACGCCCCACTCGATCAACCGGCGCAGCGTCTGCCGCGCGTTGAGGTAATTGGTGCGGGCGGCGATGTCGGCGGCGGTGAGCAGCACCTGCGCCGACCGCGTCCCGTCGGCGGCGAGGCGCGACTGGTAAGCGCGGAAAAGATCGCCCTGGCCTACCGCCGACGCAGCCTGCAACTCGTCCATCGCCCGCGGCCGCACCGGCAGCTCCATCAGCCGCATCCCCCGCGCAATCGCCCCCGAAGTGACCATCACAACCCGCTCGCCACCCTGCTCCAGCTTCGCCACCTGGGCGCAGACCGAGTCGAGAACGTCGATGCGCAGCTCACCGTCGTCCGCAGCGACGATCGACGATCCCAGCTTTACGACCAAGGTCATATCCGGAAGAAGTGTATGAGCGCCACGGATGGGAGGGTCGGGGTGCCCCTCCAGCGCAGCGGCGTCCTGTTTCTCGCCCCATCCACGCTCGCGGACAGTCGCCATCTCGACCGGCGAGAAACCCAGCAAGCAGGAGGGGCACCCCGGCCCTCCCAGGTACCCTTGGCACTCATGGCCGTAGGGACCAAAACCGTTGCCGAAACCTGCACCGCCGCACAGCGCGCCGCCCGCGCTCTCGGCGCCGTCTCCACCGACGCCAAGAACGCGGCGCTGGAGGCGACCGCGCGCATGCTCGGCGAGCGCGTTGAGGAGGTCCTCGAGGCCAATGCGGCTGACCTCGCCGACGAGGGTGCCGCCGACCTGACGCCGGCGCTGCGCGACAGGCTGGAGCTGAGCGAGGAGCGGGTCGCGGCGATCGCCGACGGGGTGCGCGCGGTCGAGGCGCTGGCCGACCCGGTCGGTGAGGAGCTGGAGGGGAAAACGCTCGACAGCGGCCTGGAGCTGACCAAGCTGCGGGTGCCGCTGGGCGTGGTCGCGGTCGTCTACGAGGCGCGCCCGAACGTGACGATCGATTGCGCCGCGCTGACGATCAAGAGCGGCAACGCGATCGTGCTGCGCGGCTCGCATTACGCCGAGCGGACCAACGGGGCGCTGGCGGGCATCGTCCGCGACGCGCTGACCGAGGCCGGGCTGCCGCAGGACGCCGTGCTGTTGCTGGCCGGCGGCGGGCACGAGGACCTGGCCGAGCTGGCGACGCAGGAGGACACGGTCGACCTCTTGATCCCGCGCGGCGGCGAAGGCCTGAAGAAGGCGCTGAAGGAGGTCGCGACGGTGCCGGTGATCTACGCCGCCGCCGGCAACTGCCACGTCTACGTCCACGGCGAGGCCGACCTCGAGATGGCGCGCCGGATCGCGGTCAACGCGAAGACGCAGCGGCCCGGCGTCTGCAACGCGGCCGAGACGCTGCTGGTCGACGCGGCGGTCGCGGAGGAGTTCCTGCCGGCGGCGCTGGCCGAGCTGCGCAAGGCCGGCGTCGAGCTGGTCGGCGACGAGCGCGCCCAAGCCGCCGCCGGGGGCGCCGAGATCGGCGCGGCGGAAGAGGAGGACTGGGGGTGCGAGTTCCTCGAGCTCAAGCTCGCCGTCGCCGTCGTCGACTCGCTCGAGCAGGCGATCGAGCACGTCAATCGCCACGGCACGCGCCACTCAGAGGCGATCGTCACCGGCTCCGCCGACGCCGCCGCGCGCTTCACCGCCGGGGTCGACGCCGCCGTCGTCTACACCAACGCCTCTACCCGCTTCACCGACGGCTTCGAATTCGGCATGGGGGCCGAGATCGGCAACTCGACCCAGAAGCTGCACGCGCGCGGCCCGATCGGCCTGCGCGAGCTGACCACCTACAAGTACGTCGTCAGCGGCGACGGCCAGGTGCGTGAGTAGCGTTCCCGGCGCGGACGGACGGCGACCCGCGATCGGCGTCCTCGGCTCGGCCTTCAACCCGCCCCACCTGGGGCATCTGGCGCTGGCCCAGGAGGCGCTCTGGCAGCTCGGCCTCGACGAAGTCGTGCTGATGCCGACCGGCGAGGCGCCGCACAAGCGGATCCACGACGACCCGGGCCGTGAGCTGCGCCTGGCGATGACCCGGCTCGCCGCCGCCGACGACTCGCGCTTCACGGTCTCCACGCTGGAGGTCGGGCGCGAGGGGCCGTCCTACACGTATGAGACCTTGCAGTTGCTTGCACGCGAAAAAGGAGAGCCCGAGCTGGTGTTCGTGATGGGGGCGGATGCTGCCGTCGGGTTCGAGGGCTGGCGCGAGCCCCGGCGCGTGGTCGAGCTGGCCCGCCTCGCGGTGGCGCGGCGCTCGGGGGTCTCCGACGCCGACGTGACTTCGACCATGCGCGGCCTCGACGCGGCGGACCGTGTGACGATGCTGGAGATGCCGCAGTTCGGCGTCTCCTCCTCGGCCGTGCGCGAGCGGGCGGCGGCGGGCAGGCCGCTGCGCTACCTGGTGCCCGAGGCGGTCGCGCGGTTCATCGAGGAGAAGGGGGTCTACTCGTGAACGAGAGGCTCGATTCCGAGGCGCTGGCGCGGCGCCTGGCCGAGCTGGCCGAGGCGAAAGGGGCGACGGAGATCGTCGTCCTCGACATGCGCGGCCTCGCCTCCTACACCGACCTGCTGGCGATCTGCACGGCGCGCAACGAGCGCCAGGCGCAGGCGATCGTCGCCGAGGTCAAGCTACGGCTGAAGCAGGAGCACGGGCTGCTGCCCGGGGGCGTCGACGGCGAGGGAGAAGCGGGCTGGATCGTGCTCGACTACCTCGACGCGATCCTGCACGTCTTCACAGTCTCCGAACGGGAGCGCTATGGGCTCGAGGACCTCTGGCGCGAGGCACCGCGGCTCGAGTTGCAACTGTCGCAAGATGCCGTCCGAGGGCGCCTTTACGGTGCCGCGCATGGCTAGCTTCAAGCGGGCCCTGCTCGGCTACCGTCGCCAGGAAGTAGACGCCGCGATCTCGGCGCGCGACGAGGCGATCTCTGCGGTCGAGAGCCACGCCTCGGCGGCCGACGCCGAGCTCGCCTCGCTCTCGGAGATGGTGATCGAACGCGAGCGTGAGATCCGCGGCCTGAGCGAGCGCCTGCGCGAGGCCAACGAGCGCCACGCGCAGAGCATCGCCTCGCTGCAGTCGGTCTCCGAGCGGCTGGAGGAGATCCAGGCGCAGGCGCGCGGGCAGGCGACGCGGATCCGGATGAAGGCGCTGCGCGAGGCGGTCGAGGTCAGCCGCCGCACGCAGGAGCTGGCCGAGTTGGGGGAGGGCGCGCAGAACGGCGCCGCCCCCGCGGACACCGGCGGCGCGGAGGCGGCGTTGGGCGAGCTCTTCGAGGGCCTGATCAAGCTCGAGATCGGGCCGCTGGGCGACTTCTCGCAGCTCGTCGGCTTCGAAAACGCGGTCGGCCGCCTCGGCGCGTCGGAGATCTCGGTCGAGCGCTTCTCCGAGGGCCG
>DASTVL010000198.1:0-7993 GCA_035759115.1 Solirubrobacterales bacterium | reverse complement strand
CCGCGACCGCCACGCCAACATCGGCAAGGGCGAGATGGGCAAAGCCGGCCTGCGCGCCTTCCTCTCCGAGCCCCGCTTCGAGGGCCTGCCCGCGACCTTGGAGACCCCTGGGCCGAACAAGAAAGGCCCCGACAAGAAGGAAGTCACCGCCGCCAAGCGGCTGAGGCGCGAAGGCCTCAAGCGCCGCGGAACGTAGGCGGAGATGTGCTCTCGTGGGAACCCATGTCGCGCGCGCTTCGCGCTTCGCGACTGAGTTTGAGCGCGGCTTCGCCGCGCATTCCCCAGATTGCATATCGCCGCTGCGCGAGGTTCCCCCGAGAGCACATCTCCGCCTCCCCCGTCCCGACGCTCGAGTCAGCTCATGGGCGTCCTCGCGGTCTGCGCGCGACGGATCGGTGCGACGTCGAAAGAGCCGGCGACCCGCCCTCGCGGGAATGTCGCGAAGCGGCGATATGCAATCTGATTCCGCGCGGCGATAGCCGCGCTCGAGCTAAGTCGCTAAGCGCGCAGCGCGTGCGACATCAATTCACGCGAGGGCGGGTCGCCGGCTCTATTTGATGTGGACGCCGGAGATCGCGCGGCTGATCACCAGGCGCTGGATCTCGGAGGTGCCCTCGAAGATCGTGTAGATCTTGGCGTCGCGGTGCATGCGCTCGACCGGGAACTCGCGGGTGTAGCCGTTGCCGCCGAGGATCTGGATCGCGCGCTCGGTCGACCAGACGGCGACCTCGCCGGCCTTGAGCTTCGACATCGAGCCCTCGGCGTTCTCGAACTTCTGGCCGCTGCGGCCCATCCAGGCGGCGCGCCAGACCAGCAGACGGGCGGCGTCGATCTCCATCTTCATGTCGGCGAGGGCGAAGGCGATCGACTGGTTCTCGACGATCGCCTTGCCGAACTGCTGCCGCTCCTTGGCGTACTCGAGCGAGTACTCGTAGGCGGCGCGGGCGATCCCGATCGCCTGCGCGCCGACGGTCGGCCGGCTCGCCTCGAAGGTCTGCATCGCCGCCTGCGACTTCGAGCGTTTGCCCTCACGCACACGGGCGAGCCGCTCGTCGAGCTTCTCTTTGCCGCCGAGCAGGCAGGAGCCCGGGACGCGGCAGTCGTCGAGGTGGACGTCGGCGGTGTGCGAGGCGCGCAGGCCGTGCTTCTTCACCTTCGCGCCCTGCTCGCAGCCCTTGGCGCCCGGCGGGATCACGAAGGCGGCGTGGCCGCGCGACTTGAGCTCGCGGTCGACGGTCGCGATCACGACGTGGACGTCGGCGATGCCGCCGTTGGTCGCCCAGGCCTTCTGCCCGTTCAGCACCCATTCGTCGTTGGCCTCGTCGTACTTGGCGGTGGTGCGGATCGCCGCCACGTCGGAGCCGGCGTCGGGCTCCGAGGAGCAGAAGGCGGCGACTTTCGGATCGTCGGCGTCGCCGAAGCACTGCGGGATCCACTCGCCCATCTGCTCCGGGGTCCCCTGCCCGAAGATCGCGGCGACCGCGAGCGAGGTGCCCATGATCGCCATGCCGATGCCGGCGTCGCCCCAGAACAGCTCCTCGTTGGCGATCGGCAGCGTCAGCCCGGTGTCGTCGGCCCAGAACTGGCCGAGCGCTTCGAAGCCGTAGAGGCCGATCTTGGCGGCTTCCTGGATCACCGGCCAGGGCGTCTCCTCGCGCTCGTCCCATTCCTCCGCCGCGGGGCGGACTACGCCCTCGGCGAAGCCGTGGACCCAGTCGCGGATGTCCTGCTGGTCCTGGTTCAGCTCGAGCGTGAACTTCGGGCCCTCGGGCCCGACGCCGTCACCGGCCGTCTCGCTCACGATCTGCTCCGCCTCTGCCACTGCCGGATCATCGCTCATGGCGGCGAAGCCTACACGGAACGATGTCGACTTAGAGGCCGGGCGACTCCTGCGCGAGGTCGCGCAGGTCGAAGGCGCGCAGCCCCTCCGGCCCGCCGTCCGTGCAGTCGAAGAAGCGGCGGTTGACACACTCGTACTCCTCGCCGGATCCCTCGTAGGCGCGCTCGACCTCGAACGGACAGTGCGGCAGCGCCGTGCCCGTCATCTTGACGCCGCCGAAGCCGCCGGGCTGGAGCACCGCGTCGAGCTCCACCCTGGCGCCGAAGACCTGCTGCATGCAGCCGACGTACTGGGTGCCGGTCAGCGAGTCGACGAAGCTGTAGAGGTAGCGACAGCCGAGCTCGATACAGGAACGCGGCTCGACCATCTTGTCGCAGAACGAGCGGCACTGACGGCACTCACCGGTCTTCTGGCGCGTAGCGGGCACACCGAAAGTCTAGGCAGCCAGCGCGGCGGCGCCCAGGACCTGGTCCAACTCGGCCCGCAGGCTGCCCGACGGGCGCACCCGGAACTCGTCGCCCAGCTTCATCTCGCGGGTGCCGCCGTTGCCGTCGGCGATCGCGAGGAAGACCGGCGCCTCGCCCTTGTGGTGCTCGAGTACGGCCTTCAGCTCCTCGAAGAAGCCGGGCGCGCCCACCGTCAGCGCGTCGGTCTGCAGCTTCACCGGCTCGGCCGGCGCGCTCGCGGCGGCGCTTGCCTGGGCGATCTCCTCGCCGTCCGGCTCGAAGCGCTCGGCCTCCTGCACGACGAGCTTGGTCTCGCCGCGGTCCTTGTGGTCGATGCGGCCGCGGACGAGCACCACCGCGTCGGTCTCGATCACCGCGGCGCTCTCGGCCTGGTCGGCCTTGAAGACCAGCATCTCGATCTGTCCTTCGACGTCGTCGAGCGTCGCGAACATCATCTGGCTGCCGCTCTTGGTGCGGATCTTCTTGCTGTCGGCGATAATCCCACCGACCGTGACCCAGGACCCGTCGGGCTTGCCCTCGAGCTCGGCGATGCTGCAATCGACCCGCGCCCGCAGCGCGTCGCGCACTTCCGAGAGCGGGTGCGAGGAGAGGTAGGTGCCGAGCGTCTCCTTCTCCATCGCCAGCAGCTCGCGCCGCTCGAACTCGGCCGCGGAGACCGGCGGCCGGTGCTGGGAGCTGGCGCCGCCCTCCCCCGCCCCGCTGCCGGCGCCGTCGCCGAAGTCGAAGATCGAGCCCTGGCCCAGCTGCGCGTCCTCCTGGGCTTTCTGCCCGGCCGACTGCGCCGCCGGCAGCGCCTCGAGCATCCCCCGACGGGTCGCCCCGGTCGAGTCGAGCGCACCGCACTTGATCAGGCACTCGATCGCCCGTTTGTTCACCGCCCGCGCGTCGACCCGCTCGCAGAAGTCCCAGATCGAGGCGATCGGCGCCTCCTCGCGGGCGGCGAGGATCGCCTCGACCGCGCTGTGGCCGACGTTCTTGACCGCGTCGAGGCCGAAGCGGATCGCCTTCTCGTAGACGACGAAGTCGTGGTCGGAGGAGTTGACGTCGGGCGGCAGCACGTCGATCCCCATCTCGGCGCAGCGGTTGACGAAGAAGGGCACCTTGTCTTTGGTGTTCATCACCGAGGAGATCACGGCCGCCATGTACTCGGCCGGGTAGTTGGCCTTGAGGTAGGCGGTGCGATAGGCGATCAGCGCGTAGCAGGCGGCGTGCGACTTGTTGAACGAGTAGTCGGCGGCGGCCTCCATCAGCGACCACATGTCGGCGGCGACCTTGGGCGCGGTGCCGGAGGCCTCCATGCCCTGCATGAACTTGGATTTCATCGTCGCCATCAGGTCGCGCTTCTTCTTGCCGATCGCCTTGCGCAGGTCATCGGCCTCGGCCGGGCTGAAGCCGGCCATCTGCTTGGCGATCTCCATCAGCTGCTCCTGGTAGAGGACGCAGCCGTAGGTCGACTCGGTGACCGGGCGCAGGCGCTCGTCGGGGTAGGTCACCGACTCCGGGTTGCGCTTGCCCTTGGCGTAGGCGGGGATGTAACTCATCGCGCCGGGCCGGTAGAGCGAGACGAGCGCGACAATGTCGTCGAACTCGGTCGGCTTCACCTTCTTCATCGCCTCGCGCATGCCCTCGGACTCGAGCTGGAAGACGCCGGTGCCGTCGCCCCGGGTAAGCATCTCGAAGGTCTTCGCGTCGTCGGTCGGGATCTCGGCGACGTCGAGCCGCATCCCGCGCGAGCGCTCGATGATCTCGATCGCATCCTCGATCACGTCGAGGTTGCGCAGGCCGAGGAAGTCCATCTTCAGCAGCCCGATCTCCTCGATCGGTCCCATCGAGTACTGGGTCACGATCTTGTACTGCTTTTCACCCTTCTCGCCCGCCCCGCTGCGGTCCTCGGCGAGCTGCAGCGGCACGATCTCCTGCAGCGGCCGGTCGGCGATCACCACCGCCGCGGCGTGGATCGAGTTGTTGCGGATGATCCCCTCCAGGCCCTGGGCGACGTCGACGATCTTCTTCGCGTCCGGCTCGGAGTCGTAGGTCCGTTTCAGCTCCTGCCCGGGCTGCAGGCATTCCTCGAAGGAGGGGCTGCGGCCCATGATCGGCTCGGGGATCTGCTTGGCGAGGCGGTCGCCGCTGCCGTAGTCGAAGCCGAGCACGCGGGCGGCGTCGCGGGTCGCGGCGCGCGGCGCCATCTTGCCGAAGGTGATGATCTGGGCGACCGATTCGCGGCCGTATTTCTCACCGACGTAGCGGATCATCCGCTCGCGTCCGCGCACCGAGAAGTCGATGTCGATGTCGGGCATCGATTTGCGCCCGGGGTTGAGGAAGCGCTCGAAGAGCAGGTCGTGCTCGAGCGGGTCGAGGTCGGTGATCTCGAGGCTGTAGGAGACGATCGAGCCCGCGGCCGAGCCGCGGCCCGGGCCGACCGCGACGCCGTTCTCCTTGGCGTAGCGGACGAAGTCCCAGACGATCAGGAAGTAGGAGGAGAAGCCCATCTCCTCGATCACGCCGAGCTCGAGCTCGAGCCGCTCCTGCGCCGCCGCTGGAATCGGGTCGCCGTAGCGGGCGCGCAGGCCCTCGCCGGCGACCCTGCGCAGCATCGCCTCGGGCTCGGAGCCGTCCGGGGTCGGGTAGCGCGGCAGCAGCAGCTTGCCCAGCTCGATCTCGATCGAGCAGCGCTCGGCGATCTCCAGCGTGCTCGGGATCGCCTCCGGCCACTCGGCGAAGGAGGAGGCCATCTCCTCGTTGTCCTTGAGGTAGAACTCGTTCGTGTCGAAGCTCATCTTCGGCGCCTCGAGCGTCGACTTGGTCTGCACGCAGAGCAGCGCCGCGTGGTTGTCGAAGTCCTCGCGCCGCAGGTAGTGGACGTCGGCGGTGCCGACCAGCGGCCGGCTCAGCTCGCGGGCGAAGCGGGCGATCCCGCGGTTGGCCTTCTCCTGCTCGTCGATCCCGTTCTTCTGCACCTCGAAGTAGACCTGCTCGGGGCCGAAGGCGTGGATCAGGTCGTCGAGGTGGGCGCGGGCGTCGCCCTCGCGCTCTTCGACCAGGCGCCGGCAGAAGCGCGACTGCAGGCAGCCGGTGAGCACGATCACCCCCTCGGCGTGGGCGGCGAGCATCTCCATGTCGACGTTGGCCTTGCCGCGCGAGAAGCCCTCGAGGAAGCCGGCGGAGGTGAGCTTGACCAGATTGGCGAAGCCGGCGTCGCTCTCGGCCAGCAGGGTGATGTGGTTGCGCTCGTACTTGGGCTTCTCCTTGATCGACTTCACGTCGTCGACGAAGTAGGCCTCGAGCCCGGCGATCGGCTTGATCCCGTGCTTCTGGCAGGCCTTGTAGAGCTCGACCGCGCCGTTCATCACGCCGTGGTCGGTGAGGCCCAGCGCCGGCTGCCCCATCTCTGCCACACGGGCCGCCATCGCGTCGATCTTGCAGGCGCCGTCGAGCAGCGAGTACTCGCTGTGGGCGTGGAGATGGACGGCTGCGGACGGGCTCACGGGGCTGCGATCGATCATCGCAAGCGAGGTGGATGGCAACTGCCCCAGAAGACGCGCATCCCCGCTATCTCCGTGGCTAAATTCACTCTAAAAGCACACAGCGCAGGCGACCTGGCGGGCTAACATCACTCTGCATGCTTGCGAACGCCAGCGAAACCGACGTCGCGACCGGGCGTGTGCTCGTGGTCGAGGACGACGAGGAGATCGCCGACGTCCTGCGGCGCTCGCTGCGCAACGAGGGTTACGAGGTGCGGACCTCGGGCGACGGCGTCGAGGCGCTCGACCTCGCCAGCGGCTTCGTCCCCGACGTGGTCGTGCTCGACCTCGGGCTGCCGCGCATGGATGGGGTCGAGGTCTGCCGGCGCATGCGCGCCGAGAGCGATGTGCCGATCCTGATCCTGACCGCGCGCGCGGAGATGGAGGACCGCGTCGGCGGCCTCGACAGCGGCGCCGACGACTACCTGGTCAAGCCCTTCGAGCGCAAGGAGCTGCTCGCCCGCATCCGCGCGCTGCTGCGCCGCCGCCCGCCGCGCGGCTCGGCCTCGCTGCAGGTCGGCGACCTCACGCTCAACCCGGCGACGCGCGAGGTCAGGCGCGGCGAGCGCGAGATCGAGCTGACCAACCGCGAGTTCGAGCTGCTCGAATACCTGATGCACAACGAGCGCCTTGTGATCTCGCGCGAGCGCCTGCTCGACGAGGTCTGGGGCTACGACCCGATGGCGGCGACCAACACGATCGACGTCTTCGTCTCCAACCTGCGGCGCAAGCTCGAGACCGGCGGCGAGACCCGCCTGCTGCACACCAAGCGCGGCGCCGGCTACGTGCTCAAGGACTGAGCGGTGCTGCGGCCGCGCGACTGGCCGGTGACCTGGCGCCTCGCCGCCGTCTCGGCCGGCCGGACCGCGGCGATCCTGCTGCTCTTCGGCGCGATCGTCGGCAATCTCGCCGCCGAGCGCGTGCGCGACGACTTCAAGCGCGAGGTCAAGAGCGCCGTCGCGACCCTCGCCTCGCAGGTGCGGGTCGTCGACACGATCACCAACACGCTGATCGTCGAAGAGCCGGACCTCGCCGACTTCGTCAGCCCCAACGACGCCTCGGCGCGGATCTACGACGCGCGCGGACAGCAGCTCGACGCCAGCCCGGGGGCCGCCGACCTCGGCCCGCCGGTGCCGGGCGTCGCCGAGGTCGGCTCGATGCGGGTCGTCACCCTCGCGCTCAGCAGCCGCCAGAGCGGCCGCATCGCCGGCTACGTCCAGTACGGCCGCGACGAAGCGCGGATCGACTCGACGATCGGCCGCCTCTGGCTGTTCATCCTCGCCGGCGTGCTCGGCGCGACGGTGCTGGCCGCCTTCGCCGGCGTAGCGATCGCCCGCCGCGCGATGCGCCCCGTCTCTTCGCTGACCGCGACGGCGCAGACGATCGCCGACACCGGCGACCCCTCCAGCCACATGCCGCGACTCTACGCCGACGACGAGGTCGGCGAGCTGGCGCGCACGCTGGAGCGAATGCTGCGCTCGCTCGACGCCGCCCGTGGAGAGCGCGAAGCGGCGCTGCGCAAGCAGCGCGAGTTCGTCGCCGACGCCTCGCACGAGCTGCGCACGCCGCTGACCAGCATTCTGGCCAACCTCGAGCTGCTGCAGGCCTCGCTGGAGCGGCCCGAGCACTCCGACGAGCAGGAGATGATCGAGTCCGCGCTGCGCTCCTCGGGACGGATGAGCCGCCTGGTCGGCGATCTGCTGCTGCTCGCAAGGGCCGACGCCGGGCGGATCGGCGCCCGCACCGAGTGCGACCTGCGCGAGCTCGCCGCGAACGCCGCCGCCGAGGTCGCTCCGACGATCGGCGAACGCGAGCTGCGGGTCGACAACGACGTGCCCCTCACCGTCGACGGCAGCCCCGACGAGCTGCACCGCATGGTGCTCAACCTGCTCGACAACGCCGTCCGCCACACGCCGCCGGGCTCGACGATCGAGCTGCGCCTGCGCCGCCAGGGCGAGAGCGCCCTGGTCGAGGTCGCCGACGACGGGCCTGGCGTGCCCCCGCAGCTGCGCGAGCAGATCTTCGAGCGCTTCGTCCGCGGCGAGGGTCCGGCCGACACCGCGGTCGCCGGCGGCAGCGGACTCGGCCTGGCGATCGTCAGCTCCGTCGCCGCTTCGCACGGCGGCGACGCCGAGGTCACCGACTCGCCCGCCGGCGGCGCG
>DASTVL010000197.1:0-3915 GCA_035759115.1 Solirubrobacterales bacterium | reverse complement strand
GCCTGGGCGACGACGTCGAGCGTCGACATGCAGAGGCCGGCGCCGTTGGCGAGGATGCCGACGTTGCCGTCGAGCTTGACGTAGGTGAGGCCCTTCTCGCGCGCCATCGCCTCCTGCGGGTCGTCGATCGCCTCGGCGTCGAGCTCGGCCAGGCCCTCGTGGCGGTAGAGCGCGTTGCCGTCGATCGTCACCTTCGAGTCGAGTGCGACGACGTCGCGGCCCTCGGTCACGATCAGCGGGTTGACCTCGATCAGGGTCGCGTCCTCGGCCATCGCGGTCTCGGCCAGCTTCGCCAGCGCCTCCGCGGCTTCGTCGAGCGCGTCCTCGGCGAGCCCGGCGCACTCGACGATCGGCCGCGCCGCGGCCGCGGTGAACGGCCGGGTCGGGTCGATGTGCTCCTTGACGAGGGCGTCGGGATCCTCGGCGGCGACCGCCTCGATGTCCATGCCGCCCTTGGCCGAGACCATCGCCAGCAGCTTCTTCTCGCCGCGGTCGAGGATCACCGAGGCGTAGTACTCCTCGGCGATCGCCGAGCCGCCCTCGACCCAGACCCGGTCGACGCGGAAGGGGCCCTCGCCGTGCGGGCCGACGATGTCCATGCCGAGAATCGCGCCGGCGTGCGCCTCGGCCTCGTCGCGGTCGGCGGCGATCTTGATCCCGCCCGCCTTGCCGCGGCCGCCGATCAGCACCTGCGCCTTGATCGCGCAGGGGTAGCCGATCCGCTCCGCCGCGGCGACGGCGTCGGCGACCGTCTCGGCGACCTCGCCGCTCGGCACGGCGATGCCGTGCGCGGAGAAAAGCTGCTTGCCCTGGTACTCGAGGAGGTCCATTCGCGGTGCGCCCCTGCCAGGCGCGGCGGGCAGCCTATCCGAGATCGCGAGCGCGATGCCGCCTCGCGCCCCGGTGACATAAGATGCCGCGCCGCATGGCTCTCCCCGCACTCAAAACCATCAACTGGGTGACCACCGACTGCTACGGCACCCTGATCGACTGGGAGAAGGGGATCGTCGAGGCCTGCAAGAAAGAGGCGGCCAAGGACGGCTTCAGCTTCGAAGAGGGTCCGTTCCTCGCCCGCTTCTTCGAAGTCCAGGCCGAGATCATGGCCGGCTCCTACGAACTGTACGCGGAGGTGCTGCGCCGCACGATCGTCAAGGTCGCCCGCGAGGTGGGCTGGGAGATCGAGCCCTCGCGCGCCCAGTTCCTGCCCAACAGCGTCGCCTACTGGCTGCCCTTCCGCGAGGCCAACGCGGCGATGGACCGGCTCGGCAAGCGCTACGAGATCGGGATCATCTCCAACATCGACGACAAACTGCTCGGCATCTCGCGCCGCCACCTGCGCACCGAACTCGACCTCGTCGTCACCGCGCAGCAGGTGCGCAGCTACAAGCCCGACCCGGTCCACTTCAAAGAGTGCGCGCGCCGGATCGGCGGCAAAAAAGGCTGGGTTCACATCGGCTCCAGCTACGACACCGACGTCGCCCCGCTGCTGAAGATGAAGGTTCCGGTGATCTGGGTCAACCGCCACGGCGAGAAGCTCGAGGGCCGCAAAGCACCCAGCGCGACGGTCAAGAACTTCCGCGAAGCGGCGAAAAAGCTCGGCGCGTCCTAGCGGTTTTCTAGCGTTCGCCTCGCAACTTCGCCGCCGTCGGCGGTTTCGACCCGTAGGTCGCCCCGGGCGGCAGGGCTTTTCGATGCACCGAGCCAACGACACCAGAGCCCCCTCGCGCGCCAGTCTGCCGATCGTGGCGGCGCTGCTCAGCCTGCTCTGCGCGCTGGTGGCCGGCGTGACCGTGGCGGGCGCCGCCCCGGCGGACGAACCGCCGCTCAACCCCAGCTCCGAGCCGCCCAGCTTCGTCGTGATCCAGACCGACGACCAGACGCTCGACGGGCTCTACGCGCGCTTCAGCGCCTATCCGGGCGCGCCGGAGACGCGGGCGATGCCGAACACGCTCGACCTGATCGGCAAACGCGGCATGACCTTCAACCGCTACTACGTCCCCTACCCGCTCTGCTGCCCCTCGCGGGTCAGCCTGATGACCGGGCGCTACGCGCACAGCAACGGCGTCAGGGGCAACAACCAGCCCAACGGCGGCTACTTCGGCTTCTCCTTCCGCGCCGCCGCCTCGCACAACATCGCCACCTGGCTGCAGGGCGCCGGCTACCGCACGATCCACGCCGGCAAGTTCCTCAACGGCTACGGCGACGAGCCCTACAGCGACGGCACCGAGGTGCCCCCCGGCTGGGACGCCTGGTACTCGATCGTCAAAGCCGACACGCACCACCTCTTCTACGGCTACACGCTCAACGTCAACGGCGAGCTGATCGGGCCGCTCGGCGACCCCGGCAGCTGGGAGACGCGCGAATACGGCGTCCGCGACGACTTCACCTGCCCGCTCGAACCGATCAACGGACCCTGCAACCAGGTCGACGACAAGATGACCGCGATCGCCCGCGACGAGATGCTGGCGACGCCGCCCGACCAGCCCTTCTACGTGCAGGTCGACTACGCCGCCCCGCACGGCGACTTCCGCCGCCCCGCCGGGCCGGAGCCGGCGCCGCGACATTACGACTGGTTCAAGGGCGTGCGCCACCCGCACGACCGCTCGGAAGGCTTCGACGAGGGCAACGTCAGCGACAAGCCGCGCTTCATCCGCGAAGCCGACCATCTGACCCCGGTCGAGAAGCGGATCTACCGCGTCTACTACCAGAAGCAGCTCGACTCGCTGCGCACGATCGACGACGGCGTGAAGACGCTGCTCGACACGCTCGGCCAGCTGCGCCGGCTGCGCAACACCTACGTCATCTTCACCTCCGACAACGGCTTCTTCTTCGGCGAGCATCGCCTGCTCGGCGGCAAGTTCCTCGCCTACGAGCCGGCCACCCACATGCCCTTCCTGATCCGCGGCCCGGGGATCAAACCCGGCAGCGAAACCGGCGAGCTGGCGGCGAACATCGACGTCGCGCCGACCCTGCTCGGGCTGGCCGGCGCCGAGGCGGACAAGAGCATCGACGGCCGCTCGCTGGTCCCCTACCTGCGCGACCCCGACCTGCGCAGCCGCCGTCCGATCCTCTTCGAGTCCTTCGTCGAAACCAGCGACGTCGAGGCCGACGGGGCGATCTCACGCGCCGGCGCGGGCGCGAGCCGCGCCCGGCGCGGCGGCAAGGCGACGACGTCGCTGCTGGCGCCGCCGAAGGACTACGCGGGGATCCGCCTCGGCCCCTACAAGTACATCGCCTGGCCGAGCGGCGAGAAGGAGCTCTACGACATCAACAAGGACCCGAACGAGCTCAACTCGCTGCACAACGTCCCCAACTTCTTCCCGATCCGCAACTTCCTGCACCGCCAGATGAAGCGACTGACCGACTGCGTCGGCCGCGAGTGCCGCGAAGTCACGCCGCCGATGCCGATGACGCGGCGTGAGTTCCAGCGCTTCCAAGCCAAGAAGCGCAAGGAAATCCGCGAACGCGAACGGGAACGGGAAAAGGCGCGGCGGGAACGGGAAAAGCGGCGGAAAAGGTAGGGGACCGGGGTCCCTCGTTCGAACAAACGGCGGCCTGATTAGGCCGCCGTTTTGAGTATCCGTCCGCCCGAGGGACCCCGGTCCCCTACTCGATTACGGCAAGTATGTCGCCGGATGACACCGCTGCGCCTTCAGTGACGTTCAGCGTGGTGATTTTGCCGGCGCGGTGGGCGGCTATCTCGTTCTCCATCTTCATCGCCTCTATTACGCAGATCAGGTCTCCCTCGGCGACCTCGACGCCCTGCTCGACCGCGACCTTGAGCACGGTGCCCTGCAGAGGGGACGGGAGCGACTCGCTCGAGGCGCTCGCCCCGGCGCCGCCCTTGCGCTCGCGCTTGGGCGGCTTGCGACCGCCGCCGTTGGCGGGCGCGGCGCCGCCCGCGGCGGCCTCGCC
>DASTVL010000196.1:0-14916 GCA_035759115.1 Solirubrobacterales bacterium | reverse complement strand
CCGCTCGGCCTCGAAGTTGCGCCCGGTGAGGAACAGCTCCTTGGTCCGCGCCAGGCCGACCGTGTCGAGGAACTTGCGCAGGCCGGTGTGGCCGTAGACGAGGCCGAGCTTGGCCGGCGGCATGCCGAGCTTGGCGCCGGCGGCGCAGATCCGCAGGTCGCAGGTGACCGCCAGCTCGAGTCCGCCGCCGAGGCAGTGGCCGTTGATCGCGGCGACGGTCGGCCAGGGGTGCGAGGCGAGCGCCTCCATCGCGTCGTGGAAGGGGTGGGCGACGAGCGCCTCGGCGTCGCGCTCGAAGGTCTCGCGTGGGATCGAGGCGAGGTCGTAGCCGGCCGAGAAGGCGGGCGGGGCGCCGGTGATCAGCACACAGCGGGTCTCGATCCCGCGGTTCAGCCGCGGCAGCGTCTCGGCGAGGGTGTCGAGGATCTCGTGGTCGAGGGCGTTGCGCCGCTCGGGGTTGGAGATGCGGATGCGGACGACCGCCTCGGCCGGGGAGTCGAGCAGGAGCTTGCCGCCGGCGAGCCGCTCGTCCACGCTACTCCAGGACGACGAGGACGTCGCCTTCGCTGACAGACTGGCCTTCCTCGCAGCGGATCTCCTTGACCGTTCCGTCGTCCTCGCTCTCGACCGGGATCTCCATCTTCATCGACTCGAGGATGACGACCGTGTCGCCGTCGGAGACCTCGTCGCCGACCGCGACGGTGATTTTCCAGACGTTCCCCGTGATGTGCGCCTCGATGTCCGCCATGAGCCGGGACAATATCCGCCGTGGCCGACCTCGCGCCAAAAATCGCCGTGATCGTCGCTGCGCGCAACGAGGCCGACCGGATCGGGGCGACGCTGGCCGCCCTGCGCGGGGTGCTGCCGGGGGCAGCGCTGTGGGTCGCCGACGACGCCTCCGAGGACGGCACGGCCGAGGCGGCGATGGCGGCCGGGGCGCAGGTGGTCAGCCGCGGGCGGCCGCACGGCAAGGGCGCCAACGTGACCGCGGCGGCCGAGGCGGCGCTGAGCGCCGAGCCGGTGCCCGACCTGGTCCTGCTCTGCGACGGCGACCTCGGCGACTCGGCCGCAGGGCTCGCGGCCCTGATTGACGCGGTCGAGCGCGGCGAGTGCGACCTCGCCGTCGCCGCCTTCAGCCGCCGCGTCGGCGGTGGCTTCGGAGTCGCGCTCGGCTTCGCCGGCTGGGCGATCCGACGCCGCTGCGGGCTGGAGACCGAAGCGCCGATCTCGGGCCAGCGCGCGATGCGCGTCGAGGCCCTGCGTGCCGCACTCCCCTTCGCCCACGGCTACGGGATGGAGATCGGGATGACGATCGACGCCGTCCGCGCCGGCGACCGCCTGCGCGAGTACGAGCTCGACCTCTCCCACCGCGCCACCGACCGCTC
Organism: Solirubrobacterales bacterium; assembly: GCA_035759115.1. Taxonomy (GTDB): domain Bacteria; phylum Actinomycetota; class Thermoleophilia; order Solirubrobacterales; family 70-9; genus VRUE01. Next base: position 13,531 of record DASTVL010000196.1, on the reverse strand, counting down.
CCTCGCCGGCTTCGTCCACCGCGCCCGCCAGCTCGCCGACTTCGCCCGCGTGTACGTCGGCAGGGGCCGGTCGCGCACCGTGCCCGCCGCCGCTCGGGATCGGTGAATAGTCATGTACTTAACTTGACATAGCTGCCCCGGTACTCCTAAGCTGCCCGCCACCGTGGCAGGCGGGGAACCCCAGCGGCGGCTGCAGGCTGAGCCGGAGGAGCGTGAGGAGACTCGCGCCCGTCTGCTCGCGGCGGTGGCCAAAGCGGCCGGCGAGCAGGGCTACGAGGCCCGCCGCATCGCCACCGAACCCGTCTGAGCGCCGCGCCGGCCCGAAACGCCTGCCAACTTTCTCAAAGCCGCCGCAGAGAATTTTGCCTTGTCACACACGCGTGACATTTTGTCTGCGACCATGCCATCATGGAGGCAGCGATGAGAGAGGCGTGGACAGACGAGCGGCTGGACGACCTGAACGCCAAGGTCGACGAGGGCTTCCGGCGCCAGGAGGTGCAGGTGGCCGAGGTGCGGACCGATATCCGCGACGTCCGCGGCGAGGTTCGGGACGTGCGCGGTGAGGTCCGCGAGCTGCGCACCGAGATGAACGGGCGCTTCGACCAGATGTATCGGATCCTGGTCATCGCATCCATCAGCCTCGTCGTCGGGTTCCTCGGCGTGATCGCGTCGATACTCGCGACGGGGGCGTAAGGGGCGTCAGTCCGCTACTGCAACGCGGCAAGCCTCTCGGGAAGATCAGCCCAGCTCACTAGCTCTCCTTGGCTTCGCGATTGCGACTCCTCGCCGCCGTAGACCACCAGTCGGTGCGTGGCTTTCCACCGGCCGTCGCCGCGGGCTTCGATCTGCTCCGCGAGGGCAGTGAGAGCAGCGAAGTAGTCGCTCGCCGGAGTTCGGCCCGCCTTCGCCTCGACCAAGGTCAGGTCCATGCCGTTCTCAATCACGAGGTCGACCTCGAGCCTGTCGCGCTCCCGGTAGAAGGAGATCTCGGGCCGCAGGCCCCGATGCCGGTGCCACTTCACGATCTCGGACACGACCCACCCGTCGAACATCGCGCCGCGGAGGGGGTGGGTGGCGAGTTGCTCGGGCTCCTCGATGCCGAGCAGGTTCGCGGCGAGGCCGGAGTCGTGGAAATACAGTTTCGGCCGCTTCGTCAGCCGCTTGCCGAGGTTGGCGTGAAACGGCTGCAGCCGAAAGACGATGAAGCTCGCTTCGAGCGTCGAGAGCCAGTGTCGAGCGGTGGGCTGTGAGACCCCGCAGTCTGCTGCCAGGGAGGAGAGGTTGAGGAGCTGGCCGACGCGCCCGGCGCACATCCGCAGGAAGGTGTGGAAGGCACCCATGTCGCCAACCGCGAGCAGGCTGCGGACGTCTCGCTCTAGGTAGGTCGCCGTGTAGTCAGCGAGCCACTGTGCCGCGGGTAGGCCACGATCGTGAATACGCGGGTAGCCGCCCCGCCAGAGGAAGGTGTCCAGGCTGTGCGTCGCACCGTCGTCGAAGCGGCGCATCTCGGCCAGTTCGAGCGGCAGCAACTCGAGCAGCGCGGTTCTGCCGGCCAGCGACTGGCTCACCCCCTCCATCAGGGTGAGGTTCTGCGAGCCCGTCAGGACGAAGCGGCCCGGCGTCGGATCCTCGTCGACGATGCCCTGCAGGTAGGAGAGGAGCTCCGGAGCGCGCTGGATCTCATCGAGGATCGCTCCCTCGGGATATCGAGCCAGAAAGCCAAGCGGATCGTCACCGGCGAACTCTCGCTCCGACGGGGTCTCCAGCGATACGTAAGGCCGGTCGGGAAAGGTCATCTTGGCCAGGGTGGTCTTGCCCGATTGGCGCGGGCCGGTCACCGTGACCACCGGGTAGCGCGCGGTGGCCTCCATTACTTGCTTCTGTAAGGTGCGCTGGATCATGGTTGGACATTATCAAAGTTGAACTTTGATTTAACCCATCGCAACCTAACCTCGCCTCGCAGATGCCGCCGCAGCGCGATACCCAACTAAACAACGGCTATAGTGTTGTAAAGTTCTCCGGCCTTTGCTAGGGTGATCCTGATGGAGTTTGTCGGGCGCGAGAGAGATCTGGGCCTGCTGCGCAAACGGCTCGACAAGGTGCGTGAGGGCGGGCGAGGGTCCTTCATCGCGATGCGGGGGCGGCGACGGGTCGGCAAGTCGCGGCTCGCCGAGGAGTTCGCTCGCGTCTCCGGCTGTCCCTGCGTCTATTACACGGCGGTTCAGCAGAGCGGGGAGGCGGAGCTCGGCCGCTTCGTCGAGACGGTGGCCGCCTCAGACGCGCCGCGGGCTGCCGATGTGCGAGCCGGACTTCGGCCGCAGAGTTGGGAGGCGGCCCTTGCCCTTGCCGCCGAGGGCGCGACGCGGGAGCGGCCCCTGATCCTGGTTATCGACGAGTTCCCCTACCTGGCCGAGCGGGAGGGGAGCATCGAGGCGGTGCTGCAGAACGTCTGGGACCGGTCCTGGCAGTCGATCCCGGTGCTCGTCCTGCTGATCGGCTCCGACGAGGCGATGATGCGCGCCCTCACCGAGCAGGGCCGGCCCCTGTACGACCGTCTGCGGGAGATGGTGGTGCGGCCGCTCAGTCCGGCTGACGTCGGCGACCTGCTCGACCTCGGCCCCGCGGATGCGCTCGACGCCTACCTCGTGATCGGCGGCTTCCCGGTTCTGGCGACGGAGTGGGGTGCGGGGCGTGGGCTGGACGCCTATCTGGAGGAAGCGCTCACCGACCCGACCTCGTTTCTGGTGGTCAGCGGTGAGCGCACGCTGAGCGCCGAGTTTCCGGCGCCGGCCCCCCGCGCGGTCCTTGCCGCGGTCGGCTCGGGAGCGCGCGCCCACTCCGCCATCCTCAGCCATACCGGGCTCAGCGCGACGACGGTGAACGAGACGCTCGAGGAGCTTCGCCGTCGCGATGTCGTCCGCCGGCTGACCCCCTACTCGACCCGCGCCTCGATGAGGACGGTGCTCTGGGAGATCGCCGACCCCTACCTGCGCTTCTGGCTGAGCTTCGTCGACGGCCGCATCGATCTGATCGAACGCGGTCGCGGGTCGCTTCTGCTGGAGCGCTTCGAGCGGGCCTGGCCCTCCTACCGGGGCCTCGCGGTCGAGTACTTGGTCCGCGAGGCGCTGGAGCTGCTGCTGCCCGACGCCGAGCGCTTTGGCGACGCCCGCCACGTGGGGTCCTACTGGAACCGCACGGGCACCGTGGAGGTGGACCTCGTCGGTGGTGACCGGCGTCCCGTGGCCGAGCGCATCGGCTTCGTCGGCTCGGTCAAGTGGCGTCAGGAGGCCCCGTTCGGCCGGGACGATGGCTTGGCGCTCGCTGCTCGTCGGGACGACGTGCCGGGGGCCGGTGAGGACACGCTTCTCGTCGGCGTCAGCGCAAGTGGCTTCGCCGCGGATGCGCCGCTCGACGTGCGGCTCGCTCCCGAGGATCTGCTCGCCGCCTGGAAGCGCGGAGCGCTGTCGGGACGCGATTAGGCTTCCGGTCGATGATCCTCGCTATCGACCAGGGGACCACCGGGACGACCTGCCTCGTCTTCGACGGCGAGGGGCGGATCGCCGGGCGGGCCTACTCGGAGTTCGAGCAGCACTTCCCGCGGCCGGGCTGGGTCGAGCACGACGCGGGGGAGATCTGGGCGGTGACGCGGCGGGTCGCGGTCGAGGCGATCGCCGACGCCGGGATCCAGGGGGCGGAGCTGGATGCGATCGGGATCGCCAACCAGCGCGAGACCGTGGTCGCCTGGGACCCGGCGACGGGCGAGCCGCTGCACCGGGCGCTGGTCTGGCAGGACCGTCGCACCGCCGACCGTTGCGAGGAGCTGCGCAGCGGGGGGTACGAGGCCCTGGTCCGCGAACGCACCGGGCTCGTCCTCGACCCCTACTTCTCCGCGACCAAGATCGAGTGGCTGCTGCGCAACGCCGACCTGCCCGAGAGCGCGGTCTTCGGCACGATCGACTCCTGGCTGCTGTTCAAGCTGACCGGCCGCCACGCGACCGACTACACGAACGCCTCGCGCACGATGCTGTTCGACATCCGCCGGCTTGCCTGGGACGAGCATCTCTGCGCGCTGCTCGGCGTCGACCCGGCACGGCTGCCGCAGCCGCTGCCCTCCGCCCACCTCTACGGGACGACCTCCGAGTTCGGCGGCGAGGTCCCGGTCGCGGGCATCGCCGGCGACCAGCAGGCCGCCCTCTTCGGCCAGGCCTGCCACGCGCCCGGCAGCGCCAAGAACACCTACGGGACCGGCAGCTTCGTCCTGCTCCACACCGGCGCCGAGGTTCCTGACCCGGGCGACGGCCTGCTCGCGACGGCCGCCTGCAGCGCCGGCGAGGACGCCGCGTATGCGCTCGAGGCCTCGATCTTCGTCACCGGCGCCGCCGTGCAGTGGCTGCGCGACGGGCTCGGGATCCTCGCCGGGGCGGGGGAGAGCGAGGCGCTCGCCGCCTCGCTCGAGGGCAACGACGGCGTCTACTTCGTTCCCGCCCTGACCGGGCTCGGCTCACCCCACTGGGACCCCTACGCGCGCGGCGCGATCGTCGGCCTCACCCGCGGCAGCGGCCGTGCCCACCTCGCCCGTGCGGCGCTGGAGGCGATCGCCTACCAGACGGTCGACGCGGTGCGGGCCGAGGAGGAGGTCTCCGGCAAGCGGTTGGAGGAGCTCAAGGCCGACGGCGGCGGGGTGGCAAACGGCTGGCTGATGCAGTTCCAGGCCGACGTGCTCGGCGCGCCCGTGGTCGTCCCCGAGATCGCCGAGACGACGGCGCTCGGCGCCGCCTACCTGGCCGGGATCGCGACCGGGCGCTGGACCGCCGAGGACGTCGCCGCGATGTGGCGCGAGGCGGCCCGCTACGAGCCGCAGATGAGCGCCGAGGAGCGCGACTCGCTGCTGGCCGATTGGCGCCGCGCCGTCGAGCGCTCCCGCGGTTGGGTCACGTAAACCCAGAAACGCCTGCGAATTCCTCCAATGACGCCGCAGAGAACTTTGTCTTGTCACACACGCGTGACATTTTGTCTGAGACCATGCCATCATGGAGGTGACGATGAGAGAGGCATGGACAGACGAGCGGCTGGACGACCTGAACGCCAAGGTCGACGACGGCTTCCGGCGAGTCGAGGCCGACATACGCGAATTGCGAGCGGAAGTCAGGGGCGGGCAGGGCGAGACGAACCAGCGCTTCGACCAGATGAATCAGCGCTTCGACCAGACGAACCAGCGTTTCGACCAGCGTTTCGACCAGATGAACGAGCGTTTCGACCAGATGTACCGGATCATGGTCATCAGCCTCGTGAGCCTCGTCGTCGGGTTCCTCGGCGTGATCGCGTCGATACTCGCAACCGGCGCGTAACCGCCTCGCGCCCCGGGGGTACGCAGGGCGACGGCCTGCGGCCGTCGCCAGCCGCCATGCCCGACATCAAGCCACAGGTCTACAAGGACGACCGTCCCGCGTCCTACTTCGAGCCCTTCCACGCGGCGGCGCGCAGGGGGGTCGGCTGGACCTACACCCTCGTCCGCATCATCGTCTCGCTGCCGACGCTGCTGCTCTGGCGGGTGCGGACGGTCGGGCGCGAGAACGTGCCCGAGGACGGGCCGTTGATCCTCGCCCCCAACCACTTCAGCCAGATGGATCACTTCTTCATCGGCCTCTACCTGCGGCGGAAGATCCGCTTCATGGCCAAATCGCAGATGTTCGGCCCGCCGCTGCTCACCTACATCTACAAGCACGGCGGCGTGATCCCGGTCCGCCGCGGCCACCACGACGAGGAGGCGTTTACGACCGCCTTCACCGTGCTCGGCCAGGGCGGGATGCTGCTGATCTACGCCGAGGGCGGTCGCTCGCGCTCGGGCGAGCTGGGCGAGCCCAAACGCGGCGTCGGCCGGCTCGCGCTCGAGTCGGGCGCGCCTGTTGTCCCGGTCGCTATCTACGGTTCCGCCGGGGTGCGACGCTGGAAGCGCTTCCGCTTCCCGGCGGTCACCGTGCAGTACGGCGAGCCGCTCAGCTTCCCCAAGGAGGGGGCGCCCAGCGTCGAGCGCCAGCTCGAGGTCGCGACGGAGATCTTCGGCCGCGTGCGCGAGATGTACGGCGGCTTGGCTACTCGTAACGGTCGCCGAGCTTCGCGTAGAAGCTCGGATCGTGCCCCGGCGTGACGATCGCGTCCGGGTACTCCTTGCGGAACAGCTTCAGCTCCTGCAGCGAGCGCCGGTAGTTGTGCGCGTCGAACGGCCGCGGCGCCGGCGGCGCGCTGCCGTCGAGCTGGCCCTCGGTGTAGGTGGCGTCGCCGCCGATCACGAAGTCGCGCTCGGAGAGGTGCAGGATCAGCGACATGTGGCCGGCGCTGTGGCCGGGCGTGTACGCGAGCCGGATCGAGCCGTCGCCGAAGAGGTCGAAGCAGCGGGCGAAGCTCGAGTAGGAGTCGATTCCGTCGCGGTCGAAGTCGACCGTGCGGAAGTCGAAGGCGTAGTTGAAGTGCTGGCGCCGGTAGCCGTTGAGCAGCGGTCTCGGCCCCACCGTCGCCGCCTTCCACTCGACCTCGCTGACGACGAAGGTCGAGTCGGGGAACTCCGAGATCGCCGAGCTGTGGTCGAGGTGCAGGTGGGTCATCACGATGATCGGGATCTCGCCGGGGTCGAGGTTGCGCGCGCGCAGCTGCGCGGGGACGTCGGCGCCGGGCTCGAGGCCGGGCTTGCCGAAGCGGGCGCCGAGCCGGCCGAAGTTCTCCTCGCCGTCGGTCGCGACCGAGGGGTGCAGGCCGGTGTCGACGAGGACCGCGCCGGCGCTCGGGTGGCGGATCAGGAAGGCGGGGCAGGGGACGGTCGTCGCCGGCTCGCCGCTGAGCAGCGCCCGCAGCAGCTTCAGGGTGAGGAACCTCCCGCCCGGGGACTCCATCATCGAGCGTGACCAGGTGACCGAGCCGGCGAGCAGCGGTTCGACGCTGACCGTCGCGCCCTGGGTCCCGCCCGCAAGCGGCTCGTGCAGCGGCTTCGCCTCCATGTGCACCTTCATCGCCGGGTCACATTACCCGCCCTCAGGTCGCCTATAGGCTGCCCGTCGATGAGTGAGAGCGCCCATTCGCGCATCTTCAGGGAGGGCCTGCTCGACGGGCAGGTCTGCCTCGTCTCCGGCGCCGGCAGCGGCCTCGGCCGCGAGACCGCGCTCGAGCTGGCCCGGCTCGGCGCCGACGTCGTCGGCTGCGGGCGGCGCGAGGAGCCGCTGGCCGAGACCGCCGAGCTGGCCGCCGGCCTGGCCGGCTCGTTCTCCCACGAGGTGCTCGACATCCGCGACGAGGAGGCGATCGAGCCCTTCTTCGATCGCCTGCTCGAGCGCCACGGCCGCCTCGACGTGCTCGTCAACAACGCCGGCGGCCAGTTCCTCGCCCCGGCCGAGTCGATCAGCCCGAAGGGCTTCCGCACCGTGATCGAGCTCAACGTGCAGGGCACCTGGCTGATGACCCACGCGGCGGCGACCAAGGCCTTCATCCCGCAGGGCGGCGGCAAGGTGCTCAGCATCACCCTCTCGCCGCACAACGGGATGCCGGGGATGGTCCACTCCGGCGCCGCCCGCGCTGCGGTCGAGAACATGATGCGCACGCTCGCGGTCGAGTGGGCTCGCTTCGGGATCAAGACCTGCGCCCTCGCCGCCGGCCAGTTCGCCACCGAGACCCTGCTGACCAAGTATCCGCAAGTCGTCGTCGACAACCTCGAGCGCTCGATCCCGATCGGCCGCGCCGGCCGCGCCGAGGAGATGGCCTGGCTCGTCGCCTACCTCGCCTCGCCCGCGGGCGACTTCTTCTCCGGCACGACGATCACGCTCGACGGCGCCCGCGACAACTGGGCCGGGCCCTGGCCGCCCGAGGCGATCGCCGGCGAGGGCGGCGCCCCGGTCGCAGAGGAGCGCCGCTGACGGCCGGAGGGGTCGTCAGGCGGGACGCGGCTCGAGGATGACCAGGGGGATTTCGCGGCCCTTGCTGCGCGCCTGGTAGTCGGCGTAGCCCTTGTAGGTCTGCACAGCCAGCGGCCAGAGGCGCTCGCGCTCCTCAGGGTCGGCGGCACGGGCGTGGACACGCAGGCGTTCGCTGCCGATCTGAACCTTGGTCTCCGGGTTCACCATCAGGTTGTGGTACCAGGCCGGGTGCTTGGGGAAGCCGCCTTTGGATGCAACGAGGACGACGTTGGCGCCGTCGCGGAAGTAGAGCAGCGGCGAGGTGCGCTTCTTGCGGCTCTTCGCACCGACGTGGTCGAGCAGGAGCAGCTTTCCCCGCACTTCCGGGAAGCCGGGGATGCCGTTGGCGACGCGCCCCCCGGACACCTTGTAGAGGAACGTCTGGAGGCCGGCGACGCGGTTGAGGGCAGGCCAGATCCGGTCGCCCAGATCGAGATAGCGCGGCGGTCGCCTGCCCTCTGTCGCCGTGTCGCTCAGGTGTACATCCCTCCGAACATCCCGCCGGTCACGTTCAGGGTCTGTCCCTGCACGTAGTTGGAGAGGGGCGAGGCGAGGAAGAGGACCGGGCCCGAGGCCTCGGCTGGGGTCGCCGGGCGGCCGAGCGGGATGATCGCCGAGGCCATCGCCCGCATCTGCTCGGGGATGCCGAGCTCGATCTTCTCGCCGCCGGGGGCGGTCATCTCGCCGCCCTCCTCTTTGGCCGCGGTGAGGCGGGTTTCGACGAAGCCGAAGGCGACCGCGTTGACGTTGATCTTGAACTGGCCCCACTCCTTGGCCAGCGTTTTGGTCACGCCGACGACGCCCATCTTCGCCGCCGAGTAGTTGATCTGGCCGGCGTTGCCCATCGTCCCCGAGGTCGAGGAGATGTTGATCAGCTTGCGGAAGACCTCCTTGTCTTCGCCTTTCTCGGCCTTGGCGGCCTCGCGCCAGTGCGGCGCGATCGCGCGGGCGACGCGGAAGGGGACGACGGTGTGGATGTCGAGCATCGCCTGGAACTGCTCGTCGGTCATCCGGTGGGCGACGCCGTCCCAGGTGTAGCCGGCGTTGTTGACGACGATGTCGATCGCGCCGAAGGCGTCGGTCGCGGCCTTGACCAGGTCGTCGGCGGCGCCCTCCTTGGTCAGGTCGCCGGAGAAGACCGCGGTCTCGCCGTCGATCTCGCGGGCTGCCTGCTCGGCGACGTCGGCGTCGAGGTCGTTGATCAGCACCTTGGCGCCCTCGCCTGCGAACAGCTCCGCGGTGGCCCGGCCGATGCCCCGGGCCGAGCCGGTGACGATCGCCGCTTTCCCATCAAGAAGTCCCATCGATTGCGCTCTCCTGTCCTGGTCTGGGTCGTGAAGTCGGCCGGGAGGCTACAAGGAATGCGGGTGCACTGGTTGGCTGGCCAGTCGGCACACAGGGCCTGACAATTTCGTCAAACTGACGTTGTTTGATCGATATAAGTGTCAGACTTGGAGCGGGCGCTGATGTCTGATAGACAAGAGGCTGCGTACGAGAGAGGTCGTCCGCAAAAGGTGTGCCCCGGCTGCTTCACCTCCCATGAGCGGTCGGGGCACTATGAGCTGACCCGGTCGCCTAGGCGGCGTGGGAGGCGGCGATCGCGGTCAGCTCGTCGGGCCGCAGCAGGGCGACCAGCGTGCCGCCGTCGACGATCGCGAGCCCGCCCTTGCGCAGCTTCGCCTTGGCGCCGGTGAGCCGGGCGATCTCATCCGCGAAGTAGGGGTTGTGGCCGACCAGCATCGTCTCGCCGCGGCCGGCCGCGAGGGCGAGCGAGTCGAAGTCGCCCTCGCGCAGCTCGCCGGCGGCCTCGGGCTCGACCTCAAGCGCCGCGCAGGCGAGCCGCGCCGTCTCGGCCGCCCGCACCTTCGGGCTTGTCAGGCAGGTGTCGATCCTCGCCCCGAGCGTGGCCAGCGCCCTGCCCGCCACCTGCGACTGTCGCTCGCCCTCGCCGGTCAGCCGCCGGGCGGCATCGTCGCCACCGCCCCGCTCGGCCTCGCCGTGTCGCAGCAGGTAGATCACGGCCGGAATCGTACGCGTGGGGTCAATCCGCCGTCTGCGGCATCGGGCACAGATACAGCCGGTAGTCGTAGACCATCTCGAATCCCATCCGCAGGTAGATCGGCTCCCCCATCGGCGAGGCCTGCAGCGAGGCCGACGTGGCGCCGATCTCGAGGCCGGCGTCGACCGCAGCCGCGGTCATCGCGGCCCCGAGCCCGCGCCCCCGCGCCCGCTCGGTCGTGCCGACCCAGTAGATGCCGGCGACGCCGTGGCTGACGATCGTCATCGAGATCGCCGCGGGCCTGCCGTCGACCCGGGCGAGGAAGGCGGCAGCGTCGTCCGCCCAGAGGTACTCGTGGTTCTCGTAGAAGGCGAAGATCTCCGGCGGGAAGCCGATGTCGGCGTAGGACTCGGTGGCGACCCGCCAGTAGTCGGCGGCGTCGGCGGCCGACTCGACCCGCGCCGGCTCGATTCCCTCCGGGGTGGGCAGCGCAAACCTGGGCGGGGGAGAGCCGCCCTCGCCCACGAGCACCATCTCCGGCATCGCGTAGGCGTTCTGCAGCCCCGCCCGCTCGGCGGCCTCGATCAGGTCGCCGTCCTCCGTGGCTCCGGCCCGGGTCCAGACGGCGAAGCCGCGCCCGCGCTCCGCGAACCAGGCCCGCGCCCGTTCGATGTGCTCGTCGGGGTTGAGCCCGTCGTCGACGCGGAAGGCCCCATTCGAGATCAGCGGATGGGTTGAGCGGCCGGCGCCGAACAGCCAGCCGTCGCCGGACTCGACCTCCGCGCCGGGGTCGAGCCCGAACAGCCGCCGCGAGCTCTCGACCGTGTTGAGGTGGGCGTCGCGGTGCGTCGCCGTCCGATTGGCCGGGCTCAACCGCCCTCCTCCCCAAGCGCCCGCCGGCTCAGCGGGTCGCCCGTCGAGGCCAGGTACTCGTCCAGCGCCTTTGATTTCTGCGTGTCCTCGTAGACCTCGTACTCGCGCAGCTTGCCCCAGGCGATGCGCCCCCAGATCACGTAGCGGTTCTCGTAGACGCGCTCGCCCTGCGGCGTCTCGAGGTGGTCGCGGCCGCGGATGCAGATCGTCTGCCGCCAGGGAAAGCCCTTGAGCACGACCTCGTCGGGAGAGATCTGCAGCCCGGTGTCGGCAAAGCGCCGCAGCCACGGCTCCAGCTCCGACTTGCCGTTGAACTCACCGCCCCACGAGCTGTCGCCGGGGAACCGGAAGCGCACGTCCTCCGCATCCATCCGCAGCGTCGACTCCAGATCCCCGACACTGGCCCGGGCCATGTTGCGGGCGATCATCCTCTTGGCCAGCCAGGACAGCATCGAAAGCCTCCTTTGGGGGTGGTCCCGCCGAAAGCTAGCGCGGCGTACGATCGCGCGTGTGAGCGACGAGGCGATCGTCCGGGCCGCGTACGAGGCCTTCAACTCGCGTGACATCGATGGCGCCGTGACGCTGATGCACCCGGAAGTCGACTGGCCCAATGCCTGGGAGGGCGGACGGGTCGAAGGCCGCGAGGGAGTCGCCGCCTACTGGCGCCGCCAGTTTGAGCAGATCTCGGGCACGGTCGAGCCCGAGCGGTTCGACCACGAGCCCGACGGCAGCATCACGGTCACCGTCCACCAGATCGTGCGCGACGCCAAGACGGGCGACCTTCAGGCCGACACGCACGTCCTCCACCGCTGGCAGCTCGTGGACGGCCTGGTAGTCCGCATGGACGTGCTCGAGCCCGAGGGCTGAGGCACCGCTGGCAGTTTGTCGAGTTTTCCCCACGCTAGTGGGGAAAAGCTGCAATCGAGCCCTACAACCCCATCAATTTGCCGAGGATCTCCTTCATCACCTCGTCGGTGCCGCCGCCGATCGGGCCGAGGCGGGCGTCGCGGACGGCTCGCTCTATGCCGTACTCGCGCATGTAGCCGTAGCCGCCGTGGATCTGCAGGGCCTCGTCGGCGATCTCGAGCACGGCGCGCTGGGTTACGAGCTTGGCCATCGTCACGTCCTTGATGCAGTCGTGGCCCTCGTGGAAGAGGCGCAGGGCGTTGTAGGTGAGGGCGCGCGAGGCCTCGGCCCTGGTCGCCATCTCGGCGACCTGGTGGCGGATCGCCTGGAACTTGCCGATCGGGCGGCCGAAGGCTTCGCGCTCGTTGGCATAGGCGACGGTGATCTCGATCAGGCGCTGCATCGCGCCGACCGCGCCGATCGCCATCAGCAGCCGCTCCCAGGCGAAGTTGGCCATGATCAGGCGGAAGCCCTCGTTCTCCTCGCCGAGCAGGTTCTCGGCCGGCACCTCGACGTCGGTGAAGGCCAGCTCGCCCGTGTCGGAGGAGTGCCAGCCCATCTTCTCCAGCTTCTGCGCGACCTCGTAGCCGGGCATCTCGCGCTCGAGCACGAGGAAGGAGATGCCGCCGTGGCCGCCCTCCTTGGTCGTCTTGCAGGCGCAGACGAGGAAGTCCGCCCGCACGCCGTTGGTGATGAAGGTCTTCGAGCCGTTGACGACGTAGCCGCCGGCGACGCGCTCGGCGAAGGTCGAGATCCCGGCGACGTCGGAGCCGGCGCCGGGCTCGGTGATCCCCAGCGCGCCGATCTTCTCGCCGGCGATCCCGGGGACGAGCCAGCGCTGCTTCTGCTCCTCGGTGCCGAAGTTGAAGATCGGCGGCATCGCGATCGAGGCGTGCGCGTTGAGCCCGGCCGCGACCCCGCCGGAGCCGCCCGAGCGGGCCAGCTCCTCGACCCAGATCGCGTCGTGCAGATGGGTCCCGCCCTGGCCGCCGTAGGCCTCCGGAAACTTCAGCCCGAGGAAGCCGAGCTCGGCGCAGCGCCCGTAGAGCTCGCGGGGGAATTCGCGCGCCTCCTCCCACTCCTCGACGTTGGGCGCGATCTCCCTGGCGACGAAGCGGCCGACGGTCTCGCGCAGCTCCTCGTGCTCCTCGCCGAAGGGCGGCAGCGTCGCCCGCGCGCCCGTGTCCTTGACCACCGTCATGAGAGGACGGTATCCGACCCGCTCGCCCTATCGCTGCCCAGAAGAGACATCAAAGTCACTGTTCCGCAGTTAAAGCGTTACACTAATTTTGCAGACAACGCACCACTCGTGCGTGTCGGCCTGTCAGCGTGGCGGACATGGAGAGAACGATGTGGACAGATGAGAGGCTCAACGAAAGGTTCGACCGGATCGACCGCGATCTGCACGAGCTGCGGACCGATGTCCGTGAGCTGCGCACGCTCATGTTCCAGCTCTGGGGGACGAACATGCTGGCGATCCTCGTGACCATCGTCGCCGTGATCGCCACCCGGGCTTGAGTCGCGAGGGGGTTCGACCCGGCGCTACCATCGCCGCCTCCGCGGATGCGGCGACGAGCGCGCTCGAGCGGCTGCGCGAGGCCGATGAGCCGCTGGCCCTCGTTCTCGCCGAGGCCTACTACCGGGAGCGCAAGGAACGGATTACGTCGAGCGGTCAGGCGTCGAGCGTGCGGTGGCCGCGGGCGGCGTGGTCGAAGCCGAGCAGGTTGCCCTGGCGGTTCTTCGGGCCGCCGTGGTAGTAGGCGCGGATCTCGGCGATCTTGCCGTCGCGGAAGAGGAACCACTCGGTGCCGCG
>DASTVL010000195.1:0-3608 GCA_035759115.1 Solirubrobacterales bacterium | reverse complement strand
CTGTCCATGACGCAAGCTGCAGAGCCGCTCACTGAATCGGTCCCGCTGGAGATCACCTCCAGCCGAAAGGACCGAGATGAAAGTTCGAATGGCGACGTTCTGCGCTGCACCTTATGCAACGCGCTGCTCCCTGCCTGGACGTGGAAACGATCACGCGGAAGCGCGGGATCCCGATCATGGCGAGCGCGGGGATGGGCGTGAAGCGCGGGATCCAATTTTCTTGGCCCTCGTAGCGGACGTCGGGTAGGCGGACGCACCCTCCAAAAGGGGGACGGCCCGAAGTTAGCGCTTCGAGCCGTCCGGCAAGGACGGAAGAGGCCGTCCACTGCAGCACGGTGCATCGCATAGCGGGCAAGGGCTGTCCACTTCGCGGGGGCATTCGTGACTCCTGGTCGATCTCGTGGAGCGGCTGTGCCCGCTGTGCAGCGGTCTGTTCCTGCTCTGTCGCGCTTGCGACCGGCGCTACCGGTACTGCTCTCCAGAGTGCTCGCGAGAGGCTCGGCGAGCCCAATGGCGCGCGGCGAGCCGGGCGCAGCAGCAGACGGAGTGGGGGCGGCAGAATCACGCGGACCGGCAGCAGGATTACCGGGAGCGTCAGAAGGCGGCGGCGGCCGGCACTCGGGGCGTGACTCCACCGCATTCCACGGCAGATCGACCGCCGGTACCTCTGGAGCCGCCGGTCGCGCCCGCGAGCATCCAGCCCGCGCCGACGACGACCGCCGTGGAGGTTCATCTCGATGTCGTCACTGCCCCTGTGGTTGTCGATCGAGCCCGCGCGCTCGGAAGTTCGTTTGCTCCTGTCGGAGCCCTCGGCGGGCACGTCGCTGAAAGCGCGGCTGCCACCCCAGCCCGCCGATGGGCGGGCGCTGATGCTGCTGCTGGAAGCCCTGTCGCTCTGGTACGGTCTGCCATTGCACGCTGTGCTCGATGCGGACGCCGAGGACGTGCGCCGCCATCCGGAGCGATGGAGTCTGCTCCTGGGTGACGCACCGGAGCGCGCCGTCAGGGTCGAGTGGGTGGCCGTCCCTCGCTGCCGCAAGCACGACCGGTTCCTGGAGAGCCTGGGCGACTTCGCCAGTGGCCGGCAGCTGGTCTCTTTTGCCGCAACGGGGCAGCGATGATCACGCCCGAGATCCGCGCCACGATCCGTCGGCTCGTACTGCGCGAGGGGTGGAAGATCGAGACTACGGCTCGCCGTTTCGGCGTGCACCACTCGGTCGTGCGTCGTGCCCTTCGAGATCTGGATCAACCCGCTGAGCGCCGCCCAGTGGCTCCATCCGAGCTCGATCCGTTCAAAGAGTACTTGGTGCAACGGCTCACCGAGCACCCGGAGCTGACCGCCGTCCGGCTGTTCTTGGAGCTGCAGCTGCGCGGCTTCAAGGGAGGCATCGCGCAGCTCCGCCGCTACGTTGCCCAGATCCGTGCGCCGCGCGTACGCAAGGCTTACCTCCGCATCGAGACCGAGCCCGGTGAGCAGGCCCAAGTCGACTGGGGCTCGTTCGGGCACTGGCGCATCGGCAACACGCAGCGGCCTCTGTCTGCGTTCGCGATGGTGATGCGCTGGTCGCGTGCCCTGTACGTCGACTTCGCCCTCGACCAGCGCATGGACACGTTCCTGCGCATGCACCAGCGCGCGCTCGCTTTCTTCGGCGGCGTCCCCAAGCGCATCGTCTACGACAATCTCAAGAGTGTCGTGCTGCACCACGTGGGCTCCACCGTGCAGTTCAACCCGGCGTTTCTGGCCTTTGCCGGCCACTACCTCTTCGAGCCCGTCGCCGCGCCCGTTCGCTATCCGGAATTCAAGGGCGGCGTGGAGGCCGCCATCAAATTCATCCGCCACTCGTTCTTCTACGGCAGGACCTTCTCCTCCCTCGAGGACCTGCGCAGCCAAGCATTCGTCTGGGCCACCGAAACCGCCAACACCCGCATCCACGGCACCACTCGCGAGCGCCCCGCGGAACGCCTCCTGCTCGAGCGCCCTCGGCTCCGCTCCTTGCCCGAGCACGCCTTCGACACCGACCTCGTCCTGCCCATGATCGTGTCCAAGGAAGCCCGTGTCCACCTGGACACCAACACGTACTCGGTTCCCCACGGCTTCGTGGGCCGCAGCGTTCATCTGCGCGCCGACGACACCACCGTCCGCATCCTCGCCGACGGCGCCGTCATCGCCAAGCACCCGCGCTCGTGGGGGCGCCGGCAGGCCATCGAGGACCGTGCCCACATCGATGCCTTGCTCGAGCGGCGCCCCGCCGGCCGCGCTCCCCGTCGCCGCGATCGCCTCGCGGCCCTTTCCCCCGAATGCCGCGTCTATCTGCAGGAGGTCGCCCGCCGCCGCATCGATCTCGAATGCGAGCTCCAGAAACTCGGGCGTTTGCTCCAGCTCTACGGCCCCAGCGACCTCGCCGAGGGAATGAAGCGCGCTCTCGCGGCTCGCACCTTCGGCGCCCGCTACGTCCGAGCCCTGATCGACCAGAGCCGCTTCGCCCGCGGCCTCGGCGAGCCCCCCGAGCCGATCGTCACCGGCAACACCACCGCCGACGAAATCGTCGTCGAGCCGCATTCCCTGGAGACCTACGATGCCCTCTTCCAAACCTCCGAAGCCCCCAGCCCCACCAAAATCTCCACCCCCGATCCCGGCGACCGATGACGCCGTCACCACCCTCTCTCTCGAGGACGTGCTGCGCGCCCTCGGCCTCGACCAGGCCGCCAGTGACCTCGATTCAGCCACACAGAAGGCCATCACTCGCAACGACTCACCCACCTCGCTCCTCGACCACTTGATGCGCGAGCAGCTGCGCGTGCAGCTCGAAGGGCGGGCTCGGGCCGCCCTGAAGCGCGCTGCCATCTTCCCCCTCACCACCCTCGATACCTACGACTTCGACTACCCGAAGACCATCGACCGCGATGTCGTCGTGCGGGCCGCCACGCTCGACTTCATTCGTGACAAATCCAACTGCGTCTTCTTGGGACCCAGTGGCGTCGGCAAGACCCACTTGGCCAATGCCATCGGACAGCTCGCTTGTCTGCGCGGCCACCGCGTCCGCTTCGTCCTCGCTGCCGATCTCGTCAATGACCTCGTCTCCGGCCAGGCCCGCAACACCCTCCACCGACGCCTTGCTGCCTGGGCCGCCCCCGACCTTCTCCTGATCGACGAGCTCGGTTACCTGAGCTTCGACGCCCGCGGCGCCGATCTGCTCTACCAGGTCTTCAACAAGCGCTACCAGCGCTCCTCCACCATCGTCACGACCAATCTGCCTTTCAAAGACTGGGGAACCCTCTTCCACAACAGCGCTGCCGCCTCTGCCATCGCCGACCGCCTCGTCCACAAAGGCCTGCTCGTCCGCATCACCGGCAAGTCACGCCGCTCCGACCAGGAGGTCTCGTAGCGCCAACTTCACCCCTTCAGCTCCCCTGCCGCGACGTGGCTCCCCCCTCCGGGGACCACGTCTTGGCACGTCCGGCCTTTGGAGCGATCGCGCTGGGCGCGATCGAAGCGCCGCGCTTCCGCGTGATCGTCTCCAGTCGGGGTGGCGGAGCAAGAGCTCGAGGGCGAACTCGGCGTCGGTGGGGTCGTCTTTGGCGCCGCTGGTGGTGAACGCGGCGCGGTA
>DASTVL010000194.1:0-4269 GCA_035759115.1 Solirubrobacterales bacterium | reverse complement strand
AGACGTCGATCGCGCCCTGGCCGGCGATCGCGCCGGCGACGACCAGGACGGTCTCGCCGGGGACGACGAGGCCGACGAAGACGCCGGTCTCGGCGAAGGCGAAGAGGCCCGCGAGCAGGTAGGTCCAACCGCCGAGCGCGTGCGCGGCGTCCTCGAGCGCGTTCTGCAGGAGATCGTGGGGGATCGCTTTGCTCGCGGCGAAGAAGCCGGCGATCGTGGCGGCGACGATCGCGACGATCAGCAGGTGGCGCGTGCGGCGGTCCTCGGGGAGCGGCAGCTTCACCCCGCGCAGTCTTACGGGAAGCGCCCGGCGGCGCAGACGATCGCGTCCTCGCGGCCGATTTCCGCCGCTGCGGACTTTGACCTTGCCAGGGAACGGAAAACTCCGACAACGGTGGGCCCGGAGCCCGACATGAAGGCGAGCGGCGCCCCGGTCGCTCGCAGCGCGTCGAGCGCCTCGCCGATCTGCGGCCGCAGCGAGCGCGCCGCCGGCTCGAGGTCGTTGGCGAGCAGCTCGGCGTAAGCGAGCGGCGAGGCGCCGCTGCCGGCGGCCACGCGCAGTTCGGCGGCTAGCCCGTCCAGCTCCCCCTCGCTGCGGCCGAGCCCGAGCCGGTCGGCCTCGGCGAAGACCTCCGCCGTGCTCAGCCCGCCACCCCCAGACAGCAGCACGACCGCGTGCGGCTCGGGATCCGGCAGCCGCTCGACCCGCTCGCCGGCGCCGCGCACCAAGGCCAGGGCCGGCGTCAGCTGCGAGGGCACGTCGGCGCCGAGCCGCGCCGCGAGCGCCGGCAGGTCGACCTCGGGCGCCTTTCGGGTGCTATCGACCAAAAACGCGCCCCGCTCGGCCAGTCGCAGCACCGCGGCCGCGTCGGCGCTGCCGCCGCCGAGGCCGGCGGCGACCGGGATCCGCTTCTCGATCTCGATCCGCAGCGGCGGCGCCTCCCAGCCGCTCTCGCGCAGTGCCGCCAGCGCCCGCGCCGCCAGGTTCTCGCCCTCGACGCCCGGGCAGAGGACCTCGTCGCGCTCCGCCTCGGAGACCTCGATCTCGTCGGCCAGCGCCAGCGGCTCGAACAGCGAGCAGAGCTCGTGCAGGCCGTCCTCGCGGCGCGGCCCGAGAAAGAGGCAGAGGTTGAGCTTGGCGGGAGCCTGGACGCGCATCGCTCGGCCGAGCGTATTCGAGCCGGGCGCTATTCCCTGCTGCTCAGTTTGCCGTCGGCGCGCCAGGGCATGCCGCGGGCGATCTCGGCGTACTCCCAGGGGTTGACTTCCTCCGCCCGCACCTCTTTGCGCAGCCCGATCGCGGGCAGCATCGCGCGCACCCGGCCGAGGACGCCGGGGCGGATTTCCGAGAGCGAGCGGGCGAGCGTCTTGCGCCGGTGCGAGAAGGCGGCGCGGACGAGGTCGCGGGTGTCCTCGTCTGCGCCCACGTCCACCCGGTAGAGGCCGATCACCGCCGACTCGACCTGTGGCCGCGGCTTGAAGACCGCCGGGTTGACCGCGCGCAGGACCTTGGTCTCGCAGGCGAGCTGGACCAGCACGCTCGGTGCGCCGTAGACGCGGCTGCCGGGCCGGGCGCTGAGCCGGTCGGCGATCTCGCGCTGGATCATCACCGTCCAGCTCTGCACGGTGGGCAGCTGGTGGATCGTGCGGATCAGGACCGGCGTCGCGATCGAGTAGGGCAGGTTGGAGACGACGGCGGTCGGCGCCGGATCGAGGGCCTCGAGGTCGAGCTTGAGCGCGTCGGCCCAGTGCAGCTCGACGTTCGGCAGCGCCGCGACCCGCTCCAGCGCCGGCTCCAGCCTGCGGTCGATCTCGACCGTGTGCACGTGCGCGGCGACTGTAGCCAGGCGTTCGGTCAGCGGCCCTTCGCCGGCGCCGACCTCGAGCACGACGTCCTCCGGCTCCAGCTTGGCGTCGCGGACGATCGCGTCGAGCAGGTTGGTGTCGACGAGGAAGTTCTGCCCTAGCTTGACCGGGGCCACGTCGCTACCAGCCGAAGAGGGCGCGGGCGTTGGCCTCGACGATCCCCTCCAGCTCCTCGTAGGTGATCCCGCGCGCCTCGGCGACGGTGCGGGCCGTGTCGACCACGTGGGCCGGTTCGTTGGGCTTGCCGCGCACGGTCTGCGGCGCCAGGTAGGGAGCGTCGGTCTCGACCAGGAGCAGCTCGGCGGGCAGCTGCGCGGCGGCCTCGCGCAGCTCGGCGGAGCCGGGGTAGGTCGTGTGGCCGGCGAACGAGCAGTGCCAGCCGCGCTCGGCGGCGTCGGCGGCGCGCCAGGGTGCCGAGAAGCAGTGCAGGATCACCGGCGTCTCGCCCGCCTGGGCGTCGAGCACTTCGAAGATCTCGTCGATCGCCGCGGTCTCGCCGTCCTTGTCGCGGCCGTGGATCACGATCGGCAGCCCCTGCTCGCGGGCGATCCCCACCTGCGCCTCGAAGGCGCGCCGCTGCTCGGCCGGAGTGGCCGTCTCGCGGTAGTAGTCGATCCCGGTCTCCCCGATCGCCCGCACCCTGGGATGAGCCGCCAGAGCCGCGATTCGTTTCGTTTCGGCTTCGTCGTATCCGGATGCCTCGGTCGGGTGCCGGCCGACGGCGGCGAAAACCGCCTCGTGGCGCTCTGCGCCGCCGATCGCGGCCTCGTTCTGCTCGCCGCCGAGGCCCACGTTGAGCATCCGGGTCACGCCCGCCGCGAGCGCGTCGGCGACCAGGTCGTCCTCGTCGCGCTCGCAGAGGAACAGATGGGTGTGTGAATCGATCATCGCGAGGCGTCCAGCCTATCCTCGCTAGCCTGGTTGGAACGTGTCCGAGCGCGACTACATAGCTGCGGCCGCCGAGCGCGTCGTCGTCTTCGACGGCGGCATGGGCGCGACCCTCGAGCAGTTCGACCTGACCCAGGAGGACTACGGCGGCCTCGAGGGCAAATGCCACGAGGCGCTGGTGCTCAACCGCCCCGACGTGATCGAGGGCGTGCACAGCTCGATGCTCGAGGCCGGCGCCGAGGTGGTCGAGACCGACAGCTTCCAGGGCTCGCGGCTGAAGCTCGAGGAGTGGGGGCTGGGCGAGCACACCCACGAGGTCAACCTGAAGGCGGCCGAGATCGCCCGCAGGGCGGCGGGCGAGAACCGCTTCGTCGCCGGCTCGATCGGCCCGACCGGGTTCCTGCCCGCCTCCGACGACCCGACCCTCGGCGACATCTCCTTCCGCAAGCTGGTCGAGGTCTTCGCCGAGCAGGCCAAGGGCCTGGTCGAGGGCGGCGCCGACCTGATCATCATCGAGACCGCGCAGGACATCCTCGAGGTCAAGGCGGCGATCTTCGGCGCCCGCGAGGCCTTCGCCGAGACCGGCCGCACGCTGCCGATCCAGACCAGCGTCAGCCTGCTGCCGCAGGGCGGCAAGATGCTGCTCGGCACCGACATCCAGGCGGTGCTGACGACGCTGGCCGCGCTCGAGGTCGACGTGATCGGGCTCAACTGCTCAACCGGCCCCGAGGACATGCGCGACGCGATCCGCTACCTCGGCGAGGCGAGCCCGCTGCCGGTCCACTGCATCCCCAACGCCGGCCTGCCGCTGCAGGGCCCCGACGGCGAGACGATCTTCCCCGAAGAGCCCGGGCCGCTGGCGGCGACGCTGGGCGAGTTCGTCGAGCGCTACGGGGTCGGGATCGTCGGCGGCTGCTGCGGCACGACGCCCGAGCACATCGCCGCGATCGCCGCGCGGGTCGACGGGCTCGTTCCGGGCGAGCGCCCGGCGCCGGGCCAGATCCAGGTCTCCTCGATGATGACCGCGACGCCGCTGGTGCAGGAGCCGCGCCCGACCCTGGTCGGCGAGCGGGTCAACTCGCAGGGCTCGAAAAAGGCCAAGGAGCTGCTGCTCGCCGACGACTACGACGGCCTGCTGCAGGTCGCCGAGGACCAGGTCGAGGGCGGCGCCCACGTGCTCGACATCTGCGTCGCCCTGACCGAGCGCGAGGACGAGGACGTGCAGATGGCGACCGTCGCCGAGCGCATCTCGCTGACCCAGCCGGCGCCGATCCAGGTCGACTCGACCGAGCCCGGGGTGATCGAGGCGGCGCTGGAGAAGATCCCCGGCCGCGCGATCGTCAACTCGATCAACCTCGAGGCGGGCGAGGAGAAGGCCGACGTCGTCGTGCCGATCGCGGTCGCCCACGGGGCGGCGCTGATCGCGCTGACGATCGACGAGGTCGGGATGGCGAAGACCGCCGAGCGCAAGGTCGAGATCGCCAAGCGCCTGCGCGAGATCGCCTGCGAGCGCCA
>DASTVL010000193.1:0-6984 GCA_035759115.1 Solirubrobacterales bacterium | reverse complement strand
CGCGGCGGCGAAACCGCCGCCTAAGCCACCCAAAAAGAAGAAGCGGCGGCGCTAAACCGGGGCCATTCTGTCTCTCGCTTAGCTGAAAAGGATGGAGCTCGCGATCTCTCGCTGAGCTGAGGGGTCGGGTGCTCCTAGCCGAGATCCTCGCGAAGCGGCACCAAATTCGTGAGCGGAGCCGAAGGCGGAGCGAACATAGGCAGCTCCCGGGAGACCGCCCCCTCACTTGCACGAAGCTGCCTAGCGCCGCCGCTTCTTCTTCTTAGGCGGTTTAGGCGGCGGTTTCGCCGCTGCGACCTGCTCCGGCGTCGCCACCTCGGGCGCCGGAATCAGCTTCTGGATCGTGTACTGCTGGCCGATCGTCCAGACGTTGGTCGTGATCCAGTAGAGGACCAGGCCGGCGGGGAAGGTGATGATGAAGGGGACGAAGATGAAGGGCAGCGCCATCATCAGCAGGCGCTGGTTTTTGTCGGCCGTGACCGCCATCACCAGGCCGGAGATCAACTGCGTGCCGACGTAGAGGATCAGCAGGGCGATCAGTTCGCCGCCCGCCGCCTTCGCAGTCAGGTCGGAGATGAAGAGGAACGAGGCTTCGCTGCCGCACTCGCCCGCTTTGCAGCCGATGTCGTCCGGGAGCTCGTTTTTGAGCAGGTAGAAGAGCGTGATGAAGATCGGCAGCTGGGCCAGCAGCGGGATGCAGGAGGCAAAGGGGTTGACTTTGTTCTCCTGGTAGAAGCGCATCATCTCCTGCTGCATGCGTTTCTGGTCGTTCTTGTACTTCTCTTTGATCTCTTTCAGCTGCGGCTGCAGCGCCTGCAGCGCCCGCATCCCTTTCAGCGATTTGTAGGTGAGCGGGATCAGCAGCGCCCTGGTGACGACGGTGAGCGCGATGATCGACATCCCCCAGCTGAGCCCGACGTCGTCGTGGAAGAACTTCAGCACCGAGTTGGCGATGTCGATCAGCGGCTGCAGGATGTTGGCGACGACGGGGCTCACGTGCGGGCTCCGTGGTGGCGGTGGTGCTCGGACGGGTCGACCGGCCCGACCCGCAGCGTGAAGCGGTCGGGCACGGGATCGAAGCCGCCGTGGCTGAACGGGTTGCAGCGCAGCAGGCGCCAGCAGGCGAGCAGTAGCCCGCGCAGGCCGTGGCGACGGATCGAGTCGGCGGCGTACGCGGAGCAGGTCGGCTCGTAACGGCAGCGGCGGGGCATCGCCGGCGAGATCCAGCGCTGGTAGGCGGCGATCGGGGCGAGCAGGACCCGTTTCACGTGGAACGCTCCCCGTCGAAGCCGGACTGCGCAAGCGCCTCTTCCAGGCTCACCCGCACCCCATCCGCGCCGTCCTTCTCGATCAGGCCGCCGATCTCGGCGCGGGCGACGATGACGAAGTCGTGGCGGGAGGGCAGGCGATCGGCCAACCCCCAGAACGCCTCGCGCAGGGTCCGCTTGACCCGGTTGCGGTCGACCGCGCCGCCGACCTTGCGGCTGACCGAGACGCCGAGCCGGGCGTCCTGCTCCTCTTCCCCTTCGTCCTTGCGGGGGAAGCTGTAGAGCACGAGGTAGCGGGTCGCGTGCGAGGAGCCGTCGCGGTAGACGCGATCGAACTCGCGACTCCGCGAGAGCCGGCGCCGCTTCGCCGCCATCACCCGAGACCGACTGTGAGCAGGGTCATCCCGGCGTAAGGCGCTTGCGGCCTTTGGACCGGCGGCGCTTGAGGATCGCGCGTCCGCCGCGGGTGCTCATCCGCGCCCGGAACCCGTGGGTCTTGGCCCGCTTCCGCTTCTTCGGCTGGTAGGTGCGCTTCATTGGCCGTCGCAGTATACGGACGCTCTCCACTCTCCGGAGACAGGGACCGCTCACTCGCCAGAATCATTTCTCCGGCATTTGCGACTCGCCCCGAATCGGGCGCGAAAGCCGGCGCTATGGTCGCTCGTTCGTGCCCACCGACCCCTCCGGACAGAGTCTCGACGCCCTCTGGGAGGCAGTCCGGCAGCGCCTTCGAGCCGCCGTCCCCGACTCGACCTTCAAGATCTGGCTCGAGCCCGTGCGGGTCGTCGGGGCCCAGGGAACGACGCTCTACCTGAGCGCGCCGGAGGGAATTCGGACCTGGGTCGAGCGCCGCTACGCCGCGCTGCTGCGCGAAGCGCTGGACGCTCTCGGGTCGCCGCTCAGCGAGATCGCCTTCTCGGAGCCGGACAGGCATGACCCGGGCGGTCGCGTCGACCGTGCAGTCGAGCTCAACCCGAACTACAGCTTCGACCGCTTCGTGATCGGCGAGGGCAACCGGGTCGCCCACGCCGCCGCCCTGGCCGTCGCCGAGACCCCCTCGGAGGCCTACAACCCGCTCTTCCTGCACGGCCCGCCCGGGCTCGGCAAGACCCATCTGCTCGGCGCCGTCGCCAACTATCTGCGCGCCAACGCCCCCGGGCTCAGCGTCCGCTACACCACGGCCGAGGGCTTCACCAACGAGTTCGTCGGCGCCCTGCGCTCCTCCGGCGCCGAGCAGTTCAAGCAGCGCTACCGCGACCTCGACGTGCTGCTCGTCGACGACATCCAGTTCCTGCAGGGCAAGCAGCACACCGAAGAGGAGTTCTTCCACACCTTCAACGCCCTCTACGAGGGCGGTAGCCAGCTCGTCCTCTCGGCCGACCGTCTGCCGAGCGAGCTCTCGACGCTCGAGGCGCGCCTGCGCGACCGCTTCGAGTGGGGCCTGACGATCCCGGTCGAGCCCCCCGATCTCGCCACCCGCCTCACCGTCCTCCAGCGGCTCGCCCGCGAGGCAGGCCTGGGCGATGACGATCGCGACGCCCTCGCCGAGCTCGCCGGCCGGATCGACGCCAATATCCGCCGCCTGCACGGCGCCCTGACCAAGGTGATCGCCCACGCCTCGCTGACCGCCAAGCCGCTCAGCCCCGAGCTGATCGCCGAGCTGATCCCGAGCTCGCCGGCGCCGAGCGGGCCAACCGCGATCGAAGCGATCCAGGAGCGGGTCGCGGGCGCCTTCGGGGTCTCCCGCGCCGAGCTCGTCGGCAGCGGCCGCAGCTCCGTCGTGCTGCGCGCCAGACAGGTCGCGATCCTGCTCACGCGCGAGTCGACCGACCTCTCGCTGCCCCAGATCGGCCGACTCTACGGCGGCCGCGACCACTCGACCGTCCTCAACGCGCTGCGCCGGGCCGAGGACGCGCTCGGCGCCGACGCCGAGCTCGCCCGTCAGGTCGGCAAGTTGCGCACCGCCATCCACAGGCTTCCACCGGGCGCCGCTTGACCGCCGACCCCAGTGCAAGAATCGATCCCTTCCCCAGTCTTCTCCACAGGCCGAAAATCCCATGACCATGCGGATTTCCTATGGTCCCGGCAGTTTCCACAAGAACTAACCCAACTCAAGAGGACATCAGTCATTTGAAGCTGACCACCAAACGTGACGAGCTCGTCTCCAAGCTCTCCGTCGTCTCGCGAGCGGTTTCGACCCGCGCGGCGACCCAGGCCCTCTCCGGGATCCTCCTCCGCGCCGACGAGGGCGAGGTGACGCTGGCCGCGACCGATGGCGAGATGGGGTTGCGGATGGCGATGGACGCGGATGTGGCGAGCGCCGGCTCCGCCCTGCTGCCGGGCCGGCTGCTCGCCGAGCTCGCCCGCTCGCTCGCCGAGGGCGACGTCGAGCTCGAGCTGCGCGAGTCCGAGCGCGACGTGGAGATTCGCAGCGGCGGCTCCAGCTTCCACCTGCGCATCCTCCCCGCCGAGGACTTTCCCAGCCTGCCCGAACAGGACGCCGAGCCGCTGAAGATCCCGGCGGCGGCCCTGGCCGAGACGGTCGAGCTGGTGGCGCCGGCCGCCTCGCGCGACGACATGCGCCCGGTGCTGACCGGGGTCCTGGTCAATGCGGCCGGGCGGGAGATGACGATGGTCGCCACCGACTCCTACCGGCTCGCGGTCAAGCGCACCGAGCTCGAGGCCGAGATCGGCGGCGAGCTCGAGGCAAACATCCCGGCCAAGGCCCTGCGCGAGCTGGGCAGGCTGGTGGCCGGCGGCGAGCTCGACGAGGTCGCGGTCAGCCTGCTGTCGAATCAGGCCGTCTTCAAGGCAGGGGCGATCCTCCTCAACACGAGGCTGATCGACGGCCAGTTCCCCAACTTTCGACAGCTCCTGCCGGAGTCCTACGAGCACGACGTCAGATTGCCGCGGCCGGAATTCCTCGACGTGGTCCGCCGGGTGAGCCAGCTGGCGCAACGCAACGCGCCGCTGCGGCTCTCGTTCGCGGAGGGCGAGCTGAAGGTCTCGGCCTCGACCCCCGACGTCGGCGACGCCGAGGAGTCGATGCCGGCGGCGTTCGAGGGCGAGGCGCTGGAGATCGGCTTCAACCCGGAGTTCCTGCGCGAGGGGATCGAAAGCGTCGCCGGCGACGAGGTGCTGCTGCGGCTGATCTCGCCGCTGCGGCCGGGGCTGTTGCAGCCGGTCGACAACGAAGACTTCCGCTACCTCGTGATGCCGATCCGCCTCAACGTGTAGGGGGCCGGCCTGTGCTGGTCGCCGCTGTCGAAGCGAGGCCGCTGCGCAGCCTGAGCGAGGTGCGGGTCGAGCTCGGCGCGGGGATCGTCAGCCTGATCGGCCCCAACGGCGCCGGCAAGACCAATCTGCTCGAGGCGCTCTACTTCGCCCTCACCGGCCGCTCCTTTCGCACCTCCGACCGCCGCGAGCTGATCCCCTTCGGCGGCCGGCTCGCCCGCGCCGAGGCTGTGATTCGCGACGGGGACGGGATCGAGCACCGGCTGCTCGCCTCGGTCAGCCGCGGCGAGGGACGCCGGCACCTGCTCGATGGCGATCCTGCCGACCCCGGCGAACTGGCCCGGAGCCGGCCGCCGGTGGCGGTCTTCTCACCCGATCGCCTCACTCTGGTCAAGGGCCCGCCGACGGAGCGCCGCGCGCACCTCGACCGCTACGTGGCGGCGCGCTGGCCCACCCGCGCCGGCCTGCGCCGGCGCTTCGGCCAGGCGCTGGCGCAGCGCAACGCGCTGATCGCCAACCTCGCCGCCGGCCGCCCGGCGGGCGACCTCGAGGTCTGGGACGCGGCGCTCGCCGACGCCGCGGCGGCGCTGGTCGCGGCCCGGGCCGAGGCGGTGGCCGAGCTGACGCAGCCGTTCGCGGCGGCAGCCGCCGACCTCGGGCTGGCGGGCGGCGGGACGCTCGAGTACGCGCCGCGCGCGAGCGGCGACGCCGCCTCGATCCGCGCGGGCCTGGCCGGGCGCCGCGACGCCGACCTGCGCCTCGGCCGCACCTCGTGGGGCCCGCACCTCGACGAGCTGAAGCTCAGCACCGCCGACAAGTCGTTGCGGCGCTACGGATCGCAGGGCCAGCAGCGCCTTGCGCTCCTCGCGCTGCTCTTCGCCGAGCGCGAGGCGCTCCTCGCCGCCCGTCGGGTGGCCCCGCTGCTGCTGCTCGACGACGTGATGAGCGAGCTCGACCCGCAGCGGCGCGGCTTCCTGGTCGAGCGGCTGGCGGGCGAGGGGCAGGCGCTGATCACCGCCGCCGCAGAGGAGTCGGTCCCGCCCGCGGCCCGCGAGCGGGTCGTGCGGGTCCCCTTCGACGACGCCGGCGTGGCCGCGGCATGAGCCGACGCCGCGCTCCCCGCCCGGCGTCGGGCGCTCTGCGCGCCGCCCTTGAACAGGTGGCCCCTAAGACCCGCCTCGCCGCCGTGCAGGGAGTCTGGGCGGAGGTGGTGGGCGAGCGTATCGCCGCGGTCGCGCAGCCCGTCTCGGAGCGCGGCGAGACCGTGACGATCGTCTGCGAGGACCCGGTCTGGGCGGAGGAGCTGGACCTGATGCAGGATCGCCTCCTGGCCGGCCTGGGGGAGAGGCTGGGCGAGAAAGCGCCCGCGGCTTTGCGGTTTCGCCTCAAAGACGCCTGAGAGCCGACATGTTTTACGTCGATTTGCAGGTATTTCTTAATTCGGGCAGCGGCGTTCCAGGGACCCCGACTGGTATCCTTATGTCAACTCGATTTCCGCCCCGGCCGGGCGCGCCGAGAGCGCCAGGCGGCCGGGGCTTTGTGTGAGACGCGGAAAGGATCTGTTGCCCGAGAAAGACCAGAACGCCGATGGGGCCAAGGCCAAGAAGGAGGGCTCCTACGGCGCTCAAGACATCACCGTTCTCGAGGGCCTGGAAGCGGTTCGCAAGCGACCCGGGATGTACATCGGCTCGACCGGGCCGCGCGGTCTCCATCACCTCGTCTACGAGGTCGTCGACAACTCGGTCGACGAGGCGATCGCCGGCCACTGCGACTCGGTCCAGGTCATCCTTCACCCGGACGACAGCTGCACGGTCGTCGACGACGGCCGCGGCATCCCGGTGGGGACGATGGAGAAGGAGGGCCGCCCGGCGGCCGAGGTCGTCCTCACCGTCCTGCACGCCGGCGGCAAGTTCGGCGACGGCGGCGGCTACAAGGTCTCAGGCGGCCTGCACGGCGTCGGCGTCTCCGTCGTCAACGCGCTCTCCGAGCGCCTCCACCTCGAAATCAAGACCGACGGCCATGTCTGGACGCAGGACTACGAGCGCGGCAAGCCGCAGGCCGACCTCGCCAAGGGGGCGGCGAGCAAGGACCACGGCACGACGATCACCTTCCAGCCCGACCCGGAGATCTTCGCCGAGCGCGAGTTCGACTTCCAGACGCTGGCCGAGCGGCTGCGCGAGACCGCCTTCCTCACCCGCGGGCTGAAGATCGAGCTGGTCGACGAGCGCGGCCAGACCAACAGCGTCAGCTTCCAGTACGAGGGCGGGATCGAGGACTTCGTCCGCCATCTCAACGAGAACAAGGACGTCCTGCACAAAAAGACGATCTTCTTCGAGGGCGAGGAGGACGACGGCCAGGTCGAGGTCGCGATGCAGTGGAACAACTCCTACCAGGAGTCGATCTTCAGCTTCGCCAACAACATCAACACCCACGAGGGCGGCTCGCACCTCTCCGGCTTCCGCGCGGCGCTGACCAGGACCCT
>DASTVL010000192.1:0-3770 GCA_035759115.1 Solirubrobacterales bacterium | reverse complement strand
GGCCGTGGCAGCCGCACCGGCGAGCGCTCTGCCGGGCAACTTCTGGGGCGTCGTGCCCCAACACGCGCCCGACACCGAAGAATTCCAGCGGCTCAAGCGAGGCGGCGTCGACAGCGTCCGGGTCGGCATCGCCTGGGGCTCGGTGCAGCCCACCCCCAACGGCCCATTCGACTTCTCTGGACCCGACAAAGTCGTCGCCGCCGCGGTCGCCGCTCGCGTGGATGTACTGCCGTTCCTGCTCGGAGCACCCACCTGGGCCGTCCCGGCGGGGGTCGTGCCCGGCACGCGGGGCACCGCAACGGCGCCGCGGTTCCTCCCCGTGCGCAACGGCAAGCAGCGCTCCGGCTGGCGCCGGTTCGTGATCGCGACGATCAGGCGCTACGGGCCGCGAGGGGCCTTCTGGGTCGAGAACCCGGGCCTGCCGAAGCGGCCGCTGCGCACCTGGCAGATCTGGAACGAGGCCAATTTCAAGTACTTCGTCGTGCGACCGAATCCGGCCGAGTTCGGCAAGCTGGTCAAGCTCTCCTACAACGCCGTCAAAGCGACCGACAGGGGCGCGAGGGTCATCCTCGGCGGGCTCTTCTCACGACCGATCGAGGCCACCTTCAAGCGCCGGCCCCCGCAGGCCTACTTCGCCGCGGACTTCCTCAACCGGATGTACCGCAGCACGCCCGGGATCAAGTCCAAGTTCAACGGTTACGCGCTGCATCCCTACACCGGCAGCTATCGCAGCCTGCCCTCGCGGATCGAAGAAATGCGGCGGGTGCTGAGGGCCAACCGCGATGCGGGCAAGGGTCTCTGGATCACCGAGATGGGCTGGAGCTCCCAGCGGCCCGAACGGGGCAACAGCTTCGCCAAAGGCCTGCGGGGGCAGGCGGCACAGTTGAACGGCGCCTTCCGGTCGCTGCGCGCCGGGCAGCGCCGGTGGCGTCTGCAGCGGGTCTACTGGTTCTCGGTCGACGATCAGCCTGGCGCCTGCAATTTCTGCGGCGGCTCCGGACTCTTCGGCGAAGGCTTCGCGCCGAAGCCCGCATGGCGCGTCTACACGCGCTTCGCCGGCGGACGCCCGTAACGGACGCGGCGTAAGATCGGTGGGTTGAGCACCCGCCCTAAAGCAAGCGCAGAACCCGATCCGCTGGCGCCTTTCAGCGCCCCGGTGCGGCGCTGGTTCGAGGCCTCCTTTGCGGGGCCGACGCCCGCCCAGGCTGGTGGCTGGGAGGCGATCTCGAGCGGCTCCAACACGCTGATCTGCGCCCCCACCGGCTCCGGCAAGACTCTGGCCGCGTTCCTCTGGGGTATCGACAGACTTTCGCGGGCGTCGCAGCTGGGCGAGGGCGTGAAGATCGTCTACGTCTCGCCGCTCAAGGCGCTGTCGTATGACATCGAGCGCAATCTGCGGGCGCCGCTGCGGGGGATCGGGGCCGAGATCTCGGTCGGGCTGCGGACCGGCGACACCCCGCAGAAAGAGCGGCGGGCGATGCGCAAAACGCCGCCCGACATCCTGATCACGACGCCCGAGTCGCTCTACCTGATCCTCTCCTCGGGGGCGCGCGAGATCCTCGGCGGCGTCGAGGCCGTGATCGTCGACGAGATCCACGCCGTCGCCCAGTCCAAGCGGGGGTCGCACCTGGCGCTGACGCTGGAGCGGCTCGAGCACTTCACCGAAGCGGAGAAGCTCCAGCGCATCGGGCTGTCGGCAACGCAGCGCCCGCTGGAGCGGATAGCGAAGTTTCTGGTCGGTCCTAGGAGGGATTGCGAGATCGTCGATGCGGGGGTGGCTAAGGAGCTCGACCTGGAGATCGTGGTGCCGGTCGAGGACATGTCCGAGCCGGGCGCCCCGAACTTTCCCAACTCAGAGGGCGTCCCCAACGAGGGCGAGCCCAATGCCCACGTCCGCTCCATATGGCCCGCGATCTACCCCGAGCTGTTGAAGCTCGTAAAAGAACACAAGTCGACGATCATCTTCGTCAACGCCCGCAGGGCCGCCGAGCGCCTGGCCAAGCGCCTGAACGAGCTGGCGGCCGGGGTGCCGGACGGCGAGCTGCCTCCGACCGAGCACGCCGGGCACGAGCCGCCCACCGAGGACCCCCCCGAGATCGCTCGCGCCCACCACGGATCCCTCTCCCACGAGGAGCGCCTCGTCGTCGAGGAGATGCTCAAGTCGGGGCAGCTCCCCTGCCTGGTCGCGACCAGCTCGCTCGAGCTCGGCATCGACATGGGCGCCGTCGACCTGGTGATCCAGGTCGAGTCGCCGAAGTCGGTCAGCCGCGGCCTGCAGCGGGTCGGCCGCGCCGGCCACTCGCTGGGCGAGGTCAGCCGCGGCCGCATCTTCCCCAAGTTCCGCGCCGACCTGCTCGAGTGCGCGGTCGTCGCCAGGCGCATGCGCGAGGGCGCGATCGAGGAGACCGTGATCCCGCAGAACCCACTCGACGTGCTCGCCCAGCAGCTCGTCTCGATCGTCGCCGACGAGGAGTGGGAGGTGGACGAGGTCGAGCGCCTGGTCACCGCCAGCGAGCCCTTCGGCGAGCTCTCGCGCGAACAGCTCGAGAACGTGCTCGACATGCTCGACGGCCGCTACCCGTCGGACCGCTTCGCCGAGCTGCGCCCGCGGATCGTCTGGGATCGCACCAAGGGCACCCTGCACGGCCGCAAAGGCGCCCGCCAGCTGGTCGTCACCAACGCCGGCACGATCCCCGACCGCGGCCTCTACGGCGTCCACCTGCCCGACGGCAAACGGGTCGGCGAGCTCGACGAGGAGATGGTCTACGAGGCCCGCCCGGGCCAGACCTTCCTGCTCGGCGCGACGACCTGGCGGATCGAGGAGATCACCCGCGACCGCGTGATCGTCACCCCGGCGCCCGGGATGCCCGGCGCGGTGCCGTTCTGGAAGGGCGACGGGATCGGCCGCCCGGCCGAGCTCGGCCGGGCGATCGGCGCCTTCGCCCGCGAGGCGGTCTCGCGCGAGCCGGCCGAGCTGGCGGGCGAGTACGACCTCGACCGCCGCGCCGCCGAGAATCTCGTCGCCTACCTGCGCGAGCAGCAGGCGGCGACCCGGGTCGTCCCCTCTGACGAGACGATCGTGATCGAGCGCTTCCGCGACGAGATCGGCGACTGGCGGCTCTGCGTGCTCTCGCCCTTCGGCGGCCGCGTCCACTCCGCCTGGGGGCTGGCGCTGGGGCAGAAGATCCGCGAGGAGCACGACCTCGAGGCGGACGCGATCTGGTCCGACGACGGCATCGTCATCCACCTGCCCGACGCCGACGAGCCGCCGCCGGCCGACCTGGTCATGGTCGACCCCGACGAGCTCGAGGACCTGGTCGTGCGCGAGCTATCCGGCTCGGCCCTGTTCGGCGCCCGCTTCCGCGAGAACGCCGCCCGCTCGCTGCTGATCCCGCGCGCCTACCCGGGCAAGCGCACGCCGCTGTGGCAGCAGCGGCTCAAGTCGCAGAGCCTGCTCGAGGTCGCGCGCGACTTCCCCCGCTTCCCGGTGATCCTCGAGACCTACCGCGAGTGCCTGCGCGACGTGCTCGATCTCCCGTCCCTGCGCCAGATCCTCACCGACCTGCACTCGCGCAAGCTCGGCCTGGTCGAGGTCGAGACGCCGAGCGCCTCGCCCTTCGCCTCCTCGCTGCTCTTCGACTACGTCGCCACCTACATGTACGAGGGCGACACGCCGAACGCCGAGCGGCGCGCCGCGGCGCTGGCGCTCGACCGCGACCTGCTGCGCGAGCTGCTCGGCCAGGAGGAGCTGCGCGAGCTGATCGACCCCG
>DASTVL010000191.1:0-2071 GCA_035759115.1 Solirubrobacterales bacterium | reverse complement strand
GGATCGTCCGCGAGGCGCTGGGCTCGCCGCACGTCGAGTCACGCCCCTCGCGCGGCCCCGGCCGCGAGACGCTGCTGCGCCTCGCCCGGCCCGAGCTCTCCGCCAGGGTGCGCGACATCGACGACGCCGACGCGATCCTGCTTGTCGGCACCGACCCCCTGCACAGCTCGCCGATCCTCGATCTGCGGATCCGCAAGGCGATGCGCCGCAACGGGGCGAAGCTCGCCGTCGCCACCGACCGCCCGACGACGCTCGACGGCGGCGCCGACGCGGTCGACCGGTGCGCGCCGGGAGACGCGACCCACTTCCTCTCCGAGCTCTCCAACGCGCTGCGCACCGGCGACGAGGGCAGCCCCGCCGCCGCGGCCGCCGAGGTGCTGAGCGACGCGGCGAGCGTCGTCGTGATCTGGGGGGACCGCATCGCCCGCGAGGGCGAGGCGGCGACGGGCGCCCTGCTCGACATCGCCGCCGCGCTCGACATCGCCGGCAAGCAGGGCAGCGGCCTGCTCGAGATCCCCGACGTGACCAACGCCCGCGGCCTGCGCGAGGCCGGCTGCCTCCCCGACGCCGGCCCGGGCCTGACGCAGGCTTCCGCCGGCAAGGCGACCGAGGAGATCCGCGCCGCGCTCGAGTCGAGCGAGCTCGACACGCTGCTGCTCTTCGGCGTCGACCCCCTGCGCGACTTCCCGGACACCCCCGCCTGGGAGCGCGCCCTCGGCGCCGCCAAGCAGATCGTCTGCTTCTCCACCTTCGAGACCGCGACCACGGCCAAGGCCGACGTCGTCTTCCCGCTGGAGACCCACGCCGAGAAGGACGGCACGGTCACCCACCCCGACGGCCGCCTCCAGCGCGTCCGCCCCAGCGCCGGCCGCCCCGGCGACATCCGCCCAAACTGGGGTGTCCTGGCTGAGCTGTCACTGGCCTTGGGTCACGACACCGGCATCGACTCCCAGCCCTCGGCCTTCGCCGCGCTCACCGAAGCTGTTCCCTTCTACGCAGGGATCACGGACTCCGACATAGCGGGCCGCGGCGTTCGCTGGCAGGACCTCCACGGAGCTTCGAATCTCTCGCGGGCCACGGGGGATGACTCCCCAGGCTCGCGTTCGCGAGGAGTTCCTGGTGAGTCATCCCCCGCGTCCCGCCAGGGAGTCGACGAGACGACCGACGCCCTCACCCTCGGGACCTACCGCGATCTATGGGTGGGGCCGATCACGGAGCTGAATCCGCCGCTGAAGTTCCTGAAGCCCGCGCAGCGTGTCGAGCTGTCCCCATCGGACGCAGAGATGCTCGGGCTGCAGGGTGGCGACAGCGTCCGGGTGTCGCAGGACGGAAGCAGCGTCGAGGCCGAGGTTGTGATTCGTGAGCGGATCGAGCAGGGCGTCTGCTTCCTGATCGAGGGCACCGGCGACGGCAACGCCAACGGCCTGCTCAATGGCTCGCCCGTCAGCGTCACGATCGAGAAGGCCGGCGAGTGATGCTGCCGCTCGCCGACACCCAGTTCGTCGAAGCGACCTGGATCATGATCGCCAAGTCGATCGTGATCTTCGCCGTGATCTTCGGGATCGTGCCGGTGATGACCGTGGTCGAGCGCAAACTGATCGGCCGCTTCCAGCACCGCTACGGGCCCAACCGCGTCGGGCCGTTCGGTCTGCTGCAGCCGCTCGCCGACCTGTTCAAACTGATCAGCAAGGAGGGCTTCCGGCCGGCCAACGCGATCCCGATGCTCTACGTGCTGGGGCCGCTGCTGCCGGTCCTCTCGGGCGTGATGGCGCTGGCGATCATCCCCTGGGGCGACGTCCAGGGCGGCGTCGGCCTCTACGGGATCGACGTCCCGATCGGGATCCTCTACTTCTTCGCCGTCGGCTCGCTCGCCTTCTACGGCGTGCTGCTCGGCGGCTGGGCCTCGGGCTCCAAGTACAGCCTGCTCGGCGCGATGCGCGGCGCCGCCCAGCTGATCTCCTACGAGGTGGCGATGGGCCTGGCGCTGCTCGGCGCGATCATCATGGGCGGCTCGCTCTCGCTGGTCGACATCGTCCACGCCCAGGGCGCGCTCTGGTTCGTCGTCCCCCAG
>DASTVL010000190.1:0-19695 GCA_035759115.1 Solirubrobacterales bacterium | reverse complement strand
CGGCCGGGTTCACGGTGACGACCGAGGCCTGCGTCGCCTACCTCGGCGCCGACGCCTTCCCGCCCGGGCTGGAGCGGCAGATCGACGACGCTGTCGCGGCGCTCGAGGAGCAGGCCGGGCGGCGGCTCGGCGCCCCGGCGGACCCGCTGCTCGTCTCGGTCCGCTCCGGCGCCCGCGAGTCGATGCCGGGAATGATGGACACGGTGCTCAACCTCGGTCTCGGCGACGAGGCGGTCGGCGGCCTCGCTGCCCGCACCGGCGACGAGCGCTTCGCCTGGGACTCCTACCGCCGCCTCGTGCAGATGTTCGGCGCCGTCGTCTGCGGGATCGACTCGATGCTCTTCGAGCGGGCGATCCGGGCGATCAAGGATGAGCGCGGGATCAAGCTCGACACCGAGCTCGACGCCGCCGACCTGCGCCGCCTGACCGCCGAGTTCAAGCGGATCTTCGCCGCGCAGACCGGCGAACAGCTGCCGCAAGAGCCGCGCGCGCAGCTGCTGCGCGCGGTCGCCTCCGTGTTCGGTTCCTGGAACGGCGCCCGTGCGGTCGAGTACCGCCGGCTCAACCGCATCCCCGACGAGTGGGGGACCGCGGTGAACGTGCAGCAGATGGTCTTCGGCAACCGGGGCGAGGACTCGGGGTCGGGGGTCGCCTTCAGCCGCGACGAGATGACCGGCGAGCCGCACCCCTCCGGCGACTTCCTGCGCGACGCCCAGGGTGAGGACGTCGTCTCCGGAACCCGCGACACCGCCGATCTCGCCGAGATGGCGACGCAGATGCCCGCCGCCCACGCGCAGCTGGTCGAGATCCTCGCCACGCTCGAGCGCCATTTCGGCGACATGCAGGACGTCGAGTTCACGGTCGAGGAGGGGACCCTCTACATGCTGCAGGCGCGCTCGGCCAAGCGCCCGCCGCACGCCGCCGTGCGGGTCGCCGTCGACCTCGTCGCCGAGGGCATTGTCGAGCGCGCGACCGCGCTGGAGCGGATCGACACCGCCAAGCTGGAGGCGCTGCTGCACCCCTCCTTCGACCCGGCCTTCGAGCTCGACCCGCTGGCCGAAGGGGTCGCGGCCTCGCCCGGCGCCGCGCGGGGCAGGATCGTCTTCAGCGCCGATTCCGCGGTCGAGCGCGCCGCCGAGGGCGAGGACGTGATCCTCGTCCGTCCCTTCACCGAGGCCGACGACGTCGCCGGCTTCGACGCCGCCCGCGGCATCCTCACCTCCGAGGGCGGAAAGGCCTCGCACGCGGCGCTGGTCGCGCGCGGCATGGGGCGGCCCTGCGTCTGCGGCGCCTCGGCCCTGGACATCGACCTCGAGGCGGCCGAGGTGCGGGTCGGCGAGACGGTCCTGGGCGAGGGCGAGGAGATCGCGATCGACGGCTCGACCGGGGTCGTCACGAGGCAGGACGTGCCGCTCGTCCCGGCCGAGGTCGACGAGCACTTCCAGGTCGTGCTCGGCTGGTGCGACGAGCTGCGCCGGCTCGGCGTGCGCGCGAACGCCGACCGTCCCGAGGATGCCGCCCTGGCGCGCCGCTTCGGCGCCGAGGGGATCGGCCTCTGCCGCACCGAGCACATGTTCCTCGGCGAGCGCCAGCCGAAGATGCAGGCGATGATCATGGCCGAGGACGAGGCGGGGCGACGGGCGGCGCTGGCCGAGCTGGAGCCGCTGCAGCGGGCCGACTTCGAGGGGCTCTTCGCGGAGATGGCGGGGCTGCCGGTGACGATCCGCCTGCTCGACCCACCGCTGCATGAGTTCCTGCCCCGGGCCGAGGAGCTGCTGGTCGAGATCGAGCGCCGCCTCGCCGCTCCCGACGGCGATCCGCCTGCCGAGCTGGAGCGCCGGCTGCACAGGGTGCGCCAGCTCGAGGAGGCGAACCCGATGCTGGGCACGCGCGGCTGCCGCCTCGGCCTGCTCTTCCCCGAGGTCTACGAGATGCAGGTGCGGGCGATCTTCGCCGCCGCGGCCGCCGTGCGCGGGCGTGAGGGCGACGCGCCCCGGCTCGAGTTGATGATCCCGCTGGTCGGCTACGAGGGCGAGCTGGTGGCGATGCGCGAGCTGGTCGAGCGGACGGCGGCGGCGACCGCGAGCGAGCTCGGCGGCGAGCCGCTCTCCTTTCGCGTCGGCACGATGGTCGAGCTGCCGCGCGCCTGCCTGATCGCCGAGCGGCTTGCCGCCGAGGCCGAGTTCTTCAGCTTCGGCACCAACGACCTCACCCAGACGGCGCTCGGCTTCTCCCGCGACGACTCCGAGGGCCGCTTCCTCAGCGAGTACCTGCGCCGCAAGATCGTCGAGCGCAGCCCCTTCGAGACGATCGACGCCGACGGCGTCGGCGAGCTCGTCGCGATCGCGGTCGAGCGCGGTCGCCGCGGCCGTCCCGACCTCGGCCTCGGCATCTGCGGCGAGCACGGCGGCGACCCGGACAGCATCGCCTTCTTCCACGGCGCCGGGCTCGACTACGTCAGCTGCTCGCCCTTCCGGGTGCCGATCGCCCGGGTCGCCGCCGCTCAGGCCGCGATCGCCGCGGCCTGAGCCGGTCGGCGACGGCTCAGCTCTGTGAGCCGGGCTCCCGGTTGCGCACAGCGCCGCCGGCGACGAGGACGGCGAAGCCGATCCCGGTCAGCAGCAGGGCGATGCCGATGACGATCCCGAACACGGATAGCCGTTCCGCCATGTAGCTGGCGTTGAGCGCGGTCGCCAGCGCGGTCTCGGTGACCCAGACGTTGCGGGCGCCGTTGTCGGCCGGCAACCCGGTCTCGCTGTCGATGACGGCGAGCTCTTCGTTGTCGGTGCCGCCGCCCGCGGCGAGCTCCGCCGCCGGTGCGTCGGGTTTGGCTTCGAAGCGGCCCATCTCGGCGTAGGTGTAGCCGCCGGTGGCCTCGAGCGCGTGGACGTGCATGTACTCGGCGAAGCAGCGGGCGCTGTCGCCGTTGTCGATTTCTTCTCCGGCGACGTTGCAGTCGGGCAGCGCGACGTCTTCCAGGCCGGCCTCTTCCACTTCCGCCGCGACCGCCTCGGGCGTCATGTCGGGCGTGCCGACGATGCTCTGTTCCTTCAGTTCGCTTTGCACCGTGCTGCGCCCGTCGGCGCCCATCACGATCGCGACGATGCCGAACACGATCAGCACAACTGCGGCGACGATGCCGCCTATCTCGAGACCTTTGCGCATCCAGGTTCCTTTCCTCTGCGATGTTTCATCGATCTGTGCCGCGGGGAGCAGGCTCTCACCTGTGCTGGGCGCTGACCTCCGTGGAATGACCTGAATCTCACTGGGTAGAAATCCGAAGCAGATCTCGTCATCGCTGCGATAGCTTTGCTGCATGTCCCGTGACGTGCTCGACGAGCATCGTCTCCGCCGTCTGATCGATGTCGGAAGGGGGCTCGTCGCCCAACTCGACCTCGAGGCGGTGCTGCGCGAGGTGGTCGAGGTCGCGCGCGAGTTGACCGGCGCCCGCTACGCGGCGCTCGGCATCCTCGACGAGGACCGGCACGAGCTCGAGCGCTTCATCTACGTCGGCATCGACGACAGCACGCGGGCGCGGATCGGCGACCTGCCCCGCGGCCGCGGCGTGCTCGGCGAGCTGATCCGCAACCCGGCGCCGCTGCGCCTGCGCGAGGTCGGCGAGCACCCGCGCTCGTTCGGTTTCCCGCCCGGGCACCCGCCGATGCACAGCTTCCTCGGCGTGCCGATCGTCGTCCGCGGCCAGGCCTACGGCAACCTCTACCTGACCGAGAAGGAGGGGGGCGAGTTCGACGCCGCCGACGAGGAGGCGGCGACGATCCTCGCCGAATGGGCGGCGTTGACGATCTTCAACGTGCGCCTCTACAGCCAATCCGAGGAGGAGCGGGGGGCGCTGGAGCGGGCCGTGCACGGCCTCGAGGCGACGACCGAGATCGCCCGCGCGGTCGGCGGCGAGACCGACCCGGCGCGCGTGCTTGAGACGATCGCCAAGCGCACCCGGGCGCTGGTCGGCGCCGGCTCCCTGCTGGTGCTGCTCGAGCAGGGTGGGCGCTGCGAGGTGGTCGCGGCGGCGGGCGACTGCGGCAGCGGCCCGGTCGGCCGCTACATCGCGATCGAGGCCCCGACCTCGCGGGTGGCTCTGGCAGCGGTGCAAAGCCTCGGCATCGAGGCGCGCGCCTCGATGCTCGTGCCGCTCAGCTTCCGCGGCCGGCTGCTGGGGGCGATCGTGGCGCTCGACCGGCTCGAGGAAGGCCCTGACTTCTACCCCGAAGACGAGCGCATGCTGACCGCCGCCGCGGCCAGCGCCGCGACCGCCGTGGCGACCGTTCAGTCGGTCACCGAGGAGCGCCTGCGCCAGACGATGCTGACCGCCGAGCGCGAGCGGGCGCGCTGGGCGCGCGAGCTGCACGACTCGGTCCTGCAGGGGATCGGCGCCCGCCGCGTGATGCTCTCCTCGGCGCTGAAGAGCGGCGATCCGGAGCGGCTTGCGACCGCGGTCGAGGCGGCGCTCGGCGAGATGGCCCGCGACATCGACGACCTGCGCGTGCTGATCGCCGAGCTGCGTCCCGCGACCCTCGACCAGCTCGGCCTGCGCGCGGCGCTCGAGGATCTCGCCGAGCGGGTCGGCCAGGGCGAGGAGATCGAGGTCGCCGCCGATCTCGAGGTCGAGGCCGAGCGGCTCGGGCCGGAGCTGGAGACCGTCGTCTACCGGCTCGTGCAGGAGGCGCTCAACAACATCGCCAAGCACGCCGGCGCGGCGGCGGTCGAGCTGCAGGTGCGCGGCCGGCGCGACCGCGTCGACGTGCTCGTCGCCGATGACGGCCGCGGCTTCGATCCCGCCGGCGAGCACGCGGGCTTCGGCCTGGCGGGGATGCGCGAGCGGGTCGAGCTGGTCGGCGGCGAGCTGCAGATCGAGTCGCGGCCCGGCGGCGGCACGCGGGTCTCGGCGAGCGTGCCGCTGACGGCGCCCGTGGCGAGCGGGGCCGCCGGCTCAGGTCTCGAGCAGGCGGCGGGAGAGCGCGCAGCGGACCAGCTCCGCCCTGGTTGATACGCCGAGCTTCTGCTGGATGTGGGCGCGGTGGGTCTCGACCGTGCGCACGCTGATGTAGAGCTGTCCGGCGATCTCGGCGTTGGTGTGGCCGAGTGCGATCAGGCGCAGCACGTCGGTCTCGCGCTCGCTCAGGTCGGGGGCCGCGCGCTCGGGCTCGGCGGCGAGCTTGGCGCCGAGCGCCGGCTGCAGGTAGGTCTCGCCGGCGGCCGCCTTGCGCACCGCCTGCACGAGCTCGTCGTCGGCGGCCTCCTTGAGCACGTAGCCGAGCACCCCCAGCTGCAGCGCCTGGCGGGCGAAGGCCGGCTCCTGCTGCATCGTCAGGACCACGATCTGGGTCCCGGGCGAGGCCTCGCGCATCTCCGGGATCGCCTCCAGGCTGGGCTTTCCGGGCATGTTGAGGTCGAGGATCAGCACGTCGGGCTTGTGCCCGCGCAGGTAGCGCACGGCCCCTTCGGCGTCCTCCGCCTCGGCGACCACCTCGAAGCCGGGCTCCTCCTCGAGCAGCACGCGCAGCGCCCTCCGCACCACGGTGTGATCGTCAGCCAGAACGATCGAGATTCCCTCCGCCATCAGCCCCGATCCTAGCCTTCAGCGCCCGACGAAGGAAAAACGGGCGATTCCCTAGAATGAATCGGGTGAGGCAGGGATCGAAGACGCTGATCGCGGCGATTGCCGTGTTGCTGGTCGCTCTCGGCCTCGCCGCCTGTGGCGGCGGGGACGACGACTCGGGTTCGACGACGGCGGCTGACGCCGGCTCGCAGGGCCAGGCGGAAGGCGGCGACTCCAAGCAGGGCAACGCAGGCAAGTCGGGCGAGGGCAAGTCCGGCTCCGGCGACGGCAGGGGGGACTCGAACGGCTCCGGCAGCGGCAATGGCCAGTCTGGCGGGTCCGGCTCCGACGCCTCCGACTTCACGCCCAAGCAGCACAACGACTCCGGTGGCGGTGCGCAGCAGTTCCGCCAGAAGGGCGGCGACAACAGCGTGCAGGAATTCGGCGAGGAGGCGGACGACGAGGAGTTCGACGCCGCCGCGGTCGCCCTGCACAACTTCCTCGACGCCCGCGCCGAGGGCAACTGGGCGGCGGCCTGCGACTACATGTCGAAGGCGATCGTCGAGTCGTTCGAAAAACTCGCTGCGCAGGCGAAGCAGATCAAGGACACGACCTGCGCCGGGATCCTCGAAAAACTGACCAACCCGGCGGCGAAGCAATCGATGAAGGCGGAAGCCGAGAAGGCAAACGTCGGCTCGCTGCGGGTTGAAGGCGACCGCTCCTTCGTCATCTACACCGGCATCGGCGGCACGATCCTGGCGATGCCGATGGCCAACGAAGACGGCGACTGGAAGGTCGCCAGCCTCGCCGGCACCCCGCTCAACTAGCGCCGCGGGTCGCGAGAAGAGCCGACGCCCGGACTTGAACCGGGGACCCCTTCATTACGAACGTGATTTTTGAGGCCGATCCAGGCCGATCAGGCGCGATCTCGTCCAGTTGGTTCAGTCCCGTCGGCTACAGATTTGCTGAGTTGGGGACACGATTCGGGACACGGTTCCGCCGCAGACTCCCCATTCGCTCGTTCGCGCTGATCGTGCCTGTTTACCCACTTTGGGTCCCCGCTTGGCCTTCCCTTACCTCTTTTGCGAAGACCTCAACGCCAGCTGCTCGCAGCCATTCGACCGCGCCCCGCAGATTCACCATGCTGAAGAACGGAAGGCCGTAGGGACGCTCTGGTCGCTGACCGCGACTGAGAACCACGTAGGCGACCCTGATCCGCTCTCGTTCGCCACGCTTCTCTGGAAGAAGCTCGGAAAAGGAGGGGTCAAGGTCTGCCACCAGCTCTCGGGCATCGTCTAAGAAAGCCTGGTCATTTAGAAGGAGTTTGCAGGAGGTCACTCCCTGGGCGAATAGGTGGCTAAGCGTGGAAGAGCGACCACGCTTCTTTACATGCACGAGGATGCCGTCGGGGGTCAGGATGTCGCAAATCTCCACTCGGTCTATGCCGCCAGTAGAAACCGTCTTGTCGTCTATGCAGAGGCCTCCAATGGCCTCGGCCGCGGCGGCGTTGTATTCGCCCTCCCTGCTTTCCATGTTCGGCGACGGCAGCTCCAAGTTAAGTTCCGGGACCTCGTTGACAAAGCTCTCCACTTCCTCACGGAAGGAGTGGTCAATCCGGTACCACTGGCCGCCCGAGAGCACGTAAAGGTGCTCGTCGTGCTCGGCTTCGAAGACGAGGCAGTCATAGACGCTCCACTTGTCGTAGAGCTCATCCTCGTCGAGTGCGCTGATTGCCTCGACCTTGTCAGTGCGAAGACGCTTTAGGTCGATCTTCTCGGCGGGACGCAGTTCGCGGTAGACCGTGATTCGCGGGTCAGCCATCGGCTGGTGGTGCTTTCTCTTCAGCGAGAAGCGGACGCCGGAGATGCGCTGCCAATCGACCGCCTCGGGAATCGCTAGATGGATCGTGGCGAGTGCGTCACCGCCTTTGCGTAGGGCAGCGAGGAGGGTGTTGTCGAGGGCGGCGATTACCTCGGGATCTTGCTCGCCACGCATCTGGTCGATCTCTTTGAAGTTCTCCCGATACCGATCCGAGTTATAGGCAGCGACCAGCTTGGTCCCGAGTTCGGGAAGCTGGGGCAGGGTTATCTCCCGATTGAGTGCCAGCGCGGCCGAGCCGCTCAGCGCTCCGAGCCCTCCGGGTGCGGAGCGGCCGCTGACCGCACGCAGCAGGTCGCGCGAGCTGTCGAGGTCGAAGGCCGAGAGGGGAGAGTCCTTGCTGACTCCGCGCTTGGTGTGAATCAGAAGCTCATCGAAGGTTCGCGCGTCGACGCTTTTGATCTGAGCGGGATCGATTTCGTTCAGCACCACCTTGAGGCCGAAATCCTGCACGACGGCCCCCTTTCGCACGAGATGGCGACCATAGCCAAAGGTCACCGCGAGGAGATCCTCGCCCGCAGGCACCAGCAGAGCCCCCGCGCTCGAAGCCCCGAGGACTGGCACGAGGCCGTCTTCCACGTGTCCTTCGATCAATTCAAGCCAGCCGGGAGGGGAGACGCGCGACTCCTTTAAGAAGAGGGAATCGCGCTCGCCGCTGAGGCTTGCTACCCGATAGCTATGGAGTTGGCCGCGAGTCGGCGGCTCGATGATCTGCTCCACCTTGTTGAAGTCAACGGTCGGCTTCACCAGAAAGAAGCTGAGTCGCATTTTTCGGCCTTTGGCCATTGATTCCCCTCAGCTTCGTGGTGGACAGGGATTGTTCCCGTAGCCGCTGTATTCAGCGCTCATGCCCTCTACGTGGATCCGACTCTCGCTCTTCCGGGGTACGAGCAGTTTCGATTAGCGAACGGCAAAATACCAAAGCTGCAGTAACTTCATGTGTGGTCTACGGTCGAGCCTGTCCGTGGGTGTTGGCGGAAATCCAGCCAGCCAATCCCCGCCGCGTAAATCGCAGAGTGCGTCCAACACGCACATGGGGCAATCCGCGCGATCGCACCAGCTCGTAGAGGGTGCTGCGCGGCACCCGCAGGAGCCGCGCAGCCTCATTCGCATCGAGCAGCGGTTCGGCGAGCGGTTGAGGGTCGGGCGTTGCCATCTGCCCCCCCTGTCCAAATCAAGCGCCGATTGACCCGCCTGCCTTGGATTTCTTAACAATCGCGCGATCCGGTTAGTCGCTTGCCCTTTCGCTTGGCGCTTGGTCGACCTCGGCCGGAGGGGGAAACGTAAATGCACCCGCCTGCATGGTCTGCCTGCCGTTGTTCCAGGCGATGCCGTCCAGAAGCGCGCAGTCGATCCGGACGCCGAGTGCGCCGGCGAGCTTCAGCAGCGTGTCGATGCGGGGCACGCGTGCGCCGCGCTCAAGCAGGCCGACCTCGGTGCGATGCAGGGAGGCCCGAAAGCCGACCTCTTCCTGGCTGAGATTGGCCTGCTTGCGCACACGGCGCAGATTTGCGCCGAAACGCTGGGCGATTTCGAGCCCGGCCTCCATCAGTCCATCTCCAGGCGGTTGAAGCAGATCGCTGCTCGCGTCGGGGCGACGACCCCGCCCCGGCAGGACAAGAGCCCTGCCCCGTCGAGGTCGCGGATCGCGCGCTCAACGGCGTCATTGGCGTCGAAGTCGCCGGGGTGGGCTTAGAGGGCGCGGCACAACTCGGGGATCGTCAGATGGGTCGGATGCTCATCCAGAACGAAGGCCAAAACGATTGCCTGGTCTCGCTCGTCTCTGGGGATGCCATCGAGTCGGTCGCTGAGCGCGCAACGCGTAGGGTTCTGATCAGCCATGAGGAGCACCGCCTCCTTGTGGTCAGGCGGCCCGTCG
Organism: Solirubrobacterales bacterium; assembly: GCA_035759115.1. Classification (GTDB taxonomy): domain Bacteria; phylum Actinomycetota; class Thermoleophilia; order Solirubrobacterales; family 70-9; genus VRUE01. Next base: position 10,381 of record DASTVL010000190.1, on the reverse strand, counting down.
CGTGTCCGCGCGGCGGGTCGCCGCTTTGTTTGATTGGCACCGTCAGATTAGCAGGACTGTCTAGGAGCCTAGACAGTAGCGGCTATTCGCCGCGAAGGATCTGATCGACGCGACTGCGATGTAGGTCAGCGGCATCGCCGATCTCAGCCAGCGACAGGCCGGCCTTCCGGGCGCGCTTGAAGCTCTCGCGCCGAGCCGTGCGCGCCTGGGCGATTTGGTCCTGCGCCCGCTCCACCTTCGACTGAGCGTGCTTCACGTCGGCGCGGGCCTTCTGCTTTGCGTCGTCGGCCATCAGGCAGAACCCTATTCCCGAACCAGAATCCCCGAAGCCAGCAAGAACCACCAAAGGATCGAAAGCAAAGAGCGACTGAAGGTCAGCAAGGACCATCGTCAGGAAGGCACCCAGAAGGAGCCCGCAGTCACCAGCCAGCCCAGCTCCAACACCAACAACAGCACCCCTCACGCCCTATCACTTTGTTAAGAGATCGATGCACGGACGGGCCGCCTCGGACATACGGGGCGTGCTTTCAATTGGCAAGCTGGGCAAAGGGCAGGAGCGCTACTACCTCGACAAGGTTGCCGAAGGCGCCGAGGACTACTACTCCGGCGAGGGCGAGGTCGCCGGTCATGGATGGGCGACGCCGCCGAGGAGCTGGGTCTTGAGGGCAAGGTCCGCCCCGAACAGCTCACGGCGATGCTTACCGGCCGCAATCCGGTCGACGGCGAGCCGCTGCTCGGCCGCCAGGGCGTCCCCGGCAACGGCTCGGTCCCCGGCTTCGACCTGACCTTCTCGGCGCCGAAGTCTGTCTCCCTGCTCTGGGGCCTCGGCGGCATCCACGCCGCGGCCGAGGTCAACGAAGCCCATCAGGCTTCCGTCGAAGCCGCCCTCGGATACATGCAGCGCGAGGCGTGTTGGACGAGGCGCGGGGCAGGAGGATCGGAGTTCGTCCAAGGCAACGGCTATCTCGCCGTCGCCTACCTCCACCGCTCCTCGCGCAGCGGCGACCCGCAGCTGCACACCCACGTCCTGATCGCCAACGCGACCGAGGGACCCGATGGCCGCTGGACCCGCCTCTACCACCCGGCGATCTACGAGCACGCCAAGACCGCCAGCTACATCTACGAGGCCAACCTGCGCCATGAGCTGACCCAGCGCCTCGGCGTCGAGTGGCGCGAGCCCCGCAGAGGCATCGCCGAGATCGAGGGCTTCGCCGACGAGCACCTGCGTGCCTTCTCCACCCGCCGCGCGGAGATTCTCGAGGTGGCCGGCCCCGGCGCCTCGGCGCGCTCGCGCCAGGTCGCGGCGCTTACGACCCGCGAGGCCAAGGAGCACGATGTCTCCCGCGTGGAGATGATCGAACGCTGGCAGCGGCGCGCGGCGGAGATCGGGCTCGACAGCGAGGCGGTCAGCCGCACCTTCGACCCCGAGGCGTTCCGCGCACCCCGGGCCCCCGCCGATGACCGCACGGTCTCTGCTGGGCAGGTAGACCGTGCGGTCACGTCGGGGGCGCTGAGCGAAAGAAGGTCGTCCTGCAGGACTCGATCAGGCGCGAAATGTCGAGTTTGACGCCAGCTACCTCGCCCGCACCAAGTGGGCGAAGGAGTTCCTGGCCGGGATGGATGCCCAGCGCGAGCGGGCACGAGGATTCGGCAGGCGAGATCGCCGCCGTGAGCTTGAGCGCATCGACCGAACGGATTCTCGCCGAACGTCGCGAGCTGGCAGTCACCGCCACCCGCATCGTCCCGCCCGCCTACATCACGAAGGAGCTGGGGGAGAGGCTCAGCGATCCGGAGAAGCGCCGCAGCTGGGAGGCCGGCGTCAGGACGATCGAGGGCTACCGCCAGGAGCACGGCGTCAAGGACCGGGACCACGCCCTCGGACAGGACACCAGCCGCAGCGCCGAGCGCGCCCGCGAGCAGGCGCGGCTGCGGCAGTCTCAGCGAGAGCTGGGGAGGCTCAAGAGGCGCGCGGACGCGCGACATGGACTTCTCGCTGGGGATCGGTCGGTGAAACGCAGTGGTGGCATGTAGTACCTTGCCTATATCCCCCCAGTCGCTTCGGTGGCTGGGTGCGAGGCCCGCTTCGGCGGGCCTCAGCGATTTCAGGGGCCGTTACCAGCCCTCTGGCTTGTGAATCTCGCCGAGCGAGTCGCGTAGGACAGGAGCGAACTGGCTGGCGACGATCGGCCCTTGGCGCAGCTGCTTGAGAAAGGTCGGCTTCAGGTCGCGACTGCGTCTCTTCCACGGGTGGGGGTTGAGGACGCCGACGTCGATGCCAAGCTCGCTGATCGCCAGCTCAATCGGCGTCTTCAGATCGGCGTCGTTGGAGACGACGATGGCGACCTCGCAGTCTTCGCGGAAGGCGTCGAGCAGCAGGTAGGAGGCAAGATTCACGTCCGACCCCTTCTCCTCGGTTTTGAGGACACGCACCGATTTCGGACCGCGGCGCGGCGGTGCCGCCAGCGTCATGTGGGTCGACCTCGTGCGGTACTGGCCGTAATGAATTGAGAGGTCGGGAATTGTTTCAAGCGCCCTGAAGTACGCAGCCTGCCGCTCGGGTTGCCGGAAGTCCGGTGGGCGATTTTCAACTCGTGCCGTGAAGTACCTGATCCGATGGATCTCGTTGTCGGGGAAAATCCGCCCGAACAACGCAGCCGGGTCGAGCCATTTTCTGTCGGGCTTCCCCTTCAGCGATCCGTAGAAGAGGTTGAAGGCATCTATGTAGAAGTTCGTCTTCACGGGACTGGGGCAGCACGATACTCTTTGTCGGCGCTATGAATCGTGAAGAGCGAGAGCTTCGAGGGAAAAAGCCGCCTGCCGGGGACGCAAGGGCAAGCTCGCGCGCTTCCAGCGACCGCCGCATCGACGCTAGGCGCAAGGACACGGATTTCCAGGCTCGCCTCAACAGACTGATCGAGGACGACAAGCGCGTTCTCGACCGGCTGGCTCAGTAGGGGATAAGAGCCGACGCCCGGACTTGAACCGGGGACCCCTTCATTACGAATGAAGTGCTCTACCAACTGAGCTACGCCGGCGCTCGGTCTCATTCTAGGTATCGCGGTTCCGTCGCGCCTTATCTGGCCGGCGCTCTTCCTCAGCGCTTTGCGAGGAAGGCGAGCGAGCCGCCCGGACGCGAGCAGCTGACCGCGACTCCCTCGTCGACGACGGCCGCGAGGCAGCGGTATTCGTCGTAGACCTCGCAGGAGACGCGCGAGGCCTCGCCGCGCGGTGCGCATGAGGCCTGCTTCGACCAGCCGGCCACCACGCCGCGGCCGACGTCGCAGCCGATGCCGGTGACGCGTAGGCCTTCGGTGCCCGCAACCGTCGTGCGCCCGCACTCGCGCGCGGTGGCGCCGGGGGGCGCGGACGGGGTGGTCGCGGTCGCCGTCCGTTCCTCGCCGGTCGTTTCCGCGGGCCCGTACCCGGACCCCGAGTCGCTCGAGTCGTCCGAGCCGCAGCCGGCCGCGACAAGCGCGGCGATCGCGGCAAGCGAGACGAGCGAGCTGATGCGGTGGGCGCGGAGCATCGGCCCCGTAACTTAGAGCAGCCCCTACCTGCGCCCTGCCTTCGTCTCGCCCTCGCCCCGCGGTGTCGCCGTCGGCAGGTGGCCGCAGACGGGGCAGTCCGGCTCCGGCGCCACCGGCTCGCGTTCGACCTCCATCGTGCGCAGGTCGTAGATGTGGCCGACCCCCTCGGTCGAGGGCTTCGCCAGCCCGGTCAGGTGGTGCATGACGTCGAGGCCGACCTGACCGCCGATCAGCGCGCAGGCGGGCCCGAGGGTCGCCGCCGGCGACGGTTTCGCCCGGCGCTGCTCGATCGCGACGTCGAACATCGGGTAGCTGCGGCGGTAGGCGGCGACCTGGCAGGCGAAGCAGCCGGTCACGCCGGGCACGTAGAGCGGACCGACGCGAGCGATCGGCGGGAAGTGGCTCATCGTGATGTAGGGGACCTCGGCGGCGAAGCAGGCGCCGTTGCACCACTGCTCGATTTCGTGCGCGGGCCAGTCGGCGGCGTCGATGACCAGGTCATAGCCCTCGACCAGGGTGGCGATCGCCGCTTCCCCGTCGACTTTCTCCGGCACGGTGTCGAGCCGCATGCGCGAGTTGAAGGCGCCGAGGCGCTCCGCCGCGGCCTCGACCTTGAGCCGGCCGATGTCGGCCTCGCGGTAGAGGACCTGCCGGTTGAGGTTGCTCTCCTCGACCCGGTCGCCATCGACCAGCAGCATCTCGCCCACTCCGCAGCAGGCCAGTGAGAGCGCCGACCAACCGCCCAGGCCGCCGACGCCGAGGACGACGATGCGGGCACTTTCCAACCGTGCCTGGCACTCGGACGGCGCCGGTCCGCTGGTGATGTCGGCGAAGTAGCGGATCTGGCGGTCGAAGCGCTCCATCGTCGCCGCCGAGATCAGCTCGTCGTCGGCGGCGTCCTCGACCAGGCCCAGCTCCTCGAGCTGTGCGAGCAGGTCGCTGACCTCGTTCTCGCCGAAGAGCTGCTCGAGTTCGGCGCGCTCGAGGCTGCCGTCGAGGGCGGCGAGCAGGCGGCGCCCGTCGGCGTCCGGGTTCTCGATCTGGATGTCGGCCCCGGCGCTCGGTCGCATCAGGTACAGGTCGCCGTTCGGCGCTTCGATCTGCTCGGTCGTGCGCTTGATCCTCGGTCGCTTCATCGCTGCCTGCCTTCCGTTGAGATTCCCACGCAGGACCGATCTATTGGTTTAATGAGTTTCAGTAAAAGCGCGCAGGCACCGATGGAGTCCGCCACCGGTACTAGGGTGACGCTCCAACGGCGCAATCGCACTGCAAACCCCGAACGGAGGTCGCCATGGCCGATCTACAGGGCAAGAAGCTCAAACAGGTGATCGATCCGACACTGGCCAAAGCCTTCACCCATCCACTGCGAGGACACATCTGGGTGACGCTCTTCGAACGCGGTGTTGTCAGCCCGACGGAAATCGCCAACGAACTGGATCTGGACGTCTCCGACGTCAGCTACCACTTCAGGGGCCTGAAGATGCGCCGGCTGATCGAGGTCGTCCGTACCGTTCCTCGCCGTGGCTTCGACGAGCACTTCTATGAGCCGATTGCGCCGGCCTTCGAGTTCGACGATGCCGAGTGGATGGAGCTGCCGGTCGGGATCCGCGAAGGCTTCAGCGGCGAAATGGTGCGGCAGATCATCGAGCAGCTGACCGCCGCGGTCGGCTCGGGCTCGTTCGACAAGCGCAGCCGGCATCTGAGCCAGAGCTGGCTGATGGTCGACGAGAGAGGTTGGAAAGAACTGATGCGCACGATGCAGCGCACGCTCTACCGAGTCGAAGCGATAAAACAGCGTTGCGCGGAGCGGCGCGAGGTGTCGGGAGAGCGGGGAATTCCCGTCTCGGTTCCGATGGCTGCATTCGAGACCCCCGTCGATTAGCCCAGCTCGCGGGCGCGGGCGAAGACCCGGTCGAGCATCGGCTCGGTGAGGCGGCCGGTGAAGGTGTTCTGCTGGCTGGGGTGATAGCACCCGAGCAGTGTCCACTCGCCGACCTCGGCCTCGGCGCAGTGCCCGAACTTGGGCCTCGGCCGCGGCGCCGGCGCGCCCAGCCCGCGCAGGGCGCGCAGCGCCCCGTCCCAACCGAACGCGCCGAGGGCGACAATCGTGCGGCAGCGCGGCAGCAGCGCCAGCTCGCGCTTGAGGTAGGGCAGGCACTCGTCGCGCTCCGCCGGCGTCGGCTTGTTGGCCGGCGGAGCGCAGCGCACGACGGCGGTGACGTAGGCGCCGCGCAGGCGCAGGCCATCGTCGGCATGTCGCGAGTCGGGTTGGTCGGCGTAGCCGGCACGGTGCAGCGCGGCATAGAGCCAGTCGCCGGAGCGGTCGCCGGTGAACATGCGGCCGGTGCGGTTGGCGCCGTGCGCCGCCGGCGCCAGGCCGACGATCGCGAGTTGGGCTTCGGGGTCGCCGAAGCCGGCGACTGGCCGGGCCCAGTACTCCTCGCCCTGGAAGCGCCGCGGCGGTTCCGCTGCGCTGGCCTCCCGCCACTCGACCAGGCGCGGGCAGCGACGGCAGGCGTGGATCTCAGCGGCGAGCTGCTCGAGCCTCATCGCCGAACTGAATCATGTGGGGCTCCGCCCGCGAAGCATGGCGGAGCCCCACCAAGTCAGGAGCTCTGCTCGCTCAGCCGACCTTGTGGACAGCAACGATCGGAACGACGGACTCTGATGCGACGATCTTCATCTACCTCACCCCCTCAGCAGACCTCTGATTCCCCGTTCTCCCCGCGCCCTTCTCGGACGCATTCGGGCGACCGACCGAATGCTGGAGAAAGTTCCACTATTTCGCGAGGACGAAGCGAAAAGTCTGAATTTGGGCTGGAAAACCGCCTTTGTGACCAATACGATGGAGTGGTTAAGTCACCCAGCAACGATCGGAGGAGTCCCTATGCCCGCAAAGAGCAAAACGGCCAAAGGCAGGAAAAGAGGAAAAGGAAAGACGAAAAGCAAACGAGGCGTGAACCAGGATCTGGTCAAATCGCTGGCGCATGAGCTTCGCGCCGAGATCCTGGCGATCCTCAACGAACGGATGGCCAGCCCGAACGAACTGGCAAAGGAGCTCGGCGAAGGCCTGAGCCAGGTCAGCTACCACGTCAAAGTGCTCAAGGACTACAACGTCATCACGTTGGTCAAGACCGAGCCACGGCGTGGGGCGGTCGAGCACTACTACCGCGCGACCTCACGCGCCTACCTGACCGATCGCGACTGGCACGAACTGCCTGAGTCCGCGCGGGTGGCGATGAGCGCCGATCTGTTCCAGATGATCCTCGACGACGTCGTCGCCTCGCTCGAGGGCGAAGTGTTCGATCGGCGTGAGGACCGGCACATGAGCTGGACCCCGATGATGGTCGACGAGCAGGGTTGGAAGGAGATCAACGGCATTCTCGACGGTGCGCTGAAGCAGGTGCTCAAAGCCCAGTCGAGCGCTGTCAAACGGCTCGCCAAATCGAAAGAGGACGGCATCAACATGTCGGTCTCGATGATCGGCTACGAGGTGCCGGAGAAAGCGGCGAAGAAACTGCCGAAGCGCAAATCGAAAGGGTCGGCCAAAAAAGCGAAAGGCAAAGCGAAAGCGAAGCGCAAGTAGCTCGGACCCAGCCGGCGCAACCGGCGACTCCGAGCCCATAGGCTCCCGGGCCTGTGGGCGCTGATCCTTCAGCAGGTGGCTACGACGGGCGGCGCGGCCTCGGCCGCGCCGCCTTCGTCTCGGCCCTCATCCTCGTCGCGACCCTCGTCGCCGCGCTCGGATGCGGTCCCAGCGGCCACGGCGCCGAGACCGACCCCGAGAAGGGGTCGGATGCGGCGATCCTCAACCGGGGCCTCGCACGCGAGCTGACCCTGCTTGACGCCTACACGCGCGCCCTGCCGCTGCTGCGCGGTGAGCGCGCCGCCGTCGTGCGGCGCCTGCGCGCAGAACAGCAGGAATACGTGGACGACGCGACCAAGGCGATCCGCGGCCTCGGTGGCGACACCGAGGCGGAGGCGGACGAGCTCGCGCTCGCCGGCGGCGCCGGCCGGGCCGAGCTGCTCGATCTGGCCCGCGAGCTCGAGCAGGGGGCGCTCGACTTCTACGTCGGCGAGGCGGCTCACCTCCACACGGCGGCTCCGCGCACGCTCGACGCCTGGCTCGCCGCCGGCCACGCCCAGCACCTGGTCCTGGTGCCGGGCGGTGGGGGATGATCCCCCGGTGACCGGCCCCCTCTACGCGATCGGGCGCTTCTGCGCGCGCCACCACTACGCGACGATCGCCGTCTGGCTGGTTCTCGCCGCCGGCCTCGTCATCGCCGGCCAGGCGTTCGACAGCAAGACCAACGACAACCTCACCCTGCCCGGCACCGGCTCGACCGAAGCGACCGAGCTGCTCGAAGAGAGCCTGCCCGAACAGGCATACGGCAACAACCCGTTGGTGATCGTCTCCGAGAAGGACCCGCTCACCGGTCCGCGCCAGAGCGAAGCGATCGAGCGCACGGTGAAGCGGCTCGAAGGGCTGAACGAGGTCAACTCGGTGGTCGACCCGCTGGGCCCGCAGGGCAAGTCGCTGATCAGCCCCGACCGCCGCATCGCCTACATCCCCGTCTACCTGAAGATCCCGCCGGGCGAGCTGGACGAAGCCGAGGCGCAGCTGGTGCTCGACGCGGCGGCGCCGATCGAAGCGGCCGGGTTGGAAGCGTCGGTCGGCGGCTATGTCGGCCAGCAGCTCTCCAAGCCCTCGACCGAGTTCAGCGAGGTCGTCGGCCTGGCCGCGGCGGTGATCATCCTGCTCTTCGCCTTCGGCACGGTGACGGCGATGATGCTGCCGATCGTCTCCGCCGTGATCGGCCTCGCCTGCGCGCTCTCGATCATCCGCCTGCTCGAGGGGGTCGTCCAGGTGCCGAGCGTCGCCGCGACCCTGGCGACGATGATCGGGCTCGGCGTCGGCATCGACTACGCGCTGTTCATCGTCACCCGCCACAAACTGCAGCTGCGCGACGGGATGGAGCTGCGCGAGTCGATCGCCCGCGCGACCGCGACCGCCGGCGGCGCCGTCGTCTTCGCCGGCTTCACCGTCGTGATCGCGCTCTGCTCGCTCGCCTTCGCCGGCATCCCGCTCGTGACCACGCTCGGCTTCACCGCGGCGATCGCCGTGCTCACCGCGGTCTGCGCCGCGGCGACGTTGCTGCCGGCGGCGCTCGGCCTGCTCGGGCCGCGGATCGACTCGCTGCGGGTCAAGCTCGGCAGGACCCACCCGGACGACAAGAAGCCGCACGGCTGGCTGCGCTGGGCCGACGGCGTCGCCGATCGCCCCTGGCGCTCGAGCGTGGCCGCGCTGGCGGTGCTGATCGTGCTCGCGATCCCGCTGCTCGACCTCGAGCTCGGGCAGAACGACATCACCGCGCTGCCAAAGTCGACGACCGCGCGCGAGGCGGCGGAAGGACTGCGCGAAGGCTTCGGCCCCGGCTACAACGGGCCGTTGCTGATCGCCTCCGAATTCGCCTCGCCTGGCGAAGCCGAGCGGATCGAGCCGAAGCTGCAGCGCGCGGTCGGCGAAGCGACCAACGTCGCCGCGCTCGGCCCGACCAGCAGCGACACGCAAGGGACCGCGGTCGTCTTCTCGGCGATCTCCGAATCGGCGCCCTGGGCCGACGAAACGGTCGAACTGGTCGAAGGCCTGCGCGCGACGACGATCCCGGCGGCGCTGCGGGGGAGCGAAGCGACCGCCTACGTCGGCGGCCAGACCGCCGGCTACATCGACCTCGCCACGCAGATAACCGACGAGCTGCCGCGGATGATCGCGATCGTCGTCGCGCTCAGCTTCCTCGTCCTCCTGCTCGCCTTCCGCTCGCTGCTGATCCCGGTCAAGGCGGCGGCGATGAACCTGCTCTCGGTCGCCGCCTCCTACGGCGTCGTCACCGCCGTCTTCCAGTGGGGCTGGGGGGTCGAGCTGATCGGCCTCGACCACGCGATCCCGATCGTCAGCTTCGTGCCGCTGCTGATGTTCGCGATCCTCTTCGGCCTCTCGATGGACTACGAGGTCTTCCTGCTGACGCAGATGCGCGAGCACTACACGGCGCACGGCGACGCCCGGCGGGCGGTGATCGAAGGCCTCGCCAACACCGGCCGGGTGATCACCTCGGCGGCGGCGATCATGGTCTGCGTCTTCACCAGCTTCGTGCTCAGCGGCGATCCGGTCGTGAAGGAGTTCGGCGTCGGTCTCGCGGTGGCGATCGCGATCGACGCGACGATCGTGCGCTGCCTGCTGGTGCCCGCGATCATGGTGCTCGCCGGCAAGCGGATGTGGTGGCTGCCCGCCTGGCTCGACCGGCTGCTCCCGCACCTCAGCATCGAGGGCGAGGAGTACTTCGCCAAGCGCGACGAGGAGGCGGCCAGGGCCGATGTTCCCGCTTAACCTCGCGAACACGCTGACGCTGCTGCGCATCCTCGCCGTGCCGGTCGTCGTCGTCGCCCTGCTCGGCGAGACGCCCAACGGCGACGCACTGGCCGCCGGTGTCTTCGCCCTGGCGGCGCTGACCGACGGCCTCGACGGCTACTTCGCCCGCTCGCGCGACGCCGTCACCACCTTCGGCAAGCTGATGGACCCGCTCGCCGACAAGCTGCTGATCACCGCGGCGCTGGTCTCGCTGGTCTCGCTCGACCGCCTCCAGGCCTGGGTGGCGATGGTGATCATCGCCCGCGAGATCGCCGTCACCGGGCTGCGCGCGATCGCCGCCGAGCGCGGCGTCGTGATCGCGGCCAGCTGGATGGGCAAGGTGAAGACCGTGCTGCAGATCGCCGCTGTGATCGCGCTGATCGCCGCCAACCCGGCGCCGCTCTGGGCCGACGTGCTGGTCTACCTGGCGGTCGCGGCGACGGTGATC
>DASTVL010000189.1:0-13625 GCA_035759115.1 Solirubrobacterales bacterium | reverse complement strand
GATCCCCTCGACGATCATGCCCTGGAAGTTGCCGCCGAGCAGGCCGCTGACCTGGGCCGCGGCATAGTTGGTGGCGCGACCCTCGTCGAGCAGCAGGCCCTTGGCCAGCAGCGCGCCGAGCACGCCGCCGGAGAGCTGGGCGAGCATGTAGATCACGGCGTCGACCGGGGCGATCCGTTTGATCGCCGCCGCGGCGAGCGTCACCGCGGGGTTGAAGTGGCCGCCGCTGACCACGCCGAACATCACGATCAGCCCGAACAGCAGGAAGGCGTGGACGAGGCCGATTACGGCGAAGTCGGAGCCGAACTGAGCCTGGTTGCCGGTGGCCAGGAAGAGCACCACCACGCTGACGATGAAGAACACCAGCAGGAAAGTGCCGATCAGCTCGGCGAGATATGCCGCGATTCCTCGTTGCTGCACTGGTTACGCCTCCTCTAGTCCCATTCCCAAACTTTTCGAGGCGGGAGTCTAACTGGAATCACAATCGAATAGTTTTCCCTGTCGAATGAGACGAGCTGCCGCGCTGCTGGCGGCCGTCCTGCTGCTCGCCGTCGTCGGCGGCTGTGGCGGTGACGGCGCGGAACCGGGCGCGCCGCAAGGCGTGACGCTCGTGCTCGATTTCGCCCCCAACGCCGCCCACTCGGGCATCTACGCCGCGCGGCGCCAGGGCTACTACGGCGAGCGGGGAATCGAGCTGACGATCCGCCGGCCGGGCGAGTCGACCGATGCGCCGAAGCTGCTCGCCGCGGGCCGCGTCGAGTTCGCCGTGCTCGACATCCACGACCTCGGCATCGCCCGCGAGCGCGGGCTCGACCTGGTCGGGGTCGCGCCGCTCGTGCAGCGCCCGCTGGCGGCGATCCTCGCCCGCGCGGACGGCCCGGTGCGCCGCCCCCGCGACCTCGAGGGGCGCACGGTCGGGGTCACCGGCCTGCCCTCCGACGAAGCGGTGGTCGACTCCGAGGTCCGCGCCGACGGCGGCGACCCGGCGGCGGTCGAGCGGGTGACGATCGGGTTCGCCGCCGTCGCCTCGCTTGCCGCCGGCAGGGTCGACGCGGTCACCGGGTTCTGGAACGCAGAGGGCATCGCGCTGCGCCGCCAGGGCACTCCGATCCGGGTCTTCAAGGTGGACCGCTACGGCGCTCCCCCCTACCCCGAGCTCGTCCTGGCGACTTCGCGCCGCACGATCGAAGACGACCCGGAGCTGGTCGACGCGATGGTCGCGGCGACCGCACGCGGCTACGAGCTCGCCTACGAGCGCCCCGGCCTAGCCCTCGACGACCTGCTCGCCGAGGCGCCGGGCCTCGCCCGGGCCGACCAGGCGGCGCAGCTGGACGCTCTGCGGCCCGACCTGCATCCGGCGCCGTTCGACCGCGAGGTGCTCGAGGAGTGGGCGGGCTGGGACCTCGAGCACGGGCTGCTGCAGCGGCCGCTGGACATCGCCGCCGCTTTCCGGCCGGCCCGCTGACGGGGTACGCTGCCGGAGATGGCCCTGGCCGCCGATTTCAAGCAGGTGCTCGACGCGCTGCCGTCGGACTGGACCGACCTCGAGGTCGACCTGCGGGTCGCGGACGAGAGCCGCTACGTCGACGCCGCTGTGGCCCTCAGCCAGGTCAACGCGCAGGCCTACTCGCAGGCCGAGTGGGACTGGCGGCTGCTGGTCGCGAAGAGCTTCGGCCACGCCGCCGCGGCGGAGAGCGTGCTCGGCGTGCTCGAGAAGCTCGACGCCGACGGCGTCGCCGGCGAGATGCAGGTGCGCGAGGTCCGCGAGGGCCGCTCCGAGATCGTGCAGATGTGGGGCCGGCCGGAGAGCGTGCGCGAGGAGTTCCGCCAGCGCCGCGCGATCTAGGTCATCCAGTGGCCCGCGTCGTCGCCGTCACGAACGACCTTCTGCTGGGCAGCAAAGTCGAGGCGACGCTGAGCGCTGCCGGCCACGAAGTAACTCTGGCGTCCGATCTGGCGCAAGCTCCAGACGACGCAGACCTGATCGTCGCCGACCTCGACTGCGAGAGCCCCGAGGCCCTGGTCGGAGTGGGCGTGCCGGTGCTCGGCTACTACTCCCACGTCGACGCCGAGACCAAGCGCGCCGCCGACGCCGCCGGCATCGACCTCGCCGTCCCCCGCTCCCGCATGTCCCGCGAACTTCCTCAGCTAGTCGCCGGCCTGCTCGACCGGTAGCCCGCCCTCCCCCTCGGGCAGCCGCAGGTCCGGGCCGGGGATCGGGGTGCCGTGGGGGTCGTGGCTGGGCTCGCCGAGCTTGGCTGCGATCAGCGCCTCGAGCTCCTCGGAGATGTGGTGCTCGAGCACCTCGGCCTCGGCGTGGACCTTGTCGTCGGGCATGCCCAACGCCTCGGAGAGGTAGGCCTCGATCAGGCGGTGGTGGCGGATCACCTCCAGCGCCACCTTCTCGCCGGCCTCGGTCAGCGTCACGCCCTTGTAGGGGACGAGCGCGACCAGGCCCATCTCGTCGAGCCGCTTCAGCATCGCCGTCGCGGTGCCCGGCGCGACGCCGAGCCGCTCCGCCACCTCGCCGTTCAGCACCGGCCCCTGGCGATCGCGCGAGAGCGCGTAGATCGCCTTCGCGTAGTCCTCGATCGCCTCCGTCTTCGGCGACTGGCCCGGGTCTCCACCGATCGCCGCCATCAGACGCTGATCAGCAGCCCGGTCACGTAGAGGGCGGCGATGCCGGCGATCATCCCGGCGACCGAGAGCGGATGCAGGTAGCGGCCGTCGCCGTCGCGCATCGAGGGGGCGATCTGGACGACCACGCGGGCGATCGCGCCGACGCCGACGCCGAACAGGAGCGCCGCCAGGCTGGGGTCGAAGGCGGCGGCGCCGATCCAGGCGCCGAGCACGGCCGGGGCGCCGGCGAGCAGGCCGAGGCCGACCAGCTGGGCCAGCCGCGGGCTCGTGGCTCCACCCCCGCCCTCGCCGCCGCGCAGCGGCGCGACGATCGCCAGGCCCTCGGTCGTGTTGTGGATCGCGAAGCCGACGACGAGGAAGGCGCCCAGCGCCAGCGCCCCGCCGGCGTAGGCGGAGCCGATCGCAAGGCCCTCGCCGAGGTTGTGCAGGCCGATCCCGAGCGCGACGAGCAGCGCCAGGTAGAGCCCGCCCGCGGCGACCCCGCCGCCCTTCGCCCGCTCGCCGCGGCGGCGCAGCCAGGTGTCGACCGCGGCCAGCAGCAGGTAGGCGATCAGCGCCCCGGCGAAGACCAGGACGGTGCCGCCGAAGGCGGCGGGCGCCTCGGCGGCGATCTCCAGCCCCTCGAGCCCGGCGTCGATCGCGAGGAAGGCGAGCAGGCCGACGGTGAAGGCGATCAGGGCGCCGATCCAGCGCGCGTCGATGCGGCGCACGAAGGGCAGCCAGAGCATCCCGAGCGCGACCGGGATCACGCCGACGTAGATCCCCAGCAGCGCCATCAGGCCGTAGAAGTCGAGGTCGGCCGCCGGCGTTTCCGCCGCGACCGGGATCGCCGCGTCGACGGTGCCGCCGGAGGAGGTGAGGACGAAGATCTCGTAGGCCTCGCCCTCGATCCAGGGGTAGGAGATGCGCAGCACGGTCGAGCCGAGCCGGCCGATCTCGCGGCCGCCGTCGGCGCTGAAGGCGGTGAAGCCGTCGTTGACGGCGACCTGCGCGACCTCGACCGGGTCGGGCCCGTCGTTGCGCAGGGTGAGCTCGATCTCGCCCGGCCGCAGCTGCGTGCGCTCGATGCTCAGCTCCTCGACCGGCGGGCCGCTGCGCTCGCCGAGGCCGGGGCCGCCGAGCAGGGCGAAGGCGCCGATCGCCGCCGCGATCAGCGCCAGCGGGATCACGCCCAGGGCCCAGGCCGGCAGCCCGCCGCCGGGCCGCTCCGCCTGCGCGGACGCCTCCATCAGGAGACCCCCCCGGCGCCGCCCCAGGGCAGCTTGCAGTAGAGCGCCGCCGCTTCGGCGCTGCTCAGCTTCGAGGGATCGCCGACGCGGAAGAAGCCGGTCCAGCCGAGCTCGGCGAACTCGCTGACGTGGGCGTGGAACATGTAGTCGCCGTCGAAGGGGAACTTCATCTCGAGGATCGAGCGCTGGCCCTGCCCCTGGACGATCGTGTCGGTGTACTCGCTCGGCTCCAGCGACGTCCCGGTGGGGTAGCTCTGGAAGAAGTTGGCGTGGACGTGGAAGGAGTTGAGCGGGTCGTACTCGAGCACGTTGACGAGGTAGATGCGGACCAGCTCGTCGCGCCTCACCCGGACCGGGTCGTTGATGTAGTGGAAGCCGACCGTGTTGACTGCGTAGATCTCGTTGCCGAGGTCGAAGTTCGTGTCGAAGCCGTTCATCACCATCACCATCTCGTCGGCTTCGGGACGGCCCTGCTTCGGATCGACGATGAAGGCGCCGTAGAGGCCGCGGGCGATGTGGGCGGCGAGCGGCGCGACGTGGCAGTGGTAGAGGTGCAGGCCGAAGGGACTGGCGTCGAACTCGTAGGCGAAGCTCTCCCCCGGTTCGATCTGGCCGCCGCCCTGGCGCTCGCCGATCCCGGGCATGCCGTCCATCAGCGCCGGGTGGATGCCGTGGAAGTGCATCGTGTGCGGGTGGTCTGAGGAGTTGACGAAGTTGACCCGCAGCTTCTCGCCCTCGCGGGCGCGCAGGGTCGGGCCGGGGACGCGGCCGTTGTAGGTCCAGGCCTCGTACTTGACCCCCGGGGCGACTTCGATCTCCTTGTCCTGGGCGACGATCGTCCATTCGCGCAGCAGCCGGCCGCTGGCCAGGCGTCGCGTCTTGCCCCAGTCGAAGTCGCGCAGCAGCTCGGTCGGTTCGAAGCCGTTGGCGCGATGGTCGACGCTGCGGCCGGGGGCGAAGGTGGCGTGGGGAAACCCGTGATCGCTGTGGCCGGCGGCGGCGCCGTTGCCCGCTGCGGTGTCGGCCAGCGCGTGCTCGCCGCCGAGCCCGCCGCGCGCGAGCGCGTTGAGCCCGGCCACGGCCGGCACCGCGGCGGCGGCGCCGAGCAGGCCGCGGCGACTGATTCTCCGGTTGCCCATCGGCGGAGATTTTGACACATCTAAACTCAAATTTCTATGCGTCAAAATCTGCCCGCCCCGCAGCGCTCCTAGAATCGACCGCATGTCCGATGCACTCGCACTCGAGCTCGACGCCCAGTACCGCCAGCTGCGCGAGGAATGCGGCCTGCTCGACCGCTCCGCGCGCGGCAAGCTGATCGTCAGCGGCGGCGAGGCGGCCGAGTACCTGCAGGGGCAGCTGACCAGCGACGTCGAGGCGCTCGCCCCCGGCGAGGGCCAGTACGCGGCGCTGCTCGACCGCAAGGGCCACATGCAGGCCGACATGCGGGTGCTGCGCACGTCGCCCGAAGAGCTCTGGATCGACACCGAGCCGGAGGCGCTGGAGGCGGCCCGGCGCCACCTCGAGATGTACAAGATCGGCCGCGACGTCGCGATCGCCGACGTCAGCTCAGAGCGGGCGATGCTCTCGCTGATCGGGCCGCGCAGCGCCGAGCCGGCCGGCACCGCGCCGCTGCCCGAGCACGCGAGCGAAGCGACTGCGATCGCCGGCGTCGAATGCCTCGCCGTCGGCGCCGCGCAGGGCATCGACCTGATCGTCAAGGCGGCCGAGGCGGAGCGCCTGCGCGAGGCGCTGCTCGGCGCCGGTGCGGCCGCGGTCGGCCCGGAGGCGGCGGAGATCCTGCGGATCGAGGCCGGCACGCCGCGCTTCGGCGCCGAGATGGGACCGGAGACGATGCCCGCCGAGGCCGGCATCGTCGAGCGCGCGATCAGCTTCACCAAGGGCTGCTACATCGGCCAGGAGCCGGTCGCCCGACTGCACTACAAGGGCCGCCCCAACCGCCACCTGCGCGGGCTCGAGCTGAGCGCCCCGGCGGCGCCCGGGACGAGCCTGCGACTGGGCGAGAAGGAGGTCGGCAGGGTCGGCGGCGCCTGCGTCTCCCCCGCCCGCGGCCCGATCGCGCTGGCGATCGTCCGCCGCGAGGCCGAGCCCGGAACCGAGCTCGCCGTAGGTGAAGATGGCGTTACGGCTCGCGTAGTCGACCTGCCGTTCGGCTAGATTCCGCAGCGATGGGGAGCAGACGGGTGATTCCAGCCGCCCGCGGGGCGCGTTCGTCACGCATAGGGCAACTAAGGCGCCCCGGCGCGGCTGCCGCGGGCGTCGTCACCGTGCTGCTGCTGATGGTCGGCTGCGGCGCCGAGTCGCACGTCAACGACCCGCGCCCGCAGCCGCCGACGCGGGTCAGCGTCGCGATCAACGGAGACGAGGTCCTCGTGCAGCCGCGCCGGATCGCGTTCGGCCCCGAACCGACCCAGCAGCTGCCGCAGAACCAGAACGTGCGCCAGCCCCCGGTGCGATCGAAGCAGCCGCTCAACGTCGTCCTCGTCGCCACCAACCTGACCGGCCGCGACTCCAGGCTGCAGATCCGCGGCCGTGGCCGCAAGCTCAGCTCGCGCCCGCTCTACCGCAACGCCAACGTGACGCTGCAGGCGATCCTCCCCACCGGGGTCTACGAGGTCAGCGCCGAGAACATGCCCGGCGCCGAGCCGGGTCGCCTCGTCGTCGGCCCCTACCGCTCCTCCTCCGAGAACGACGTCCTGCTGCCGTAATTCGCACCAAGCTGTCTGTCAGCTAGACAACCTCGCCATGCTAATCTCACGGTGGTTGTCAGTCGCGCGCGGGGTGGTTCCCGCATTCGCAGTACCGACCCGCTCCGGCGGGTCGTCTGCTTCGTAGAGGCCGTAAATTCCGGGGACCTGGGCAAGCGGTGGCGTCTGGGGCGTTCGTCACGATCGTCAGGTGACCGTCGCACTGGCCATAGCCGTCGTCCTGCTCGCCGCCGGGCTGCTCTACATGGTGCTCGCGCGCTCGCGCGAGGTCGCGCCCGAGCAGCCCGATCTCGGGCCGGCGATCCAGGAGGCGACCTCGAAAGCGGTCGCCGACGCGATCCCGGGCTTCCTGCAGGCCAACGACGAGGCGCGCAAGGTCGACACCCAGGCCGCCGCGGCGACGCTCGACAAGCGCCAGGCCGAGATCAAGGCGCTCGCCGAACGGATCGCGAAGGGTCAGGAAAAGATCGAGAAGGAGGTGCAGCGGCGCGGCGAGACCGACCTGCAGACCCGCACCCTGCTCGAGCAGATGGGCCAGACCGTCGGCAGCCTCAACTCGGAGACCGCCGGGCTGAAGAAGGCGCTGCGCCAGCCGCAGACCCGCGGCCAGTGGGGCGAGCTGCAGCTGCGGCGCTGCGTCGAGATCGCCGGCATGACCGAGCACGTCGACTTCGAGCTGCAGGAGACGCTGAAGACCGAAGATGGCCGCCTGCGCCCCGACGCGCGCTTCCTGCTGCCCGAGGGGCGCGCCTTCGTCGCCGACTCCAAGGTGCCGCTCGACGCCTTCCTCGACGCTCAGGAGGCCGAGGCCGAAGCGGACCGACTGGTCCAGCTCCAGCGCCACGCGCGACAGGCCCGCGAGCACATCCGCAGCCTCAGCTCAAAGGACTACCAGGGTCAGTTCAAGGTCGGCGAGATGCCCGACCTGGTGCTCTGTTTCATCCCCAACGAGCCGGCGATGCACGCCGCCTTCGCCGCCGACCCGACGCTCTTCGACTATGCCCTGGAGCGCAACGTGCTCGTCGTCAGCCCGACCTCGCTGATCGGCCTGCTGCGCACGATGGAGCTCGGCTGGCGGCAGGAGCGGATGGTCGCCGAGGCGGCCGAGATCGCCGAGGCGGCCGGCACCCTGCACTCCCGCTTCGCCAAGTTCCTCAGCGACTTCGACAAGGTCGGCCGCGGCCTGACCACGGCCGCCGGCGCCTACGACTCCGCGGTCGGCTCGATGGAGCGGCGGCTGCTGCCGCAGTTGCGCAAGGTCGAGGGCCTCGGCATCGCCCCGGGCAAGGAGATCGAGCCGCCCGAACCGGCCGAGATCACGGTCCGCGCGATCACCGCCCCCGAGCTCGACGAGGCCGACGCCCGCGCGCTCGACTAGCGGCGGCCGAGTCCGTCTAGGATTCGGCCCGCCCCGCAAACGACCCCGAAGGAGCAGGTTTGGCCGTCGATACGAGCGCAGTCGCGAAGTTGGATGTGGAGCCCGGGACGCTGCCGGAGACGATGGCGGCGTGGGTGATCCGCCAGGAGCGCGAGGGCGAGCCGAACGACGCCTTCCAACTCGAGCAGATCGAGGTGCCGCAGCCGGGCCCCTTCGAGGTGATCGTCCGCGTGATGGCCGCCGGGGTCAACTTCAACAACGTCTGGGCGGCGCTGGGCGAGCCGGTCTCGGTCTTCGGTTACGGCGACCACCCCGAGTACGGCCACCACATCGGCGGCTCCGACGCCTCGGGGATCGTCTGGGCGGTCGGCGAGGGCGTCACCCGCTGGAAGCCGGGCGACGAGGTCGTCGTCCACTGCAACCAGGCCTCCTACGAGGACGTCGAGGTGCACGGGCTCGACCCGATGGCGGCGCCGAGCCAGCAGATCTGGGGCTACGAGACGACCTGGGGCTCCTTCGCCCAGTTCACCAAAGTGCAGGCGCAGCAGCTGCTGCCCCGCCCCCAGAACCTCTCCTGGGTCGACTCGTCCTCCTACGGGCTGACCTACTTCACCGCCTACCGGATGCTGATCGACCAGTGCAAGCTGCAGCCCGGCCACAACGTGCTGATCTGGGGCGCCGCGGGCGGCCTCGGCGTCTTCGCGATCCAGCTCTGCAAGGCGGCCGGCGCCAACGCGGTCGGCGTCGTCTCCTCCGACGACAAGGGCGAGCTGGTCAAGCAGCTGGGCGCGGTCGACTACATCAACCGCGGGGAGTTCAGCGAGATGATGCGGACGCCGGAGAACCTCGCCGACAAAGCGGCCGACAAGGAGCGCTTCAAGGCCTCGCGCGGCTTCGCCAAGCGGGTCAAGGAGATCCTCGGCGACGCCCCCGACATCGTCTTCGAGCACGTCGGCCAGGCGACCTTCCCGACCTCCGTGTTCACCGTCAAGCCGTTCGGCAAAGTCGTGATCTGCGGCGCCACCTCCGGCTACCAGCTCGACTTCGACGTGCGCTACCTGTGGATGAAGCAGAAGCAGATCATCGGCTCGCACTTCGCCAACGCCTACGAGTGCATGCGCGCCAACCAGCTGATGGCCGAGGGCAAGGTGCGGCCGGTGATCTGGCAGACGATGCCCTTCGACGGGGTCGCCGAGGCGCACCAGCTGCTGCACGAAAACAAGCACCTCGGCAAGATCTCGATCCTGGTCGGGGCCGAGTCCGAGGAGGACGGCAAGAACGAGGACGGGCCGGGCGCGATCCGGGCCGAGGTGGGAGCGTAGAGATGGCTGAGGTCTGCACGCTGGACTGGCACGTCGCGCCGTTCAAGGCCGACAAGTGGCTCGACGTCTGGGAGCCGGCGGCGGCGCGGATGCCCGCCTTCGGCGCCAAGAGCTGGTCGCTGACCCGCTCGATCGACGACCCGCTCTCCTTCCAGCAGACCTCGGTCTGGGAGAGCCGCAGCGACTTCGAGCGCTACTGGTTCTCGGAGGAGATCGAGACCGCGCGCGCAGCGGTGATCGACATGCACGACATCCCGATCCTGCCCACCTGGCACACGCTGGTCGCCGCCGAGTAGGCGGAGCAGCCGGGCTCAGCCGCGCTCGAGCGGGGCCAGGGTCAGGCCCGCGGAGCGGAGCTGCTCCCAGTAGTGCTCGGCGGGCTCGCGGGCGCCGCTCCAGACGATCGCCTGGCCGCTGTTGTGGATCGTCTCGGCGATCTCGTGGCCGCGGGAGAGGCTGATCCCGGGCAGCACCCGGGCGAGGGTCTCGGCGACGTGGTCGAAGGTGTTGTGGTTGTCGTTGCAGACGATCACCCGCCAGTTGCCGCCCAGCCCCGCGTCGGGGCCGGCCTCACGCGGTTTCTCGATCGTCGTCGACATCGGCCGCATTATGTGCAGAAATGCACCGGACCGCTGATCTAATAGGGGCTGGGCACGCGGACCACGACGTCGTCGAAGCTGCCGAGGGTGCCCTTGGCGTTGCCCGCCGCGCCCAGGCCGAACCCCGAGGTGCGGCCCTGCAGCTGACCGGCCGCCCGGTCGGAGACGTCGGCGACGAGCTGCTTGCCGACGAAAGCGAGGATGCGGCAGCTGCCCTTCTCCGGCCCGCGGGTCACGTTGAAGGCGCGCAGGCGCATCACGTTGGCCTGGTTCACGCCCTTCGCCCGCACGCCGCGCTCGACGTGCATGTACTCGATCTTGCCGTCGGTGGTGACGCGGCGCAGCTGCACCTTGCGCTGCAGCGGGAAGAGCAGCAGCTGGTAGCGCGCGCCGGCGCCGCCGGCGCGCAGGTTGAGCGTCAGGAAGGCGCGGCGCTGGACAGCTTTCGGCGTGCCCTGGAGCAGGCGACCGGTCGCCGCGATTTCGAGGTCGCGCCCGATCACCGGCGTGCGGTAGGCGCATTCCTTGGTCCGCTTGCCGACGTAGATGCGGAAGGCCTGCTCGGAGCCGCCGCTCTTGCAGCGGGCGCCGCTGAGCTTGACGATCTGACCGCGCAGGCCGGCCGAGTCCATGTTGCTGCGGTAGACGCCGATCAGGGCCGCGCCGGCGCCTGCCGCCAGCGCGAGCACCGCCAGCAGGCCCGTCGAAATGACTGCGATCCGTACCTTCATCGTTCCGCAGCCTAAACACGAAAGCGGGCGAAAGATGCGCAGCGTGACCGATGAACGCCGTCTTTCCCGCCCGGCCAAATAAGATCCAGGGGATGTCCGAGCACAGACTGCCCGAGCGCGACCGGCCGTGGGTGATGCGCACCTACGCGGGCCACTCCGACGCGCGCCGCTCGAACGAGCTCTACAGGAAGAACCTCGAAAAGGGCCAGACCGGGCTCTCGGTCGCCTTCGACCTGCCGACCCAGACCGGCTACGACCCCGACCACGTGCTCGCCCGCGGCGAGGTCGGCAAGGTCGGCGTCTCGGTCGCCCACAAGGGCGACATGCTGCAGCTGCTCGACGGCATCCCGCTCGACCAGATGAACACCTCGATGACGATCAACGCCACCGCGGCCTGGCTGCTCGGCCTCTACGTCACGGTCGCCGAGGAGAACGGCGTCGAGCGCGCCGAGCTGACCGGGACGACGCAGAACGACATCATCAAGGAGTACCTCTCGCGCGGCACCTACGCCTTCCCGCCCGAGCCCTCGATGCGGCTGATCGCCGACATGGTCGCCTTCACCGTCAACGAGGCGCCGCGCTGGAACCCGACCAACATCTGCAGCTACCACCTGCAGGAGGCCGGCGCGACGCCGGTGCAGGAGATCGCCTACGCGCTCTCGACCGGGATCGCCGTGCTCGACGAAGTCAAGGCCCGCGGCCAGGTCGCCGACGAGGACTTCGCCAAGGTCTTCGGCCGCATCTCTTTCTTTGTCAACGCCGGCATCCGCCTGGTCGAGGAGGTCGCCAAGCTGCGCGCGATGGGCGCGCTGTGGAACGAGATCGGGCGCGAGCGCTACGGCGTCAGCGACGAGAAGATGCTGCGCTTCCGCTACGGCGTGCAGGTCAACTCGCTCGGCCTGACCGAGGCGCAGCCGGAGAACAACATCCAGCGGATCGTGCTCGAGGCGCTGGCGGTCACGCTGAGCCGCGACGCCCGCGCCCGCGCGATCCAGCTGCCCGCCTGGAACGAGGCGATGGGCCTGCCCCGCCCCTGGGACCAGCAGTGGAGCCTGCGCATCCAGCAGGTGCTGGCCGAGGAGACCGACCTGCTCGAGTACCCCGACCTGTTCGAGGGCTCGGTCGTGATGGACGGCCTGGTCGCGGAGCTGAGCGAGGGCGCCCGCGCCGAGATGGCCGTGGTCGAGGAGCACGGCGGTGCGGTCGCCGCCGTCCCCTACATGAAGTCGCGCCTGGTCGAGTCGCACCGCGAGCGCGTCACCCGGATCGAGAGCGGCGAGCAGGTGGTCGTCGGCCAGAACGCCTACCGCGAGAGCGAGGACTCGCCGCTGACCGCGGGCGCCGACGGCGGCATCCTCACCCCCGACCCGGAGGTCGAGCGCGAACGGGTCGAGGCGCTGGAGCGCTGGAAGGCCGAGCGCGACGAGGGCGCCGTGCGCGCGGCGCTGGAGGAGCTCGGCCGCGTCGCCGCCGACACCGACGCCAACGTGATGCCGGCGACGATCGCTGCGGCCAAGGCCGGCGCGACGACCGGCGAGTGGTCCGAGGTGCTGCGCGAGGCCTTCGGCGCCTACCGCGCCCCGACCGGGGTCGACGGCGCCGCGCCGCCCGGCCACCCCGACGAGCTGGCCGCGATCCGCGCCCGCGTCGACGAGGTCTCCGCGCGGATCGGCCACCGGATCAAGATCCTCGTCGGCAAGCCCGGCCTCGACGGGCACTCCAACGGCTCCGAGCAGATCGCCCTGCGCGCCCGCGACGCCGGCATGGAGGTGATCTACCAGGGCATCCGCCTGACCCCCGAGGAGATCGCCGAGTCGGCGCTGCAGGAGGACGTCGACGTGATCGGCCTCTCGATCCTCTCCGGCTCCCACCTCGAGCTGGTGCCCGAGGTCGTGCGCATGCTGCGCGAGGAGGGCGTCGAGGCTCCAGTGGTCGCCGGCGGCATCATCCCGCCCGCCGACGCGAAGCGGTTGCGCGAGGCCGGCGTCGACGGCGTCTACACGCCCAAGGACTTCGACATCAACAAGATCATGGGTGAGATCGCCGACCTGGTCGAGCAGCGGGCCACAGCCGCCGCCGCTTGAGCGCCGTTGCACAGCGCCGAAGCGCCCGCCGCGCCACAATGCAGGCATGAGCGAGCTCAACGGGGACCGCTCGGCCTGGCTGCGCTACTACCGCTGCTGGTCCCAGAACCTCGAGATCCAGCTGCACTACGACGCGATCCGGCGGATCGACCCGGAGACGGGCATCCCCGCCGAGGGGATCGACGAAGTGCAGGAAGTCGCCGTGCAGTGCCTCGACTGCATGCACGACCAGCCCCACCTGACCTTCCAGGACGACCGCGTCGTGCCGATCGAGGACCGCTGGGAGCGGATGGTCGCCGGCACGCCCTGGGTCGCCTCCTGCACGGTCACCGTCGACCAGGACCGGATCGAGAGCTGCGCCGGCCCGGAAGCGGCCGAGCTGCTCGCCTACGGCGCCTTCGGCGAGGCCGGCGTGCGCGAGTTCTTCGCCCACGTGCGCTTCCACAAGCACGAGGAGGAGCGGATCGTCGTCCACATGCTGGTCGAGCTCTACGCGCGCTCGGCCGAGGAGGCGACCGAGGTGCTCGAAGTGGCCGCCCACGGCCAGCTCGAGATCACCTCGCTGGCGGAGGAGTCGCGGCCGCCGGCGCACGCGTCGGACGAGGCGCACTGACCCGGACGGGCCCGCGGCGCGCAATCAGTTCGAATATTCGTCCGAGCAGGCCCCTCAATAGCGGCGATGCAAGTGCGGTTGCGAGCTTGAGCGCGTCCCACTCGTTGTCGATTTGAGGAAAGTCATGGAGTTTTCCGCCCTGTACCTCTATTTTTCAAGTCGTACCTGCACGGCTTCCCGCCCGCGCGAGCCCGAAGCCGTCCCGCAAGCACAGCGAAGTCACACCTAGCCAATGGAGAGCTCCACCGCACCACACGCCCGCCCCGGTTCGGCTGCGAGCGCCGCATCCCGCGCCGCGACGCC